>DATFDS010000292.1:0-3000 GCA_035251955.1 Sphingobium sp. | reverse complement strand
GTATCGCAAGCCCTTTACGATCGACGAAGTGCTGGCCGCGCCGCCGATTACTTTCCCGCTGACGATGCCGATGTGCTCGCCGGTCTCCGATGGTGCGGCGGCCGTGATCGTCTGCACCGAAACCGGGTTGAAGCGCCTGGGTGGCCGCCGCGAGCGCGCCATTACCGTCGCCGCCACGGCAATTTCCACGGCAACGCCGCGCAAGGCCGAGGAGTTCGAGCGGGCGGTCTGCCGCCGCACTGCCGCCATGGCCTATGAGCGTGCCGGACTGGGGCCGCAGGACGTGTCGGTCGTCGAAGTGCATGACGCGACCGCGATGGGCGAGATCATGGCGGTTGAATATCTGGGCCTGACCCCGATGGGCGGCGCGGGTCCGGCTGCGGAGCGCGGCGAACTGAGCATCGGCGGACGGGTGCCGGTGAACCCGTCGGGCGGCCTTGAATCGAAGGGCCACCCGATCGGTGCCACCGGGCTGGGCCAGATCCACGAACTGGTCACGCAGCTGCGCGGTGAGGCCGGCCCGCGCCAGGTGGCAAACGCCCGGGTGGCGCTACAGGAAAATGGCGGCGGCTCGATGGGAGTCGAGGAAGCCGTCGTCACGGTGAACATTCTGACGAAGTGAGAGGCGCAGACGGCGCCCTGATCGAAGAGGATAAAAATCATGGAAGTGCCGCAGCACGTTCCTTTCCCTTGTACCGGGAGGGCGGGATTCGACGCCGACCTGACCGAAGAAGAATTGGCCGCGCAGGACGCGACGCATCGCTTTGCCCGGGACGTCATGCGCCCGATCGGCAAGCTTATCGATGCGCTTCCCGCCCAGGAGGCCTATGCGCCGGGATCACCGTTCTGGGACTTCCAACTGGAAATCTCGAAGCTCGGTCTGGGTCCTGACGGCCTGATCGGTCTGGAACCGGCGCAGGCGGCGCGGATCGAGGGTCTCATCGTCCAGGAACTCGCCTGGGGCGATGCCGGCCTGGCGACGTCCGCCGGTGCGGGAGGCATGCCGCTGTTCGTCGCCAAGATGAGCGGCAGGCAGGAACTGATCGACCTGTGCGAGGGCAAGCTGGGGTGCTGGTGTGCGACGCAGCCGGACCGCGGGTCGGACGGCCTCAATCTGTACGCCGAAGAACGTTTTCCTGGCTCGAAGGGCAACAAGGGCAACCTCCAGGCCAGATTCATAGGCGACGAGATCGTGATCAACGGCCAGAGTTCGGCCTGGGTCTCGAACGGGGCTGTGGCACAGGTCGCACTGGTCGACATCGTCGCCGACTATGGGGACGGCTACTGGGATGCGAACGGCAACACGTTCGGGTGCAATGCCATCGTTCCGCTCGACATCAAGGGCGTCACGCGGGGCAAGCCGCTGGAGAAGCTGGGCAAGCGGCCCTTGCCACAGGGAGAAATCTACTTCGACAATGTGCGCGTGCCGCGCCGCTTCGCGACCGCGACGCGCGACGAATATGAATTCACCCACGCGCAGACATGGGCACATGCCGGCACCAACCTCAACCATCTCGCCGCCGGCCTTGCCCGCGCCGGTTTCGAGCTGGCGCTCGAATATACCAACGAGCGCAAGCAAGGCGGAGCGGTGTTGTCGGATCTGCAGCTGACGCAGTTCCGTCTCGGCGGCATCGGCATGAAGGTCGAGGCGATCAAGGCAATGGCGCGGCAGGTCGCGATGTATACGCGCTGCTCGCCGGTGCCGCACCCCTATTACACGGCGGCTGGCAAGTCGTTCTGCAACACCGAGATGCTGAACGTCCTGCGCGAATGCATGGCGCTGTTCGGCGGCAACGGCCTGACCCGTGAATATCCGATCGAGAAATTGATGCGCGATGCGCAGGCCCAGCAGATCGAGGATGGCGAAAACAACCTCCTCCAGATGCATTACGGCTTCCTGCTCTCGCGCCTGCACCGCGAAACCGAGTTCGGCCACGCCTGAGCCGCATCCCGGCAACAGATACGCAAGAGAGGAATCGAAACAGTGGCATCCGACTATCCCGTCGTCGTCTACGGCGCGAGCGGTTATACCGGCCGCCTGGTCATGGAGCATCTGCGCGACCTGAGCGTGCCCTTCATCGCCGCCGGCCGCAATCGCGAGAAGATCGAAAAGGCCTGTAGCATCGTCCCCGGCATCGAGGATGCGCGGTACGAGATCCGCGTCGTCGATAACGACGTCGACGAACTGGTCAAGCTGTTCTCGGGCCGCAAGGTCGTGTGCAACACTGTTGGCCCGTTCATGCGCTTCGGGACGCCCGTGGTCGAGGCGGCGCTGCGCTCAGGCGTCCACTATCTTGATACCACTGGCGAGCAGCACTGGGTGGTCAAGCTCCGCAACGAATATGGTCGCGAGTTTGCCAAGGCCGGCCTCGCGTTAATTCCGTCCATGTCCTACATGTACGGCGGCAGCGAGATTGGGGCACGTTTCTGCCTTGATACCCCGGGGGTCGATACGCTCGACTTGACCGAGGTAGCGCAGGCAGTGCCGACCGTGGCATCCGCCCAGACCATTCTCGATGCCGTCCGCCACCCGGCCTATTACCTCCAGGACAACGAACTGGTCCGCTATCCCGGCATCGAGACCAGCGACATCGTGACGCCGTCCAACCGGGTGCTCAAGGCGTCGAACTGGGGCGGTACGTCCAACCCCATCTGGTTCGCCGCCGATGGCCGCGTGCGCAACTGCAAGATGTCGGTCGCGATGTGGAACCAGGAACTCTACAAGAAGGAGCTTGAACTGGAGCGCGCCTACAAGGTGCAGTTCCAGTGGATTCCAGATGACCAGCTGTACGGGATACTTGACGCGATGGCGACGTCGATCACTCCCGAAACGCCTCCGCGCGAACGCCGCCAGGTCCATCGCTCCATCGACGTCTGCGTCGGAACCGGAAACAATGTGATGGTCAAGAGCACGCTGATCGCGACCGGCGGCTACTTTACCACCGGCTTGCTGCAGGCTTACGCGGCACGCCGCCTGATGTCGGAGACGCCGCGCCGCGT
>DATFDS010000291.1:0-2514 GCA_035251955.1 Sphingobium sp. | reverse complement strand
TTCCGTTCCTCAGCCATTACCGAAGATCTTCCTCACTCGTTCAATACCTTTGACCAGCGCATCCACATCGCCCTCGTCGCTGTAGATGCCGAAGCTGGCCCGTGCGGTCGCCTCGACGCCGAGGTGGCGCATCAGCGGCTGTGCGCAATGATGCCCCGCCCGGATCGCCACGCCCGTTTCGTCCAATATGGTGCCGACATCGTGCGGATGCACCCCCTCGACCTCGAAGGAGAGGATGCCCGCCGTATCCTCCGGCCCGAAAACGCGCACGCTGTTGAGGCTCTCCAGCGCCGTCCGCGCCTTGGCCACCAGCGCATATTCATGGGCATGGATCGCGTCGAGGCCGATGGCCTGCACATAGTCGATCGCCGCCGACAGGCCGACAACGCCGGTGATATGCGGCGTCCCGGCCTCGAACCGCGTCGGCGCGGGGGCGTAGGTGGTCTTTTCAAACGTCACCTTGTCGATCATCGACCCGCCCCCCTGATAGGGCGGCATGGCGTCGAGCAGGTCCTTCCGCCCCCAGAGCGCGCCGATGCCGGTCGGGCCGTAGAGCTTGTGCGCGGAAAAGACGTAGAAATCGCAGTCCAGCGCCTGCACATCGACGGCGAGGCGCGGCACGGCCTGGCAGCCGTCGATCAGGATTTTCGCGCCGACGCTGTGGGCTATGTCAGCGGCGCGGCGGACGTCGAGGACGCTGCCCAGCACGTTCGACACATGGGCCAGCGCGACCATCCTGTGCTGTGGCGTGATCATAGCGGCCATGGCGTCGAGGTCGATCTTGCCGTCGGCGGTCAGCGGTACGACGTCGATCTGCGCTCCCACTTTCTCCGCCACAATCTGCCAGGGGACGATATTGCTGTGATGCTCGAGCATCGAGAGCAGGATGCGGTCGCCCGCCTTCAACTGCGTGCCTGCCCAGCTTTGGGCGATGAGGTTGATGCCCTCGGTCGCGCCGCGGACGTAGACGATCTCGCTGTCCGACGCCGCGCCGATGAAGTTCGCGACCTTGCGCCGCGCGGCTTCATAAGCGAGCGTCATATTGGCCGAGCGCTCATAGACGCCGCGATGAACCGTCGCATAGTCCGGGCCATAGGCGCGGGCGATGGCGTCGATCACCGCATGGGGCTTCTGCGCGGTGGCGGCGCTGTCAAGATAATGCCAGTTCCCGACACCGGGGAAGTCGTGGCGCACCCCTATTAGCCCCTCCCTTTCAAGGGAGGGGTTGGGGTGGGTCGCGAGCGAAGCGAGCGTCTGGTCGGCCCCCACCCCAACCCCTCCCCTGAAGGGGAGGGGCTTTTCGGTTTCTTCCGTCATACCAGCGTCTCCAGCTTGGCGATCGCGGCGGCTTCGAGCCTGTCCTTGACCGCTTCGTCGGCCACGTCGTCGAACACGCCCGCGACAAAGGCCTTCAGCAGCAGCGTCTTGGCCGTCGCCGGGTCCATGCCCCGCGACGCCATGTAGAACAGCGCCTGCTTGTCCAGTTCGCCCACGGTCGCGCCATGGGCGCATTTGACGTCGTCGGCGTAGATTTCCAGCTCCGGCTTGGCGTTGGCCGTGGCGGTCCGGTCAAGCAGCATCGCCTTTACCGACTGGAACGCGTCGGTGCGCTGCGCATCGCGGGCGACATTGATGGAGCCGAGATAGCTGCCGGTGGCGCGCTGGCCCAGGATCGATCGGATGGTCTGACCGCTGGTCGAGTCTGGCTTCGCATGGGTGACGGCGGTGATGATCTCCAGTGTCTGGTCACCGCCGCCGATGATCGCGCCGTTCAGCTCGAAATGCGAACCCTTGCCCAGCGTGACGGTGAAGGTCACGCGGCCGAATTTCCCGCCGATGTTGAGGACATGGAAGTCGCAGCGCGCCCCGTCCGCGACGCTGATCGCATAATCATGCACCGCCGCCGCGCCGTCAGCCGCATCCTGCAACAGATGGTGGTGCGCGCTTTCCCCGGCGGCGACATCAATGCGCACCGGCGCGGGCAGCGGCCAGACGGAGGCGACAGCCTCCAGATCGCTGTAGCGCCATTCCTCTTGGCGGCGCGTGGGTAGGGCGAGCGCAGTCATGGCTGAACCTCCTCCCCGCCTCCGCGCCTCCGCGTGAACAAAATTTTCTCACGCGGAGACGCGGAGACGCGGAGAGAAAGCGAGATGCCTGCGGCGCTCATGCGGCGACCACCTCCGCATAACCCTCGCGTTCCAGTTCCATCGCCAGTTCGGGGCCGCCCGACTTCACGATCCGGCCAGCGGCGAGGACATGGACATAGTCCGGCTTCACATAGTCGAGCAGGCGCTGATAGTGGGTGATGAGCAGCACTGCCTTGTCGGGCTTGCGCATGATGGCGTTGATGCCCGCGCCCACGATCTTGAGCGCGTCGATGTCGAGACCGGAGTCGGTTTCGTCCAATATCGCCAGCTTGGGGTCGAGAATGCCCATCTGTACCATTTCGGCGCGCTTCTTCTCGCCGCCCGAAAAGCCGACATTCACCGGACGTTTCAGCATCTCCATGTCGAG
>DATFDS010000290.1:0-2193 GCA_035251955.1 Sphingobium sp. | reverse complement strand
CCAGTCGCCTGTGTGGAAGATGCGGCCAAAGGGCGTCTCGATCAGCACCGCATTGCCTTCGGGAATGGAATGCGCCAGCGGCACATAGCGGAAACCGAACGGCCCCAGAGCAAAGCTGCCCTCATTGTCGATGACGATGAGTTCGACCTCCTCGGTCAGCCCTTCTTCCTCGAGCTTCAGCCGGATCAGCCCTGCGGTAAAGGGCGTTGCGTACAACGGCACGCCGAGGTCCGCGGCCAGATAGGGAATCGCCCCGATATGATCTTCATGCCCATGAGTCAGCACGATGCCCAGCAGGTCCTCGCGCCGCTGCTCGATGAAACCCAGATCCGGCAGCACGAGTTCGACCCCCGGATAGGCGGGATCTGCGAAGGTGAGGCCCAGGTCGACCATCACCCATTTGCCCTGGCAACCGTACAGATTGACATTCATGCCGATTTCGCCCGACCCGCCCAGGGCCAGGAAAAGCAGCTCATCACCGGGTGTCATCAGTCTTTCAAACTCCGTTCGTGCAGCAGCCCCAACCCCTGAATGGTGAGGTCGGGCGCGATTGCATCGAAAATATCGCTATTCTCGTCAAAAAGGACGGCCAGGCCGCCCGTCGAAATCACCTTGGCGGGACGACCGATTTCCGTCCGCATCCGCGCGACCAGGCCTTCCATCATCGCCACATAGCCCCAGAAGACGCCGATATGCATCTGCGCCTCCGTGGTGCGCCCGATAACCGACCGGTTCTCCGGCGGTGCGATCGCGATCTTGGGCAGCTTCGCCGCCGCCGCGACCAGCGCGTCGAGCGACAGGTTGATGCCTGGCGCGATGATGCCGCCCTTGTAGCTGCCATGATAGTCGATGACGTCGAAAGTCGTCGCAGTGCCGAAATCGATGACGATCAGGTCGCCTTCGTAAAGATGGTGGGCGGCGATGGCGTTTACAACCCGGTCGGCACCGACCGACGCGGGCTCGGCCACATCCAGCTCGATGCCCCATTCCACCGGCGGCTGCCCCGCGATCCGCGCCGTCACCTTGAAATATTTCTCGGCCAGCACCTGCAGATTGTGCAGCGCGCGCGGCACCACGGTCGCGATGATCACCGCATCGACATCGCTGATCGCATAGCCTTCCAGCATCAGCAGCTGGTTGAGCCACACCGCATATTCGTCCGCCGTGCGGCGCGGATCGGTCGCGATGCGCCAGCGCGCGCGGATCTCCCGCCCGTCGAGCAGCGCAAAAACCACATTGGTGTTACCCGCGTCGATCGCGAGAAGCATGGCCGGTCCCCCGGGGTTCAAATGAGAAGGATATCACCGGCATGAATGGCACGCGCGTCGCCATTCGCCAAGCGCAGGATCAGCATGCCCTGCCGGTCCAGCGTATCGAATGTGCCCTCGACCACGTCGCCATCGGGTTGGACGACCCGCATCGGCGTGCCGGCGGTATGCGCATTGACAAGCCAGTGGGCGCGCACCGGCTCCAGCCCCTGTGCCCGCCAGATTCCCAGCCAGTGACCGAACAGCAGTGCCAGCCGCTCCAACAAGGCGCCGGCATCCGCATCCGCCAAGCCCTGTGCGGCCAGGCTGGTTACCGGACGGTCAAGCGCCGTCGGATGGCCTGTCACATTGATGCCGATACCGATGATGACGGCGTCGCCTGATCGTTCCAGCAGGATGCCGGCGATCTTCGCGCCATCCACCAGCACGTCGTTGGGCCATTTGATCCGGGCCTGCCCTTCGCAAAGCGGCGCCAGCAAAGCATGTACGGCGTTGGCCGCGACCAGCGCCAGCGTATGCAGCGGCGGATCGGCGGCATGGACGCGCACCAACGTCGAACAATGAAGATTGCCGGCCGGGCTTTCCCAGCTACGGCCCATGCGGCCCCGGCCGCCGGTCTGCCTGCCCGCCCGCAACCACATGCCTTCGGCAGCGCCCTGCTCCGCCAGGGCCAGCATGTCGGCGTTGGTGGAGCCGGTCTCCTCGACGAAGCGAATGTCGGTCAGAACAGCGACGCCGCGGCCGCCGCGCTCGCCTTGTCGAGTACAGGGTTGAGCAGATAGCCGATCACGATCACCACGGCGCAGGCGGTCAGGATGATATTCTCGACCGCTCCGCCCCGTGCTTCATAGGCAGCGGCCGGCTCGTCGAAATACATCGTCTTGATGATCTTGAGATAATAGAAGGCGCCGATCACCGAAGCGGC
>DATFDS010000289.1:0-16763 GCA_035251955.1 Sphingobium sp. | reverse complement strand
ATGCGCAGCGGCCGACGTGGCGTCGAAGACGATGCCGATGTCGGGCCAGACGGGCAGGGCGACCAGCCCGTCAATACCGTCGGCGGTGGTGGCGACGCCCAGGCGCTCGGCACGCTTCAGCCCGTCCGACGCTGGATCGATGCCCACGAACGCCGCCATCTCCAGGATGTCGGACGTGCGGATGATCTTGATCATCAGGTCGGTGCCGATATTGCCCGATCCGATGATCGCTACCTTCACTTTGCTGCTCATGCGCGTTCCCCGCTATAGGTGAAGTGGCAGGTGCCGATCCCGCCAATGATGGCGCGCACCTCATCCCCAGGGTTGATCGCCACCATGGGACCAAGCGCGCCCGTCAGCACGACGTCGCCCGCGCGCAGCGGCTCGCCCCGCCCGGCGAGGGTTCGCGCCAGCCAGGCGGCAGCGTTCAGCGGATGCCCCAGACAAGCGGCGCCGGCACCCAGCGAGCCGATCTCGCCATTGATCTCCAGCACCATGCCGCAGGTATAAAGGTCCAGCCCTTCGAGCCGCCGCCGTTCCTCTCCCAGCACGAAAAAGGCCGATGATCCGTTGTCCGCCACGGTATCTGCAAAGCTGATCTTCCAGTCGGCGATGCGGCTGTCGACGATCTCAATGGCGGGCGTGGCAAATGCGGTAGCGGCCGCTATCCCCGCCGCGTCAATCTCCACATCGTCGACGTCCCGCGCCATGATGAGCGCGATCTCCGCCTCCGCCTTCGGCTGGAGGACCTTGGAGGCGTTGAGTTCGCCACCATTGGCAATCTGCATGTCATCGAACAACACGCCGTAATCGGGCTGGTTCACGCCTAACTGCGCCTGCACAGCCTTGGCGGTCAGCCCGATCTTGCGGCCGACAATGCGCCGCCCTTCGGCTTCCCAGAGTCGGGTGTTGATTTCCTGCACCCTGTAAGCGCCATCTCCGTCGCTCACGTCCAGCACATCACGCAACGGCGCAATGGCGCCGTGCCGATATGCGTTACGTAGGTCGGCTGCCGCGGCCTCGAAGCTTTGCGCGCGCATGGTCCCTCCCAAATTGTCGTAAAATTCGGGGGTCAGTATATGGGTGGTCGGCGGTTTCGCAATTTCACCTGGCTTGCATCTTCCCAAATGGCGGGAATATGATGCACGCATGGAAGAGAGTAAGGCTATCGACCGCTTGCTTAGGCTGCTCGACAGTCTCGTGCGGGACGAAGCGCGAACGCCGCTGAATGTGCATGCCGACAGGCTCGGCTTGCCCACCTCCACCGCTTACCGCATGGTACAGATGCTGCGCAGCCACGGTCTGGTCGCGCCCGCGCAGCGCGGTCACTATATGGCAGGCCTCGCGCTCAGTAAGTTGGCCAGGCAGAGCGCCCCGTCCGCCATTCTGGCAGCCTCGGCACGACCGCTGCTGCGGCGATTGGCGCGAGACTGTCGAGCCACGGCGCATCTTGGCGTCATGGACGGAGACATGATCACCTACATCGTCAAGGAACATGGAGGCGGAACGCCGCTCTTCACGCAGGAAGGCGGACAGTTGGAGGCCTATTGTTCCGCTATCGGCAGAGTGCTTCTCGCCAATTTGCCGCGCGCCGAACGCGAAGCCTATCTTGCCGCCAGCCCCTTCGTGGCATTGACCAGACGGACGGTCATCGACCCTAAGCATATCCATAGGCTGCTGGCCAAGGCGCGCCGTCAGGATTTTGCGGTCGATGATCGGGAAATCGCCGACGATCTGGTCTGCTATGCGGTGCCGGTCCGTATCGGGGAACAGGTGGTGGCCGCAATTTCGCTATCGATGACCCACCCCGGGCTGGAAATGCAACCGGCGCTCGACGCACTGCACGCATGCGCCGCCCGTTTACTGTCGAGACTGGCTCCTGCGCGGGATATTCTCGATCACCCGGTGTGAACAAGTGCGCGCGGGGCACAGGTGCTGCGCCATGCAGATAGCTCGGGAAGCGCTCATTCGGGCAAATTCGCCGCTTCTGTGCAAGAAGCCAGGAGGCGATCTCATGTATTCCAAGTGGGCGAAGCCGCAAGAGCGGCCGGGTTGTAGCTGATGGGCCTGTCCACGCGTTTCACCGAACTTGTCGGTATCGAGCATCCCATCGTCCAGGGCGGGATGATGTGGGTGGGACGGGCTGAGTTGGCGTCTGCCGTCTCCAACGCCGGGGGCCTCGGCATCCTGACGGCGCTGACGCAGCCCAGCCCGGACGCGCTGAGACGCGAAATCGAACGTTGCCGGGCCATGACCGATAAACCCTTCGGCGTAAATCTCACGATCCTCCCATCCGTTTCGCCGCCGCCCTATGCCGAATATCGGCAGGCCATCATCGACAGTGGGGTGCGTATCGTCGAAACGGCGGGTTACAAGCCCCAGGAACATGTCGATCATTTCAAGAGCCACGGCATCCTGGTCGTTCACAAATGCACGGCGGTTCGACATGCGCTGTCCGCCGAGCGCATGGGTGTGGACGCGGTTTCGATCGACGGCTTTGAATGCGCCGGTCATCCGGGGGAGGATGATGTTCCCGGCCTGATCCTTATTCCGGCTGCGGCGGAGAAATTGCGCATACCGATGCTTGCATCCGGAGGCTTCGGCGACGGTCGCGGGCTGGCGGCCGCGCTCGCGCTGGGGGCTGACGGCATCAATATGGGGACGCGATTCTGCGCAACGGTGGAAGCCCCGATTCACGATCGGATCAAACAGGCACTTCTCGAAAATGACGAGCGCTCGACAAACCTCATCTTCAGAAAATTCAAGAATACGGCGCGGGTCGTCAAGAACAGCGTTTCCGACCAGGTGCGCGAATTGGGCGAGCAGCCTGACGCGACGTTCGATGATGTCCGGGCGCTGGTAGCGGGCGCAAGGGGCCGCACGGCGCTTGAAACGGGCGACATGGATGCAGGGCTGATCTGGGCAGGCCAGGTCCAGGCGTTGATCCATGACATTCCGACTTGCCAGTCACTGATCTCGCGCATCGTCGCCGATGCGGAAGCTGTCATAGCGGACCGTCTCGCAAAGATGATATTCACCTGACAAACAGTGTCCGGACAGCCGCGATCAGTTCCCGAGCAAGACGTCCCTGTGTTCGATAAGCCATTCGCGAAGACTTGTCGGTTTGCGACCGAGGATCTGTTCCAGGCAATCGTTGCGGGCCCAGGCCACCTCGTTGTCCTGCTCATATTGGAAAAACTCCCACAGAATTTCGAGGCGCGGACCGATATGTGCATAGCGCGCGAAGAAGCTTTCCCTTGTTCCGTCATAGCCGATGGGTTCGCCCCACAACTCGCTCATCAAGGAAGCCACCTGCTGGAAGCGCAGGATGTCCTGACCATTGTTGAGGGTATGGAATTGACCGATATGCCGGTGATTGTCCGAGAGCAGGAGGCGTGCGCCGCATTCGCCCAGGTCTCGGGTATCGAGCCACGGAATCAATCTTTCAGGCCAGATGAGGGTCCGATCGCGGCGCAGACCCTCCGTCATTCCGAACAGGATGAAATTGTCCATGAAAGTGGCGCCGCAATTGAGATAGGTGACCGGCAGACCGCTTTCGTCCAGCATGGACTTGGCCAATGCATGCTCGACCGGCAAGCTTGACATAGCCCTTAGCCTGGCCGGAATCCGATGCGGGTTGGCGCCTGGCGTCAGCCCCACAAGGCGGATGAAGTGCACCAGGGCGGGCGATCCCTTGAGGGCCGCAATCATATTTCCCGTCGCCACCCGTTCGCCCGTGCCGCTCGGCGCTACGGCAAATACGCCCTCCATGCCGTCGACCGCAGCTTTCAGGGATGGAAGATCGCCATAATCCGCCACGACGACCTCTGCGGCTGGAAAGGCGGATTGTAGTGCCGCGACCTTGTCCGCGCCGTGCGTGGCGAGACGCAGGCGCACATCGGGCGCTTCGTGCGCGACAAATCGCGCCAATGGTCCTCCAATGCGGCCGGCTGCGCCGAAAACCAGGACGCTTTCGGGTATTTTCTTGCGGTTATATGCCATCGTATCGGTAAGTCCTTCTGGCTCGCTAGAGCGCGCTGCGTTAAATCGGACGCAGCGCGCTCTAGCGCTTTGTTGTCGCATCGTTTTTTTGCGCAAAACCGGTTCCCGCTTTTGCGCACGATGCTCTAGGCGGGCGGCACTCAGTATCGGTAGGATAGCCGAATACCATAAGTCGCGGGCCGGCCAGTCACGCGCGAGACCGTATCAACGACATGGGAGACATTGGTGGTGTAGAATTTGTCGAAAATGTTGCGGCCATACAGTTGAGCGCTCCACCGACCGTCGGCAGTTTCCATGCCCGCGCGAAGGTCCACCAGGGCATAGCTGGGGATCTGGAAGGCGGACCCGCCGCCGAACGTCGCCGTCGTGCTGCTGCGATAGCTGACATTGCCGCCAAGGACGCCCCGCAGGCTACCACTGAACGGAAAGGCATATTCGATGTCGGTGGTCGTCTGCCATTTCGGATTGTTCGGAAACTGGTAGCCCGCGATGTCGATCGGGACAGAATAGGGATCTCGCGTCACATAGGAGCCTCTTACCTTCGAGTCGACATATGTGGCGCTGGCGTTGATGGTCAGCCCGGAGATCGGCCTTAACGTGAAGCTGAGTTCTCCGCCGGCCACGCGCGATTTCGGGATGGTGACCAGGCCCGGCAGGTTGCCGAAGGGCGTCAGGACATATCCCAGTATCTGCTTGTCGGTGTAATCATAGTAGAAGGCTGCCCCAGCGAGCTGTAGCTTGCGATCAAGCAGGGATGCCTTGACGCCGGCTTCGTAGGCGACCACCGCTTCCTGCGGAACAGGCGTGTACTGGCCGCTGAAAATCACGGGCAGGGAGGAGAAGGACCCAGCCTTGTAGCCCTTCGTCACGTTGGCATAAAGGTGCAGGTCGTCGTTCGGCCGCCAGCTGAGATTGCCTCTCCAGGACACATTGTCCTCATTGAGCGTGCGCCGCACAAATCCGCCCACAGGAACGAACGGCGGCGGCCCGGCGGGCACCGGCGACTGAAAGGTCACGCATCGTCCGGCGGACTGCGGGGATGTCGATATCAGGCTATATGCTCGGGCGAGTTCGCCATTGCCGGTGTCGGCAAGACAGCCCTCCGCCGTCCGGTCCTGGCTGGTGTATCGGGCGGAACCCTGGACGGAAATGGTCGAAGTCAGCTTATATTCCAAGCTCCCGAAGACCGCGGCTGTTTCCACATCCACATTGTTGAAGACACGGAATTCGCTGAAGCGCAACGGACCTATGCCGCTATTGCTCGCGATAAATTCGGTCTTGCGGCTTTCCAACGTGTCGTCGAAACCGTAATTGCCGCCGACCATCCAACGTAGCGTTCCATCCGACATGTCGCCGGAGAAGCGTATCTCTTGCGACACGGAATCGATTTTTGCCTGAGTCGTGCCGTAGAAATTCGAGAAGGGCGTGCCGTCGGAATCGACAGGCAGATGGTAATTGAGGTGCGAGTAGGTGGTGATAGTCGTCAGCTGGACATGATCGGACAGATCGAAGTCACCACGCAAGGAAATCTGGCCGAACTTGCTGTCCTGGCGGTAGCTGCGGCCCGCGTCCCAATCCGCGGCCCGATTGTCGTCGGGTGCCGGGGGCGTCGCCAGCAGGACCGCCTCGAGGTCGGTATAGCCACCCGCGGCCGCCGGCCTGGTCGGCGAATAGAAGAGATACTGCGCCGCCTGGGTCTCGCTCTTGTCGAGCCAGCCGTTCACATTGAGTTCCAGACGCGCGACGCTGCTGGGTTCCCATTTAAGGATGACGCGTCCTGCGGTGAAATTGCGGTCGCCGAGCCGATCATTCGGACGGCTCAAGCTCCTCTGCCAGGCTCCCCCCTGTTCGGTTCGCGCCGAGAGCCGGATGCCAAGCGTGGAGGACAGCGGACCGCTGATGAAGCCATTGAAATCGGCCCTGCCGAATCGGCCATAATCGCCCGTGGCGCCAAATGACAACTGATGCGTGGGCTTCGCGGCGATGAAGTTGATCGCACCGCCTGTTGAGTTCTGGCCGAAAAGCGTACCCTGTGGCCCCTTCAATACTTCGACCCGCTCAAGATCGAGAGTCGCGCCCGGCGTCATCACCAGATAGGGAAGCGGCGCCTGATCAACGTAGACCGATACGGTCGGGGCCACAGCCGCCGCGTTGTCGAAAAAGCCCACGCCCCGGATGGAATATACTGGCGCACCGTAGTTGCTCGGCTGGTAGGAAAAGCCGGTGACGACCTTGCCGAGATCCGCCGGCGACGTCACGCCGGATCGCTCCAACTGTTCACCGGTTGCGGCGGTCACCGAAAGCGGCACTTCGCTCAGGCGCTCGCTGCGCTTTTGAGCTGTCACGATGATATCGTCGGTTGGCGCCTGATTCTCGCTGTCTCCTGCTACCGCCTGCGCACGCACCGATGTGCTCATCGCAGTTGACGCCAGAAGCACACAGATCGCTAGATTCTTGCTCATGCTTTCCCCTCCTTTTGCATATTAAGCTTTTCTTATGGACATTATTATCGAGTTATATTTGTCGGATTGTCAATATAAAAGCTGATGGCTCGAGCGGATCGTCACTTTCCGCGAATAGTGTCGAACCGCAGGATCGGCTTGATCGTGGTCCCCGCCAGGACGTCTTTGACAGCCTCGTTGATCTGGCTGGCGTCATACATTCGGACCATGCGTTCAAAGGGAAACAGTCCCTTGGAGTGCAGGTCTATCAAACGGATGATGACGTCGTTTGCAACGCCGCCGCCCTCGATCACGCCGACCAGGGATTTGCAGCCCGCCAGCAAGTCGTGCAGATCGAGTTGCAGAACCGGCTCCGTCGCGGCGACGAGGGCGGCTACTCCGCGCTGTCGCAATGCGGATACCGCGCCCTGCATGACGCCGGGGCGGCCGGTCGTATCCAATGCAAAGCCGCTGCCGCCCTTGGTGATGCTGCGGATCGCGGCGACGCTGTCCTCTTGTGTTGCATCTACCACATGCGTGGCGCCGAGTTCTCGTGCCAGCGCAAGCCGCGATGGTACGACATCGACGGCGATGATAGTCGTCGCTCCTGCCACGCGCGCGGCCATCACGGCGCTCAGGCCGACCGCGCCGGCGCCATGAACGGCAAAGCTGTCGCCGGGACCAACGCGCAGGGCGTTCCATACCGTACCGGCGCCCGTCATGACGCCGCATCCCAAGGGCCCCAGAAGTTCAAGCGGCGCTTCGGCGCTGACCTTCACGACGTTGCGCCGGTTGGCGATACAGTGGGTTGCGAAGGAGGATTGTCCGAAAAAGCGATCGTTGAGCGCCTCGCCTTCGCCGCCGCGTAGTGCGTGACTGCCATCAGGCCTGGCGCCGCTAAAGCAAAGATCCCTGATATGCGCGCAGCTGGCGGTCGATCCGCCCTCGCATTGCCGACAGTGCCCGCAGCTCAGATATGTAAGAACGACCGGGTCGCCGGGCATCAAGTCCGTGACGGCCGAACCAACCGCTATGATCGTTCCCGCGCCCTCGTGGCCCAGCACGATGGGGAATGGAACGGGCATGATGCCATCACGGACGAGGATGTCGGTGTGACAAAGGCCTGTCGCCACGATGCGCACCAGCACCTCATCGGACCGGGGCGGGTCCAGCAGCGCCGGTTCGAGCCCGAATCCGCCATGATGGTCACGGACTATGGCTGCGGTCATCGTGATGGCGGCATCGCCCAGGGCCCGCTCGGGCGCTGTTGAGGCCGACATGGTCAGGCGGCCTTCGCGATGTTGACGACCCGCGCCTGTGTATATTCGCGCAGGCCCTCCAGGCCGAATTCCGCGCCGATGCCCGACTGCTTGCTGCCGCGGAACGGAATGTCGAACTGCAGATCGAGATGCTTGTTGATCCAGACCGTTCCCGCCTCCAGCCTTGATGCAATGGCCAATGCCTTGTCGATATCGCGTCCCCAGACCGAGGCGCCCAGGCCGAAATCGCTGTCGTTGATTCGCGAGACGGCGTCGTCGACGTCGCAATAGCGCAAGACGGGCAGGACCGGGCCGAACTGCTCCTCGCGGACGATACGCGCGTCATCAGGCAGGTCGCGCACGATCGTGGGCCGGACGAAATAACCTGGCCGGTCGATCGCGCTGCCTCCCGCAATGACCTTTCCTGCGCGTTTGCAGTCTTCGATCAGGTCGAGCACGCGGTCGAACTGCGCCTTGTTCTGAAGAGGGCCGAATTGGACGCCGGGGACAAGACCGTCATCGACAATCGCCGCCTCGGCAAGCGCCGTCAATTCGGCGCAGATTTCGTCGTGCAGGGAGTCGTGCACATAGGCGCGTTTGATAGCGACGCAGACCTGCCCCGAATTCACCATTGCAGCATGGAACAAGGCCGCCGCCGTTTCCTTGACTGGCGCGTCCGCCAGCACGAGGGCCGCGTCATTGCCGCCCAGTTCAAGGGTCAGATGCTTTAGTCCGGGTGCCGCACTTTCCATGACGCGTCGGCCGGTCGGGGTCGAACCTGTAAAGGCGATTTTGGCAATGTCGGGGTGGCGGGTAAGCCGGTCGCCCAGATCATTATCATCTACCACGACATTGACGACGCCGGGCGGCAGCAGATCCGCGCAAATCTCACCCAGCAGCAAGGTCGTCAGCGGTGTCGTCGGCGCGGGTTTCACCACGACGCAATTGCCGGCCGCCAAGGCGGGCGCCAGCTTGGACATCAGGAGGATCAGGGGGAAATTCCACGGGACGATCGCCGCGACGACGCCAAGCGGTGATCGTTGCTGGAGAACACGCATGCGATCTGTGTCGCACAAGGTTTCGTCCTCCAGCCGCATGGCCGCGAAGGTCCGCAAGATGGCGATGGCCTGACAGGCCTCGATCCGGGCGAGGAACAACGGCTTTCCCTGCTCCAGCGTCATGAGCTCGGCAAAATCGTCCTGCTTCTTTTCCATGTGATCGGCCAGTGCCGACAACCGACTGGAGCGGTCGGACCACGACAGCGCGGCCCAGGCCTTGAAGGCGGTCTTCGCCGCTGCGACGGCTTCGTTCAACACCGTTTCGTCGGCGCGAGGGCATGTGGCCAGGCGCGCGCCAGTGGCGGGGTTGACGACGACCAGCTGGTTTTCCGTCCGGATCAGGTCACCGCCAACCAACAGCCGAAAATCTCTCATATAACCTCTCCTGACCGATCTGCCTTCGACCGCCACCATGAGAGATCGATCGCGCCATCGTGAATGAAAACAAACCAGATAACTTATTATGGCTTGCTATATAGACCATTTGAACCATATAACAAGCCTCATCGAACGTCGATAACGGCATGTGGGGAGGAAGAATCGGTGTCTCAGGCGCTGCCTTCAATTGAAGACCTATCTGCAGAATGGCTGGCTCGGGCGCGACGGCTGACACCGGCGACGCTTCATGAGGCCTTCGGTCGCAAGGGCGCTCTGCCCGCGGCGCTCAAGCCGATCGCCCCTGCCATGCGCATGGCTGGCTGGGCCTTTCCGGTGCGTTGCCCGGCGGGGGACAATCTGTGGATTCATCATGCGCTGGCGGCGGCGGCGCCCGACGATGTTCTGGTCGTCGATGTCGGGCCTGGCACCGACTATGGCTATTGGGGTGAGATCATGGCCACGGCTGCGCTTGCGCGGGGCCTGGCGGGCCTGGTCATCAGCGGCGCGGTTCGCGACAGCCAGCGGCTGATCGAGATGGGCCTGCCCACTTTTGCCCACGGCCTGTCGATCCTGGGCACGGGGAAGGACCCGCAAGGGGATGGCGCGATCGGCGATCCTGTCCGTCTCGGCGATATCGTCATCCGACGCGGCGACCTGATCGTCGGAGACGCCGATGGCCTGATCAGCATAGCCGCGCCGGAAGCTTCGGCCATCATAGAGGCGTCGGAACGCCGCGACCAGGCCGAACTCGCCATCATGGAGAAACTGCGCGCCGGCGCGACCACGCTCGATGTCTATAAATTCTGAAAGAGGCGCAGGCCAGATGAAGACGCGACAGTTCCCATCCATGGCTGGGGCCGCCATGCAGCGCAAGGCGACCGCGCGTGGCTGAGATCGTCCTGGCGATAGGGACTTCGCACAGCCCGATCCTGACCATTGCGGGCAGCGAATGGCACAACCGTGCTGCTGCCGATTTTGAAAATCCCGGCCTTACGCTCTCCGATGGCCGAACGGTCGATTACCAGGGTCTGGTCGCCATCCGTGGAGAGCATTTCGGGGATGTTGCCGTGGCGTCCGTTTTCGATGCAATCGCCGCCCGCTGCCAGGCGCATCTCGATCGGCTCGCACGGGAAATCGCCCAGGCTGAGCCTGACGTCGTGATCATCATCGGAGACGATCAATCCGAATTGTACAGCCCGGGCAATATGCCGGCGATCGGCATCTATTGGGGTCAGGACGTCGCCACACATCGTTTCGATGATGAGATACCCGACTGGATGAAACCGGTCGCGCTGGGCTATGCCATGGACGAGACTCATGTCTTTCCGGGCCACCCAGCGTTCGCGCGCGAACTGATCGAGGGATTGATCGACCGGCATATCGATCTGGCGATCTGCGATCGCGTAGCCGACCCCGAGGCCGCAGGTTTCGGCCATGCCTTCGGTTTCCCGGTCGAACGCCTGTTCGGCGGCCGGTCGATCCCGATCGTTCCCATCATGTTGAACACCTATTATCCGCCCAATGTGATGTCGGCCGCGCGCTGCTATGATGTGGGCCTCGCCTTGCGCGACGTGATTGCCGCGTCGCCGTCGCCGCACCGGGTCGCGATCATCGCGTCGGGCGGGCTCAGCCATTTCGTCGTGGACGAAGAGCTGGACCGCCAGGTCATGGCGGGCCTGGCCGGCGAGGCCTCGATCTTGCGCAATATCCCGCGCGAAGCCTTGCGGGAAGGCTCGTCCGAGATTTTGAACTGGGTGATGACCGCAGCTGCCGCAAGTGATCTGCAGCTGCGCTGGTCCACCTACGAACCGATCAGGCGAACGCCGGCTGGAACCGGTATTGGCGTTGCTTTCGCATGCTGGAGCAAATGACATGGCAGCACGAACAAGCATTGATATAGAAGGTTATCATCATGGCGGCCTGCCCATTCCGGCTGCCAGCCGCGTCGGACCATTGGTCATGACCGGCGGGGTCAGCGGGATCGATCCCGCGACGGGCAAGCTGCCCGACGATGTCGTCGAGCAGACGCGGCTGATGTTTCAGAACCTCGGCCGAATCATGAGCGCCGCGGGCGCCGGCATGGACCGCATCGTTCGCATGACCGTCTATGTAAAGGTGTCGGAAGCGCGTCCGGCGGTGAACGACGAGTGGCTCAACGCATTTCCCGACGCCGCTTCGCGTCCCGCCCGACACACATTGGTCTATGAGCATTTGCCCGCGAACATGCTCGTCCAGTGCGATGCCACCGCCTACGCCGCCGATCATGAGCAGGGAGGTTCGCATGCTGACGCCTGAGCAGAATGAGTTGCTGACCCGGATCGGTCCGGGCTCGCGCATGGGCGATTATCTGCGCCGCTATTGGCATCCCATTGCGGGGGTAAGCGAGTTCGACAGCGAAGCCATCAAGCCACTGCGCCTGTTTGGTGAAGACTTGGTGCTGTACAAGGACCTGTCGGGCAATTTCGGCCTTGTCGAACGCCATTGTCCGCACCGGCGCGCAGACTTGGCCCATGGCATGGTCGAGCCGCATGGGCTTCGTTGCCATTATCACGGCTGGTGTTTCGACCGGAGCGGCGCCTGTGTCGAACAGCCCTTTGAAGATGTCGTGCGCGACGGCAAGGGTGGCCGGGGTCGCGTCTCCGCCATCGCCTATCCGGTCGCCGTCAAGGCGGGGATGCTCTGGGCCTATATGGGGTCGGCCCCGGCGCCCGAGGTGCCGGACTGGGAGCCCTTCACCTGGAGCAATGGCTTTACGCAAGTCGTCATCTCCGAGGTTCCATGCAATTGGTTTCAGTGCCAGGAGAACTCGATCGACCCCGTCCATTTTGAATGGATGCATGAAAATTGGAGTTTGCGTCTCCAGGGAAGCGACGGCGTTTACAGTCCGCGTCATCTCAGGGTCGATTTCGACGAATTCGATTATGGCTTTGTCTACCGCCGCATCAAGGAGGACACGGACGAGACCCATGAAAACTGGACGACGGGCCGTGTCTTCCTGTGGCCCAACGCCTTCTTCCTGACCGAGCATTTCGAATGGCGCGTGCCCATCGACGATGAGAACACGCTGAGCATCACCTGGAAGTTCACGCGCGTACCGCGCGAACAGGAACCCTATGTTCAGGACCATATCCCGACCTGGCATGGGCCGTTGAAGGACGAGCGGGGAAAATGGATCACCAGCCATGTCATGAACCAGGATTTCCTGGCCTGGGTGGGGCAGGGCCGCATCGCCGATCGCACCACCGAAAATCTGGGGTTGAGCGACAAGGGCATCGTCATGATCAGGCGCCGCTTTTTCAACGATCTCGATCGGGTGGCCGCCGGCGAGGATCCCAAGGGACTGGTCCGCGATCCGTCGATGAACAGCGCCCTGTCTCTTCCCATGATGGCGAAGGAGGAATCCGCCGCGGGCCTCACCAGGGCGGAAATCCTCGCCGATCCGCGACGGCGGCTGATGTTCATGACCTATCCGTTCCAGGCCGGACAACCCGATGACGTGAAGGCGCAATTTGAGGCGGCCATGGGCTTTGCCGCAGCCTCATTCGAGGATTTCAGCCTGCGCGATGCATTGGACAACAGGAAATCTGCATGAACGACCTTATCGATCGCCTGCAAAAGCTGGATACGCCGACCGTCTCCGATGCGCTCGACAAGCTGGGGCTGCCCGGCGCCGTCTTCGGCATCGCGCCCATGACCGTTCGGCGGCGCATCGTGGGGCCCGCCCTGACGGTCAAATTGGGCGCGCCGATGCATGAACTGCCGAAACGCCATCTCGGCGCGGGCGCTATCATGACCGCGCGCGGCGGCGAGATCGTCGTTGTCGAGCACCGCGGCCGATTGGACGTTTCGGGATGGGGTGGGCTCCTCTCTCGCGGCGCTCTCGCCAAGGGCGTCATCGGCGTCATTATCGACGGCGCCTTCCGTGACATCGACGAGGCGACGGATCTTGGCCTGCCCGTCTATGGCCGCGCCGCCGTGCCCGTCACCGCGCGGGGCCGCGTTGCCGAGCACGCCTTCAACGAACCGATCACTGTCGCGGGGCTGGCGGTCAGGCCGGGCGATCTGGTCATGGCGGACGGCAGCGGGATCGTGTTTGTGGACCAACTGCGCGCCGAAGAAATTGTGGGCGTAGCCGAGGACATCTTCGCACGAGAGCAACTGATGACGCGCGACATCGAGGCTGGGCGTCCGCTGGGCGAGGTGCTTGGCGCCAATTACGAAGACATGCTGAAAAGGGATCCGGAATGACCGACGAAGACCTTGCCCGTCGCCTCGCCGCCGCGGGCACCACGGCGCTCTCCGACGCGCTCGACAAGCTCAAGATCGACGGGCAGGCGCTTGGCATCATGCCGGTGTCGAGGACGATGCGCTTTGCGGGCCGCGCCTTCACCATCCGGATGCTGCCGGTCGGCCAGACCGGCGGGTCGGTGGGCGATTATATCGACGATGTCGAACCCGGCCAGGTGGTCGTCATCGACAATGACGGTCGCCTGGATGGCACCGTCTGGGGCGATATCCTGACCTGGGTCGCGTCCGAGAAGCGGATCGCCGGCACCGTCATCGATGGCGTATGCCGCGATTCCGATCGCTGCGTGGAACTGGGCTATCCGGTTTTTGCACGCGGCAACACGATGCGGACCGGCAAGGACCGTGTGACCGCCGATGCCTATAACGTCCCCGTGCAGATCGCGGGCGTTCGCGTGGCCCCAGGTGACTGGCTGGCCGGCGATGCCGACGGCGTGGTGGTGATCCCGTCCGCCCATGCCGAGGAGGTCCTGGGCATTGCCGAGCAGATCGAAGCAGTCGAAGACCGGATCAGGGCAGCCGTGAAAGCGGGACGCAGGCTGGACGAAGCGCGGGCGGACCTGGGTTACCACGCCCTGCAGACGCCTGACCTAAGCTGATAATGGCTTTCCCGCACGCGGCCCCACGCACCGCCGCATAACATCATTCCGATAGATTGACCGATAAACCAGATCCGCGCCGGGGGGCATCCCCCGCGCACCAGGAGAGACGCCAATGGCGACACATCAAGCCAATATCATAAGTTTTGCGGACCGGTCAGCATTACGACCGGATTTGGTGGAGCGATTGCTGCGGCCGAAATCCGTGGCCATTCTGGGCGTGTCCGCGCGAGCGGGTTCGCCGGGCCGCGCGGTGGCCGGGCTCCTCGATCAGAACGGCTTCGCAGGCGAGGTGCATCTGGTCGGGCGCAACGGCGGCGAAGCGGATGGACGAGCCATTCTTGCCGACCCGGCCGATCTCCCGCAGGGGATCGACCTCGCCGTTCTGACGCTTCCTGCCGCCGCCGTGCCGGACGCCATCGAGGCCTGCATCGAGCGGCAGGTCGGAGCCGCCGTCGTATTCGCTTCCGGTTTCGCCGAGGCCGGCGAGGAATCCCGCGGTGCGCAAGAGGCGCTTTCGCGCCGCGTGCAAGAAGCCGGATTGGGCGTCGCCGGTCCGAACTGCCTTGGCTTCACCAATTAT
The DNA here is from genome assembly GCA_035251955.1 of Sphingobium sp. Classification (GTDB taxonomy): domain Bacteria; phylum Pseudomonadota; class Alphaproteobacteria; order Sphingomonadales; family Sphingomonadaceae; genus Sphingobium. The sequence goes on along the minus strand of DATFDS010000289.1, from coordinate 2,138 downwards.
ATCGATCGCGTCGACATCGGCTTCGTGCCGGTGCCACCCATCAAGGCATTGAGCGCACAGCCCGCGATCGCCATCGTGGCCCAGAGCGGCGGCCTCATGGGGCATGCATGTTGGGCATTGGAGGCACGCAATCTGCCCATCGCCTATCGTCTTTCGACGGGCAATGAGGCGGGCCTTGGCTTGCCGGACTATATCGCCTTCATGGCTGACGACCCTGCGGTCGGCGTGATTGCCGTCTATGCCGAACAGATCCGCAAGCCTGCCGCTTTCATCGAGGCGGCGAAGCGCGCGCGCCAAGCAGGCAAGAGCATCATTCTCTATCACACGGGCCGGGGCACCAAGGCAAAGCAGGCTGCGGCGTCCCACACCGGTGCGATGGCGGGCGATTACGCCACCATGGCCGTGCTCTGCTCCCATGCAGGCGTTCTTGTGGCGGACACGCTGGAAGAGTGGATCGACTGCACGGAGATGCTGGCGCGCTATCCCGAGGCGCCGGTGCTGGATCCGGCGGTGATGACCACATCAGGTGCCTTCTGCGCCATTGCGCATGATTGCTTCGAGGAACTGGGAATCGCGCTTCCTGCCCTGTCCCCTGAGAGCGAGGCGGCGTTGCGGCCGCGGCTACCCGAATTCACGCCGCCCAAGAACCCGCTCGATCTCACGACGCAGGTCATATCGGACATTCCCCTGACCGCCGATGCGCTCCGGGTCCTCATCGGCGATCCGACGATCGGCTCGATCGCGGTGGCTGTCCCGGCCCTGGGGCCGGACGCGGTTCGCTGGCTCGCGCCATTCGTCGATGTCGTGGCAAGCAGTACCAAACCGGTCCTGCTGACAGCGCTCGGCGAAGATGCGCCCATAGCTGCGGATTTCGAAAAACTGGCGCGGGAAAGCGGACTTCTTCTTTCCCGCTCGCCCGAACGGGCGCTGCGCACCATCGCGGCGGTCACGCATCATGGCCGCGCCCTGTCTAGAAAGGTCCCCGAACTGGGGCCGCTGCCTCCCGGCGCATCGGCGCCCCTGCGCCCCGGCGTGAAGCCCGAATGGCTCAGCAAGGACATATTGAAGGCGATCGGGATAGACCGTCCGGCGGGCGGGCTCGCTGGCAATGCCGACGAGGCAAGCGCGATTGCCCAAAGCATAGGCTATCCAGTGGTCTTGAAGGTGCAGGCGTCAGAACTTGCGCACAAGACCGAAGTCGGGGGCGTCAAACTCAACCTGAATGATGAGGGCGCGGTGCGAGCCGCCCATGAAGAACTGCAAGCGCGGGTGGAACAGGCGAGGCCGGGCACGCGACTTGACGGCATGCTCGTCGAGAAAATGGCGCCCAAGGGCCTTGAACTGGTCGTGGGCGCCAAGCGCGACGAGCAATGGGGCCCCGTGCTGCTGGTCGGTCTTGGCGGCGTGATGGTCGAAGCCCTGCAGGATGTGCGCCTGCTCCCGCCTGATCTTGCCCTGACCGACATCGTCTCGGAACTGCGCAAGCTGAAGGCCGCAAGGCTGCTCGACGCGTTTCGCGGTGCGCCGGCTCGCGACGTGGCCGCAGTGGCGCATGTCGTGTCGCGGATTGGCCAGCTCATGCTGGAACGACCGGAAATAGCCGAGATCGATATCAATCCATTGCTCGTCTTCGCCGAGGGCGAAGGCGCCATCGCCCTCGATGCGCTGATCGTCAGCGACCAGCTCGACGCCTGAAGGAGACGGCTGACATGACCGATACGTCCGGAAGACCCAATGGCGGAAAAGATGCCGGGCCATTGGTGACTTATGAAGTGCGGGGTGAGATCGCGCTGATCGGCATCAATCGTCCGGCAAAGCGCAATGCATTGAGCGCCGAGGCCGCCAATCAGGTGATCGATGCGGCGCTCCAGGCCGGTCGCGAGGCGAAGGTCGGTGTCCTCTTCGGTCATGGCGACAATTTTTCGGCGGGCCTCGATCTGGTCGCGGCCGGCGCCAAGCGGCGCGCCGGCATCACGGATGACCATAAGCGCGAGAGGCATGAAGGGCATCTCGGCTTCGACGCGATCAGTCGGGGGCGGATCCCGTTCGTCGCGGCGCTGCAGGGGGCGGTCATCGGCTATGGCATTGAACTTGCCGCGTCCGCGCAGATCCGCGTCGCCGACCGCACGGCCTATTTC
>DATFDS010000288.1:0-25964 GCA_035251955.1 Sphingobium sp. | reverse complement strand
GAGTGGAGATGTTCCCCCTCCCGCATGCGGGAGGGGGTTAGGGGGTGGGAATGGGCTAGGCGCTGCGCTGGCCCACCCCCCGGCCCCCTCCCGCTTGCGGGAGGGGGAGTGTCCGCTCTCCACCCCCATCGGTCGTCGCCTGAGCTACTTCACTCCACCGTTACCCGCCTATCCGGCAGCACCACGCCGACATCGGCGGCATAGGCCGCCCAGGCCTGTTCCAGCTCCGCCCTTCGCGCCGGCTCCCTGGCCGACAGGTCAGCAGTCTCGCCGGGGTCTTGGGCGATGTTGAACAGGCGCCAGTTCCCGTCACCGGGATCGGTGATCTTCCAATCGCCCTTGCGCACCGAGCGCGAGCCGAACAATTCGGTGCCGATCGCTTCGTCAGGGGAATGGACCGCCTGCGCCTTGCCCGCGAGCCAGCTTGCCCAACTGGTGCCCCGGATCGGCTGCACCGCGCGGCCCTGGAAGCTGCCGTTCGGCCGTTCGATCCCGGCAAGGTCGAGGAAGGTCGGCACCACGTCCGCAACATGGAGATACGCGTTGCTGACAGAGCCGCGCTTCGTCACCACCGGACCACTGACGAAGGCTGCGGTGCGGGTGCCGCCTTCGGTCGCGACCGCCTTGAACAGCCAGGACGGCGTGGTCGCGGCCTGCGCCCAGCCGGGGCCATAGCTGATATAGCTGCTCGCCTTGCCCAGATTGTCGAGACTATTGTCCGCCTGCGCCGCGCGGTCGCGGAAGAGCGGATTGCGCGGACGGGAAAGATCAACCCCTTCCGCCCCATTGTCGGCAAGGAAGAGGATGACCGTATTGTCATATTCCCCGCTCGCCTTGAGCGCGGCGATGACGCGGCCGACATTCTCGTCCATCCGGTCGACCATCGCGGCATAGATTTCCATGCTGCGCGCGGCGGTCTTCTTCTGCTCGGGCGTCAGGCTGTCCCAGGGCACAGAGCGTTCGGGCGCATGCGGGGCGGCGTTGGCGGGCACCAGGCCAAGCGCGACCTGCTTCTTGTAGCGCTCCGCACGCAGCACGTCATAGCCCGCATCATAGCGGCCCTTATATTTGGCGATCGTCTCGGCGGGCGCCTGCAGCGGCCAGTGCGGCGCGGTGAAGGTGAGGTAGGCAAAGAAGGGCCGCTTGTCCTTGCTGTCCTTCAGCTGCCCGATCAGCTTCGAGGCGAAGGTGTCGGAGGAATAATGATTGGCCGGCAGGCTGGTCAGCGTCTTGCCATCCTCGCGATAGGTTGCGCCCGTCCTGGGATCGGTGGACAGGTCGGCGCCGAAATGGTTGCCGGCACCCTGCAACAGGGTGAAGCTGTGCTGGAAACCGCGCGCGGACGGGTCCTGCTCCGGCGCAACGCCAAGGTGCCACTTGCCCGACATCAGCGTGCGGTAGCCGCCGGCGGACAGCAATTCAGGCAGGCTGGCGATATCGGGGCGCAGATAGCCTTCGAAACCGGGCTTGCCGACCTGGTTGGGCGCCTGCAGCTCGGCCATGGTGCCCAGGCCCGCGCGGTGATTGTCCGTGCCCGACAGCAGCATCGATCGGGTCGGCGAACAGGTGGGCGCGGTGTGGAAGCCGCTGAGGCGCACGCCCGCGGTGGCGAGCCTGTCCAGATTGGGCGTGCGGATTTCGCCGCCGAACGCGCCGAGATCGGAATAGCCGAGATCATCGGCGACGATGACGAGGAAATTCGGGCGTTTGGGCTGCTGCGCCTGCGCCGCTGCGGGCATGGACAGGCCCGCGATGATGGCGGCGCTGGCGAGGAGGGAGCGGATCATGAAAAGGCAACCTGTAGAATGAGCGGAACAATGGGCACGATAAGAGCATGGGACCGTCATTCCCGCGAAGGCGGGAACGACGATAAGGTTGGCCACGTTCAGGCTGGCTCGGAAATCTTGCCCGGCTCCTTCTTGATCGCCCGGCTCTGGCGGCCATCGATCGACACCGGCACCACGCCGGCAAGTGTCGCGCGGCGCAGTTGGCGATGCTGCAGGCCAAAATCGGCGATGGCGCGGTGCTGGGTGGCGCGATTGTCCCAGATGGCGACGTCGCCCGGCTGCCAGCGCCAGCGCACGGTGTTTTCCGGCCGGGTGATATGCTCCTGGAAGATGGCGAAGAGGCGCTGGCTGTCCGCCTGGGTCAGGCCGACGAAATTCTTGAAGAAATGGCCGAGCAGCAGCGAACGCTCGCCCGATTCCGGATGGACATGGACCAGCGGGTGCTCGGTCTCATAGACGGTCGAGGCGAAGATTTCGCGATGGCGCTTTACCGCTTCGTCGTTCGCGTCGCTGTGGGTGGCGGCATAGTCGTAAAGGTTGCTGTGAACCGCCCAGAGCGTGTCGGCGAGCTGGCGCAACTGTTCCGGCAGTTCCTCATAGGCGGTGACGGTGTTCGCCCAGAGCGTGTCGCCGCCGGCCTGCGGGATGACGATGCCGCGCAGGATCGAGGCTTCGGGATAGGCGGGGACGAAGGTGACGTCGGTGTGCCAGCTGGAGGCGGCGCGGCCCTCCTTCGAATCCAGTTCGAGCAGATATTGGGAACCGGGGACGACCGGCACGGTCGGATGCGCGACAGGCTTGCCGAAGCGTTCGGCGAAGGCCTCCTGCGCGGCGTCGTCCAGCTGATGCTGCTCGCGGAAGAAAATGACCTTGTGGCGGACGAGCGCGGCACGGACCGCTGCGAGCGTGGCGTCGTCAATGTCGCCGTTCAGCGCGACACCGCGAATCTCCGCGCCGATGCGGCCGGCGACCGGAACGACATCCAGCGGGCCTTCGGCGTCGGCGGCGTTGATGAAATTCTGCGTGATCACGGTCATGGCAGTTCTCCTTGGGTGATGGGGTCAGGCAGGAAGGGCGTCGCGCTGCTCGAGCGCGCGGCGGATGTCGGCATGGGCGGCTTCGCCGAGCGGAAAACGCCAGATGATGAGGGTGGCGGCGATGTGGGCGAGCGCCGGGCCGAGCGCGAAGACATATTTCAGCATCTCCAGCGCCTGGCTGCTGTTGTTCGGGCCGGGCGTGAAGCCGGCCCAACCGACGAGCGACATGGCTATGCCGATGCCGATCGCAGGGCCCAGCTTTTCCGAAAGGGCAAAGACAGAGAAGAGAAGACCCGTGCGGTCCTGGCCAGTGCGCAGCCGCTGCGCGTCGGCGACGTCGGCCACCATGGCGCGCAGCATCAGATTGCCCGACCCTTGGGTCAGGCCTTGTGCGATGGTGAGGATCACCAGCAGCGGCAGCCCGCCCGGGAACACGAAGAGCAGGGCAAGATTGATCGCTGCTTGCGTCAGTTCACCCGCGATCGCCGCCTCGCGCTTGCCGATGCGCCCGCCGATACGCTGCCAGATCGGCGCGGCGGCTACGCCGAAGATGAATTGGAGGAGGTAGAGGCCGCTCGCCCAGGCGGGCAAACCCATATACCAGACGACGAAGAAGACGATCAGGCCCGCGCGGAACGACTGGCCTGTCGTCACCATGATGTCGGAGGCAAGTACACGCAACAGGAGACGGTCGGAAAAGATGATGCCGACAGTATGTGCGATGCCTTGCCGGAGCGCAGGTGCCTCGGACGCGGGCGCTTCGGGCAGCACGAGAAGATGCACGATCAGCGAAGGCAGCAATGTCGCCAGGATGAAGCCACCCACCAGGTTCAGCTTCAGCACCCCGTTGGACGGATCAAACTGTTCGAGGATCGTCGGTAGCACCAGGACGGCGAGCACACCCAGAGCGCGTGACGTCAGTTGATAGCCGACGACACGCGTGCGGCCGTGATAGCTGGCGGAAAGTTCCCCGGTCCTGGCGGAGAAGGGAATTTCCACCATCGACCAGCCGACGTAGAAGAGGAAAAGGACCGTGGCCAGATAGGCAGGCGTCACCAGCGCAGGCGACGGGAAGAAGAGCAGCGCGGAAGACAGGCCGAACACCAGTCCGCCTGCCGCGATCCAGGGACGGCGGCGGCCGAAATGGCTGCGCGTGCGATCGCTGAGCGCGCCGATGAGCGGATCGATCGCGACATCCCAGAAGCGACCGACGAAGAAGATCAGCCCTATGGTGGCGAGAGAAAGACCATATTCGGCCGCATAAAGCTGCGGCACGAACATGACGAGCGGCAGGGCCGCTCCATATATCGGCACGGCGATGGAGGCGAAGCCCGCAAGGCGCAGGCGCGACAGGCGTGCACCTTCCTCCGGCCTCTCCTCCAGTCGGGAGACGGGGCGGTTTTGGAAATCCGCTCTGGCATCTGCAGGAAGGGTAGCCACGGCTTCGTCTCCTTGTCCGGACGTGCGATCAGAACTTCGTGCGAAGCGTCACGCCGATGGTGCGGGGATCACCGACCGTGGCCGTCACCTGGCCGGTGTTGGCGACGGACAGCGTGTCGACATAATTTTTGTCGAACAGATTCTTGGCCCAGATCGACAGGTCGATGATGCCGTCCTCGGTGCGGAAGCCGATGCGCGCATTGGCGCCCCCCCAGCTCGGCACCAGCGAGTAGCGGCTGTCCGACACGGCGGTGTAGTAGGAGGAGCGCCAATTATAATCGGCGCGACCATAGAACTCCGCCGCGCCCAGCGTGGTGTCGCCGAGCGGGATCGCGAAGTCGCCGCCCGCGCTCCACGACCAACTCGGCACGCCCGACAGCGACTTGCCCGAAAGGTCGCTGATCGGCGAGCCGCCGGTGGTCGGGTTCAGGGCTTCGACGGGCGTCGGGCCGTTGCGGAAATCGACATAATAGGCGTCGGTATAGGCGAGCGAGGCGTTCAGATGGACATTGCGGCTGAGCGCCAGTGCGCTGTCGACTTCAAAGCCGCGCGCCCGTGCATGGGGAATGTTGGTGATATAGTTGCGGGTGCTCGCCGTACCGGCGACCTGCTCGACGATCGCGGTCTGATAATCGAAGATATCGGTCCAGAAGGCGGCGGCGTTCAGCGTCGCCTTGCCGCCCAGCAGCGTCGATTTGAGGCCCGCTTCATAATTGTCGACCTTCTCGCCCCCTACATTGGGCGTAACGCCGGCCGGGATGTTGGTCAGGTTGAGCCCGCCCGACTTGTTGCCACGCGAATAGCTGGCATAGACGAGCACGTCCGGCGTCACCTTGTAGGACAGGGTGACCAGGCCCGACAGGCTGTCGTCGGTAAAGCCGGTCGAATAGCTGGTGACGGGGTTCAGGCCGTTGCGCAGCGTGATCGCGGCGGTGCGCTGGGCCGCGGTCAGGGTGGAGAGGTCATTGCCCTCCGCCCACCATTGATTGAAACTGCCCTGCTTCTTTTCATGGGTGTAGCGCAGACCGATCGTCAGCGAAAGGCTGTCGGGGACAAGCGCATAGCTGGTCTGGCCGAACAGGGCGTAGCTCTTCGTCTCTGGGTTGGAGGTGGAGCGCGCGACGAAACCGTTGACTGCGGCATTGCTGACCACCGGGTCGGCGTTGGGGAAGAACCAGGCCGGCGCCGCCGGACCATAGCCTGACGCGCCGAAGCCATTGATGATCTGCCAGAAATAATAGGCGCCAACGACATAGCTCAAACGCGTGTCGCCGTTGGACGCAAGGCGCAGTTCCTGGCTGAACTGGCGCTGCTTGTTTGCCTGTTGGGCAAGCGTGTTGACCGACAGCGACGTCGTGTCGGCGTCATTGGCGGGATGCCAGTTCCACTTGCGGTAGGCGGTGACGGAGGTCAGCGTGACGGCACCTAAGTCCCAATCGGCTTTGCCCGACACGCCCCACTGGTTCATGTTCGCCTGGAAATGGGCGTCGGCATCGACGCGGCGCGCGAAGGGGTCGGTGGGCAGCGGCGTGTAGCCGAGCCGGGCCACACGCTGGCTGAAATTATTGGCGATCAGATTGCCGTCGTCATAGCGGGTGAAGACGGTGCTGGGCAGGCGCACGCAGCAATTGAGCGTCTGCTTGCCATAGTCGCCGATCAGGCGGATCGACAGCGTATCGCTGGGCTTGAGCAGCAGTTGGCCGCGCGCGGTGAAATTGTCGTAATCGTGGACGTGCCTGCCATTATAGAGGTTGCGCAGGAAGCCGTCGCGATGCGTGTCGGCGACGCTGAGGCGGAACGCTGCCTGATCGGAGATCGGCCCGGTGACGGAGCCGCGCACCTGGTGGAAGCCGTAATTGCCGAGCGTCGCTTCGGCCTGCCCGCCCAGGGTGAACTCCGGCTGGCGCGTAGTGATGTTGATCGCGCCGGCGGTCGTGTTCTTGCCGAACAAGGTGCCCTGCGGCCCGCGCAGCACCTCGATCCGATCGAGGTCGACCAGGTCGAACTGGCTAGCGCCGACACGACCGTAATAGACGTCGTCCACATAGACGCCGACGCCATTTTCCAGGCCGTCATTGGTGAGGGCGACGTTGGAGCCGAGCCCGCGAATATTGATGTTGGTGTTGCGCGGATTGAAGCTGAACAACTGAAGGCTGGGCGCCACCTGCTGAACGGCGGCGAGCGTATAGTCGCCGCGCTGCTCGAACAGGTCGCCGCCGACCACGGACAGCGCGACAGGCACGTCCTGCGCATTTTCTTCACGCCGGCGCGCGGTGACGAAGATCGCTGCGCCTTCCTCCTCCGCTGCGGTGGCGGCTGCGGCGACCTCGGGTGCCTGGGCGTGTGCGGGGGCAGCGTGCAAGGAGGCGAGCGCAATGCCGGTCAGCAAAAAGGCGCGCGCGGATCCGGTGGACCGGCCGCGCGGCGAAAGGAAAGGCAACATGAAAGATTCTACTCCCTGGATTTCTTTTCAGACTTGGTCGTCGCGCCTGCCCTGGAAGCGGGCTCGGCCAGGTCCTCAATGGCATCGCGGCCATAGAGGGCTGCCGCAGCCTGCAGCAGCGAGACGGGATAGTCGGTGCGGCCGCCATCGCGGTCCGAATGGATACGTCCGGGCACAAAGCCCCCTTTCCCGGCATCAACAGGCCGGAATGACAGGTTGGACGGACATGATGATCCGCGCGCGAACCCCCTTGGCCCGCGTCAGACCATTGGCTGGCGTCAGCGCCTCGAAAGGCGGACCGTCAGTGTTTCAGCGTTGGATGTGGCATGGTTCATTCCCCAATTTCAAAGTTTGGGGGAACACGATCCTGGCGTTGTCGCCCGAGCATCGTGCGCTTTAGCCGTTGGTGACGCGGAGCAAGCTGCATCCCGATCAAAAGCCGCGGGTCCTGCTGCCAATGTTGTCATCCGACGCGGAGACCAGCCGCGTCGCTCAGGGCAATCTCTATCTAACTGATAGAGAGATTGGGGCAAACGAAGTTTTGCTTGGCGCAACCGAAGATCGGCTGTGGGGCAAAAAAAGCGCGCCCGCCCCATCGGGAACGGGCGCACCGGATGGCATGGTCAGCCGGCGAAATTGCCCGGCGTGGCGAAAGCGGTGATTTCGTTGCGGCCGCTCGGCTCTTCCCGCGCCTGCAGCGCTTCGGGCAGAACCGACTTGTCGCCCTGCCGCCCGATGGCGACGGCGGCTTCGATGCGGAAGCGGTCCGGCACGCCGAGTTCGGTGCGCGCGCGGTCGAAGTCGACGCCGGTCATGGCATGGCTGTGATAGCCAAGGCGCGTCGCCTGCAGCGCCAGCAGCGCCCAGGCGGCACCAGCGTCGAAGCTGTGGCTGTGCAAAGGCTTTGCCTCGTCGGAACCCGGCTGCTGCATCACCGTATCGGACAGGATGTAGACCAGCGCGCCGGCATGTTGCACCCATTGCTGGTTGAAGGGCAGCAGCAGGTCCAGAAAGCGCGACCAGTCGGGCGTGTCGCGATGGGCGTAGAGAAAGCGCCAGGGCTGGTAATTGAATGCCGAAGGCGCCCAGCGCGCGGCGTCGAAAATGGTGTCGAGATCAGCCTGCGGAATGGCCGAACCGTCAAAGGCGCGAGGCGACCAGCGTTCAAGGAAAAGCGGATCAACGGCGCGTGTCACCACGCGGGAAGGCAGGGCCATAAAATCTCCCAAAAGGTTCGAGGGGGGCAGAGATGCCGATGCTCGCGGGCATATTGGGCGTACCGGCCGGATCAACAAGGAGGCAGCGACTTATCGCGCTTCGAATGCAGCCCTCTTTTCCTTTTCCGCCCGCACGGGAAGATCCTCCGGGCTGCGTTCCAGAAGAACGCGGTCGGGTTCGCGCAGGAACTCGCGCTTCGCGCCGTCACGCAGCTTCTGCCAGTTCCGGCCGATCGCCGCCCGCCATGCCATCTTTTCTCTCCCAGCCGAATCGCGATCGACCCATATCTATTAGAATAGTAGAGATTGGCCGTTCAAGCCTTGTTTACACAAGAGCCATGAAATGCTGCAGGCGGACGGCTTTTCCACCGGCACAGGGCAAACCAAGCGATGAAATTGTCAGGAGAATGGCGCACCCCGGACAGCTCGGACGTGTGCAGTTCGCCTTGCTGCCCGGGGTGATGGCGTCATCATATAGTAGCATGACAACGTTGTCCAACTTCTCTAAAAGAGGTCGCATGGATTATCAAGCCTGTTTCTTCCCCTCCTTTCCATGGCAAGGCACGGTCATGACAAAGGTCCGCCCTGCACCACGCAAAACCGATAGCCGCCACGGATAATCGGCGCCCATGTCCAGCATCCATGATGTCGCCGCGCTTGCGGGCGTTTCGATCAAGACGGTTTCCCGCGTCGTCAACCGGGCGCCCAATGTCAGTTCCACCCTGCGCGAGCGGGTGACGGCCGCGATCCGCCAGCTTGATTATCGCCCCAACCAGTCGGCCCGGCGGCTGGCTGGCGGGCGGTCCTTCATGATCGCCTTTCTCTATAACAATCCCGCGCCCGGCTATACCGGCAGCATCCAGATCGGCGCGGCCAATCGCTGCCGGGAACTGGGCTATCATCTGGTGGTCGAGCCGATCCCGCTCAGCGGCGATGAGCGCTATGAGGTGCTGGAACGGCTGGTGGCCGCGCTGCGGCCCGACGGCGTGTTCCTGGTGCCGCCCCTGTCCGACGATCCGCGCATGCTGCAATGGCTTGCCGACCTGAAACTGCCCTGCGCGCGCATTGCAGGATCGGTGGAGGCAGGGAGCTTCAATATCGCCACGCCTGAGCGGCGCGCCGGGCGGATGGTGGCGGACCATCTGATCGCCCTCGGCCATCGCCGCATCGGCGTGGTGACGCCGCCTCCCAGCCATCGGGCAGCCGGCCTGCGCGTCGAGGGGTTCAAGGATGGGCTGGTGGCGGGCGGGCTGAACGCTGACGACAGATTGTTCGTCGAGGGGGGATTCGACTTCGCCTCAGGCATTGCCGCGGGCGAGGCACTGCTTGGCCTGCGGGAACCGCCCACCGCCATTTTCGCGACCAATGACGATATGGCGCTGGGCGTGCTGACACATGCACACCGGCTGGGCCTGCGCGTGCCGGAGCAATTGTCGGTGATCGGGTTCGACGACACGCCCGCCAGCCTGACCGCCTGGCCGCCGTTGACGACCGTGCGGCAGCCGCTGGAGCGGATGGGCGGCGCGGTCATCGACGCACTGGTGGAGCGACCGGAAACGGCGCCGGAGTTCGTCTTCGAACTGGTGGAGCGGGACAGTTGCGGGCCGGCGCCCCACGCGCCCTAGCCGGCGAACAAATGGGTCGGAAGGCCCGTCACGCCTGCATCCACTTCAAAGAAGGCGCCATCATGGGCGCTTTGGGGCAGGCCGATCGCGGCGGAGCTGACGAACATGCGGTCAAGGTCGGGCCCGGCGAAAGTGATGTTCGTCACCTGCCGCGCCGGCAGCGGGATCGCGCGGTCGAGCTGGCCGTCGGGGGTGAAGCGGCTGATGCGGCTCCCGCCCCAATGCGCGACCCACAAATGCCCTTCCGCATCGACGGTCATGCCATCGGGATAGCCATCTTCCTCGGCGAAGCGGATGAAGGGCTGGCGACCGCTGACGCTGCCGTCTTCGCTCCGGGCGAAGCGGTAGAGGGTGCGCTTCGCCGTGTCGCTATGATAGAGCCACCGGCCGCAAGGCGAGAAGGTGGGGCCGTTGGTCACGCCGTAGCCGCTGTCCATCAGCGTCCAGCGGCCGTCGGGATCGAGCCGGTAGAGCGCCCCGCTCTCCTGTTCCTCGGCCATGTCCATGGTGCCGCACCAGATACGGCCCTGTGCATCCGCCTTGCCGTCATTCATGCGGTTGCCCGGCAGATGCGGTTCGGGATCACCGATCGGCTCGATAGTCAGCGGATCGAGCGTCAGATAGGCAAAGCCGCTCTGGAAGCCGGCGACGAAGCCACCCTGTGCGCGCTCGGCCACCCAGCCCAGGGGTTCAGGCATTGTCCAGCGGTCGATGCGACCGTTGGCGAGCGACAGGCGATTGAGCGCGGGGGCGAGGATATCGACCCAATAGACGGCGTTGTCCCGCGCCGACCAGAGCGTCCCCTCCCCCAGCATGTCGCGCGCATCGCGCTCGATGATCCGCCACCCGGCCATCGCTGCTCCCTCCTTGTCAGCGCTTTACCGACAGGCGGTAGACCATGACATGCCGATAGGGTTTACCCGGGTCGACCCGCGCCGAAGGGAAGTTCGGCTTGTTGGGAGAGTCGGGGAATTTCTGCGGCTCGAGCGCGATGCCGTCGCCCATGCGGTAGAGATGCCCCTGCTTGCCGACGAGCGTGCCGTCGAGGAAATTGCCGGCATAGAATTGGACGCCGGGCTCGGTGGTCAGCACTTCGAGCACGCGGCCGGACGCCGGGTCCTCCAGCCGCGCCGCCAGTTCCGGGGTCTTGGTCAGTCCCTTGTCGAGCGCCCAATTATGGTCATAGCCGCGGCCGAAGACGATCTGCGGGTCGCGGCCGTCGCGGATGCCGTCCTCGACCCGGCGGGCAGTGCGGAAATCGAACAGGCCGCCTTCGACCGGCTTCAATTCGCCTGTGGGGATGAGCTTGGCGTCGACCGGCGTGTAGGCCTTGGCGGGAATGGTCAGCATATGGCCGAGCGCGCCGCCCACGGCGCCCTCTCCCGCCAGATTGAAGATGGCATGGTTGGTCATGTTGACGATCGTCGGCTTGCTGGTCTTCGCGTCGAAGCTGATCGTCAGCGCGCCGCTTTCGTCCAGTGCATAGGTGACGCTGGCGTCGACCTGGCCGGGATAGCCCGAATCGCCGTCCGGACTGCTGTGCGACAATAGGACGCTGGCGGTGGGGCCGCTCTTTACCGACACGACCTTCCACAGCTGCTTGTCGAAGCCCTTGCCGCCGCCGTGCAGCGAATTGACCTTGTCGTTGCGGGGCAGTTGATAGCTTTTCCCATCGATCGTGAACGTGCCGCCGCCGATCCGGTTGGCATAGCGGCCGACGGTCACGCCGAAATAATTGGGATGGTCGACATAGCCGGCAAGGTCGTCATAGCCGAGCAGGACGTCGGCACCCTTCCCTTCACGATCGGGCGCGATCAACGACTGGAGCGTCGCGCCATAAGTCAGGATCCGGGCGGAAACACCCTTTGCATTGGTAAGCGTGATCAGTTCGACGGCAGTCCCGTCCGCCAGTTTTCCAGCAGGCGCGCGACTGGCTTCGGTCGCCAGGGCAGACGTGCTTGTCATCAACAGGGCAGCCCCGTATGACAACGTTGTTTTGGAGAAAATGACCATCTGCGCCCCTTGCTCGATCCTCTCAGGACGGGCCGATATTGACGACCCGCGCAGAGGGATATACTCCGACAAATTAAGGCAACGCAAGTCTGTTCCGTTGCCGCTAGGACTTTCTGGAGAAGGATGAATGGCAGGTCCTGTATCATCGACAGCCGCAATCGCTGCGGATCATCACCCCGGCACCCGCTACGGTCCGGCACTGACGCTGCTGGCCAGCCTCTTCTTCATGTGGGGGTTCATCACCGTCATCAACAACACGCTGCTGCCCCATCTGCGCAGCGTCTTCGAACTGAGTTATACCCAGACCACGCTGATCGAATCGGTGTGGTTCATCGCCTATTTCGTGGCGTCCATCCCTTCGGCCAAGCTGATCGAGCGCGTGGGATACCAGAAGTCGCTGGTGATCGGCCTGGCTGTCATGGCGGCGGGCGCGCTGGGCATGATGCTGGCGGCGAGCATCCCTTCCTATGGCGTGACACTGGCCATGCTGTTCGTGATCGCCAGCGGCATCACCCTGCTGCAGGTCGCGGCCAACCCCTATGTCGCGGTGGTCGGCAAGCCGGAGACCGCTTCCTCGCGCCTCAACCTGGTGCAGGCGATGAACTCGGCGGGCACGATGCTGGCGCCGATGTTCGGCGCCTATCTGATCCTGGGCCGGTCGAAGGGCGGCACCGCGCAGGGCGAGATCGTGCTGACGCAGGCCGAACGGCTCGCCGACGCGCAGTCGGTGATCCTGCCCTATGGCCTGGTCGCCGCGGCGTTGGTGGTACTGGCGGTCGTGATCGCGCGCTTCCCGCTACCGGACATGGGCGCTTCCACCTCACGGCTTGCCAAGGAAGAACGCAAGCATCTCTCGCTCTGGGCGCATCGCAATCTGGTGTTCGGCATCCCCGCCATCTTCATCTATCTGATCGCGGAAATCGGCGTCGCCAATCTGTTCGTGAACTTCGTCAGCCAGCCCGGCATCGCCAACCTGACGCATGAGCAGGCGGGCCGTTATCTGAGCCTCCTTTGGGGCGGGATGATGCTCGGCCGCTTTGCGGGGTCCGCGATCATGCAGCGCTTCGACGCGGGCAAGGTGCTGGCCGCCTTCTCCATCGGCGCGTTCATCGTGATGATAACCACCGTGTTCGCCCATGGGCCGGTCGCCATGTGGTCGCTGATTTTGGTGGGGCTGTTCCACTCGATCATGTTCCCGACCATCTTCACGCTCGGCATCAAGGGGCTGGGACCGCTGACCGAGGAAGGATCGGGCCTGCTGATCATGGCGATTGCCGGTGGTGCGCTGGTGGTGGTGCAGGGCTGGCTGGCCGACCATTTCGGGCTTCAGACCAGCTTCCTGCTGACAGCGCTGTGCGAACTGTACATCCTCTTCTACGCACTGTGGGGTTCACGACCGACGCACGCGCTGCCGGATCAGCATCTGGATTGAGGGCGGGCGGAAGTGCCAAGGAAAAGGCCGGAGCGGCATGTCCGCTCCGGCCTTTTCCATTCAAATATCCGTTCGTTTCTCGACTACGCTCGAAACGAACGGATGAAGGTTAGCGCGTCATCGCGCTTGCCGTATCCTCCAGCGCCAGGTCCACCAGCACGCCCATCGCCTCGGCTGCGGCGACAGGATCACCCGCCGCGATCGCATCGAAAACCCGCACATGGTCAGGGATCGGATTGCGCGGCAGAGCGCGGGACCGCTGCTTGAACTGGGTCGTCCAGTTGACCGCCGCGCCAATGCTCGCCGACAGCGCCTGCAACGCATCGTTGCGGGTCGCATTCAGGATCGCATTATGGAAATCACGGTCGGCCGCCCGCCCGGCCTCGGTCGCCAGCGTATGGCGGCGCATCGCGGCCAGCGCATCCTTCAGCAGCCGAATGTCGTCTTTTGTCCGTCGCTGCGCCGCCAGCCGCGCCGCCGCCGGTTCGACAATCGCCCGCAGTTCGAACAGGTCGCGCACGAACTGCACATCCGGCTCCCCGGCAAAGGCCCAGGCCAGCACTTCGGGATCGAGCAGGTTCCAGCGGTTGCGCGGCAGCACCCGCGTCCCGGCCTTGGGACGGCTTTCCACCAGCCCCTTGGCGGTCAGCACCTGGATCGCCTCGCGATAGGCGCTGCGCGACACGTCCAGTTCCTCGGCGAAGGCAACTTCGCCCGATAGCGTGTCCCCCGGAGCATATTGGCCGGACAAGATAGCCGTACCCAGCTTGTGCGCGATGGCGCCATGCAGGCGTCGACCCGGACCCCGCGCCAGTTTCGCCGCATGCTCCTTTTCCGCCTCCTCCCCGATTTGAGGCGGTTTCTCCTTCGCCATTCACGCTTCTCCAAAGGGCCCCACAAGATCGGCGGGACAGTAGAATAGAATGATTGCCAATACCATCATCCTGTAATATGTCGGAGTAAATAGGTCGCAGTCGACACGGCGCTTTCACCGTTGCGCCCCTGCGGCTGGTCCATATCCAGATCATTGCGCCAGCGTCTTGCCACCGCGCGGAAGGAGAGTTCATGACATTGCGACTGTTGCAGCACCGCGCCGCGAACGGCACCCGATCCGTGATCGCGGCCCAGGGGGACGACGCCTTTTTCCTGACCGCCGTCAACAGCATCCGCGCGCTCGCGCTGGAGGCGATTGCGAAGGGCATGACGCTGGCGGACATGGTCGCACAAGCCGGCAAGGGCGCCCCGGTCGACATCGCGACGGAGTTTGAGGCCGGCCGGCTGATCGCGCCGATCGACCATGACGATGCGGCCCATGTCCAGCTGACCGGCACGGGCCTCACCCATCTTGGCTCCGCCGAGGGGCGCGACAAGATGCACCGCGAGGCGGCGGCCGCCGAAAAGCAGACCGATTCGATGCGGATGTTTCTGGAAGGGCTCGAAGGCGGAAAGCCTGCCCCCGGCACCGTCGGCCAGCAGCCCGAATGGTTCTACAAGGGCGACGGGTCGCAGCTCGTCGGCCCGACCGATCCGCTGATCATGCCCGCCTTCGCCAAGGATGGCGGCGAGGAACCGGAAATCGCCGGCATCTACATCATCGGCCCCGGCGGCCAGCCTTATCGTCTCGGCCTCGCGCTCGCCAACGAGTTCAGCGACCATATGACCGAGCGGCACAATTATCTCTGGCTCGCGCACAGCAAGCTGCGCCAGGCGGCCCTGGGTCCCGAACTGCTGGTCGGCCCGGCGCCCGACCATATCGAGGGGACGAGCCGCATCCTGCGCAACGGCGCGACGATCTGGGAAAAGCCCTTTCTGTCGGGCGAGGCCAATATGTCGCACAACCTGACGAACCTGGAACATCATCATTTCAAATATGATCTGTTCCGCCGGCCGGGCGACGTGCATGTCCATTTCTTCGGCACCGCCACCCTGTCCTTCAGCGACGGAGTGACCTGCCAAGAAGGCGATGTGTTCGAGATTTCGGCGGCGCCCTTCACCCTGCCGGTGCGCAACCCGCTGCAGCGCGCGGCGGCCGTCGACGTCGCGGTGAAGGTGCTCTGACGCCATGGACCCGATCCGCATCGCGATCGTCGGCCTCGGCAAGATCGCGCGCGACCAGCATGTGCCCGCGATCCGGGGCACCAGCGCCTTCAGCCTGGCCGCCACCGTCAGCCCGGACGATCCGGGCATCGCCGGCGTGCCGCATCTGCCGAGCCTGAAGGCGCTGCTGAGCGAAGGGCCGGCGGTGGACGCGATCGCGCTCTGCACGCCGCCGCAGGTCCGCTATGAGCTGGCCTCGCAGGCGCTGGCGCGCGGGGTGCATGTGTTCCTGGAAAAGCCGCCCGGCGCCACGCTGGCCGAGGTCGACGCGCTCCGTGCCCAGGCGAACAAGGTGGGCGTTAGCCTGTTCGCCGCCTGGCATAGCCGCTTCGCGGCGGGCGTGGCCCCTGCCCGCGCCTGGCTGGCCGAGCGGCGGATCGATAAGGTGTCGATCATCTGGCGGGAGGATGTACGCGTCTGGCATCCCGGACAGGCCTGGATCTGGCAGCCGGGCGGGCTTGGCGTGTTCGATCCGGGGATCAATGCGCTCTCGATCGTTACGCATATCCTCCCCCGCCCCTTCTTCCTCAAGGACGCGACGCTGATCCTGCCGGAAAATCGGGCCGCGCCGATCGCAGCGGACCTTATGTTTCGAGACACCGCGGGAGCGCCGATCCATATGGACCTCGACTGGCGGCAAACCGGGCCGCAGAGCTGGGACATCATCATCGGGACCGACGCGGGCACGCTGAAGTTGAGCCAGGGCGGTGCGGTGCTCTCCCTTCCCAGCGGCACAGAGCATGGCGAGGATATCGAATATGCGGGCCTCTACAGCCGCTTTGCCACACTGATCCGGGGCGGGCGCAGCGATGTGGATACCGATCCGCTGCGGCTGGTCGCCGACGCTTTCCTGCGCGGCCGGCGCGAAACCACCGACGCCTTTTACGACTGAGACTCAGGGAGAGAAAAATGATCAAGGCCCTGCGCCGCACGACGGCGGCGCTTCTGCTTTGCGCTACTTCGCTGGCAGGCGCGTTGCCGGGCGCTCATGCGCAGACGGACGGCAAGCCGACCACGGCGACCATCCATGCCGACAAGCCCGGTCCGGTCTACAACCGCGCCATCTTCACCCAGTTCGCCGAGCATCTGGGCAATGGCATTTATGGCGGCCTGTGGGTCGGCAACGACAGGTCGATCCCCAGCACCAACGGTTTCCGCAATGATGTGATCGCGGCACTGCGCAATCTGTCCGTGCCGATCATTCGCTGGCCGGGCGGCTGCTTTGCCGACGAATATCATTGGCGCGAGGGCATCGGGCCCAAGAAGAACCGCCCGGTCAAGGTCAACACCCATTGGGGCGGCGTGACCGAGCCGAACAGCGTCGGCACGCATGAATTTTTCGAACTGATCCGGCAGGTCGGCGCACAAGCCTATATCGCCGGCAATGTCGGCAACGGCACGCCGCAGGAAATGGCCGAGTGGCTCGAATATATGACCGCGCCCGCCGGCAGCCTGGCGGACCTGCGCGCCAAGAACGGGCACAAGGCGCCGTGGGCGGTTCCCTATTTCGGCGTGGGCAATGAACTGTGGGGCTGCGGCGGCAATATGCGCCCCGAATTCGCGGCGGACGAGACGCGCCGCTATGCGACCTTCGTCAAGGCGCCACACGGCACCAGGATCATGAAGATCGCGGCGGGCGCCAATGTCGACGACTATAATTGGACCGAAACGATGATGCGGGTGGCGGGCGACAAGCTCGACGGCCTCTCGCTGCATTATTATGTCCATCCGGCGGGCGGCTGGCCGCCGCGCGCGCCGGCTGTCGATTTCGACGAAACCGGTTGGGCCGACGCACTGGCCGCCGCGCTCAAGATGGATGAGTTGATCGCCCGGCACAGCGCGATCATGGACAAATATGATCCGAACAAGCGCGTCTTCCTGGCGGTCGATGAATGGGGCGCCTGGTATGCGCAGGACCCCGGCACGCCCCCTGGCTTCCTGCGCCAGCAGAACACGCTGCGCGACGCGCTGATCGCCTCGATCCACCTCGATATCTTTGCCAAGCATGCCGACCGCGTCCGCATGACCGCCATCGCGCAGATGGTGAACGTATTGCAGGCGATGATCCTGACCGAAGGCAAGAAGATGGTGCTGACCCCCACCTATCATGTCTTCGAAATGTACAAGCCCTGGCAGAACGCCACGGTGCTGCCGATCGACATCGACACGCCCTGGTATCACAAGGACAGGTTCGTGATGCCGGCCGTCAGCGGATCGGCGGTGCGCGCCAAGGATGGGAAGGTGCATGTCGGCCTGTCGAACCTTGATCCCAACCAGACCAATATGGTCGCGGTGAAGCTGGATGGCCTGAACGCCGCCAGCGTCTCCGGTCGGGTGCTCACAGCGCCGGCGATCAATGCGCATAACGGGTTCGACGCGCCCGAGGTGGTGAAGCCCGCTCCCTTTACCGGCGCGCAGATCGCAAACGGCGTGCTGACCGTCGCCCTGCCGCCCAAGTCGGTGGTGGTGCTGGAACTGCAATAAGCCTTTGGAGCGGGCGGAGGATGGAATGGCCGCCCGCTCCATCCCCATTTCAGTTTTTCAGGAGAGAGGGCACGCATGGCGCTGCCGACCAATTTGAAAGCGGCGAGCCTCGCCCTCCTCGCCTGCGCGGGCCTTGCCTCTGCGCAGCACGCGCCTGATCGATCCGGCGCCACGCTCAACAGCCGTCTCACCGGCGACCTCACGCCGACCCACGACCCGGTCATCATCCGCCAGGACGACATCTATCATGTCTTCAGCACCGGCCACGACCAGCGCCTGATCGAAACGCGTACTTCGAAGGATCTCATCCGCTGGACCGCAGGCGCGCCCGTCTTCACCGCCCTGCCCGACTGGGCGAAACAGGCGATCCCCGGCAGCGACGGCATGTGGGCGCCCGACATCAGCTTCGTGAACGGGCGCTACCGACTCTATTACTCCGTCTCGACCTTCGGCTCGAACCGTTCGGCCATCGGCCTCGCCACCAGCCCGACGCTCGATCCCAAGGCGCCCGATTATGGCTGGCGCGACGAAGGGCTGGTGGTCATGTCGACCAAAGCGGATGACTTCAACGCCATCGACCCCAATTTCATTGTCGCCCGCGACGGCCGCCATTGGCTGACGCTGGGCAGTTTCTGGACCGGCATCAAGCTGTTCGAACTGGACCCCAAAAACGGCAAGGCCAAAAATCCGAAAACGAAGCCCTTTTCCATCGCCCGCCGCCCCGCCCCCGCCGGCGGCCCGGCTCCGGTCGAGGCGCCGTTCATCGTCGATCATGGCGGCTTTTACTGGCTGATGGCGTCCTACGACTATTGCTGCAAGGGCGTGAACAGCAGCTATTACACCGTGATCGGCCGGTCGAAAGACATTACCGGCCCCTATCTGGGCAAGGACGGCAGTCCGATGATGGAGGGCGGCGGCACCATCTTCCTGCGCGCCGATCTTCAGGAGCAACAGCGCTGGCGCGGCCCCGGCCATGCCGGCTGGCTGCACGACAGGGATGGCCAGGATTATGTCGTCTACCATGCCTATGACAAGCAGGCGAACGGCGCGCCCACGTTGAGGATCGCGCCGGTCCGCTGGGGCGCGAACGGCTGGCCTGTTGCAGACTATTGATCTCGTTGGAGTTTCGACCATGACTTTCACCCTGTCCCGCCGCGGGCTCATCGCCAGTAGTGCGGCCCTGTCCGCCGTCCCTGCCTGGGCGCGCAGGCCCGCCGTGCCGGCGCCCGGACCGGTCAATCCGCTGGTGAGGCAGCGCGCCGACGCGCAGGTTTTTCGCCACGATGATGGCAATTATTATCTCACCGGTTCCGTGCCCGAATATGACCGGCTGGTGCTGCGCCGGTCGAAGACGCTGGCAGGCCTTGCCACGGCAGAGGAGCGCGTGCTGTGGCGCCACGAAGCCAGGGGGCCGATGTCGGGATTCCTCTGGGCGCCGGAACTGCACCAGATCGACGGCAAGTGGATCATGTATTTCGCCGCCGGCCCCAGCGGCGGCGGGGAGGATGTGTTCCGCATCCGCACCTACGCGGTCGTTTGCGACGGCCCCGACCCGATGACCGGAAAATGGACGGTGCTTGGCCAGTTCCAGGCGCCATGGGACAGCTTCAACCTCGATTCCACCAGCTTCGTCCACAAGGGCAAGCGCTATTTCGCCTGGGCGCAGCGCGAACCGGGGATCGAGACCAACAGCAATCTCTATATCGCGCCGCTGGAATCGCCGCTGAAGCTTGCCGCAAGGGCGACGCGCCTCACCGTTCCGACGCTCGATTGGGAAGTGCGCGGCTACAAGGTGGCCGAAGCGCCCGCCATCCTCCACCGCAACGGCCGCCTGTTCATGACCTATTCGGCCAGCGCCACCGATACGCGCTACTGCCTGGGCCTGCTGACCGCACATGAGGATGCCGACATTCTGGACCCCCGCGCCTGGACCAAGAGCCCGGAGCCGGTCTTCACCACCTGTCGGGAGACGAGCGTGTTCGGCCCCGGCCACAATAGTTTTACCGTGGATGAGGAAGGCCGCGACATACTGGTCTATCATGGCCGCGATTATGAGGCGATCAAGGGCGATCCGCTGTTCAATCCCGATCGCCATACCCGCATCCAACGGCTCTATTACAAGGCGGACGGCACCCCCGATTTCGGCGTGCCCGTGGGTAATGGCCCGCTGCCCGAACGGTTCAGTTCGGTGGTCGATCGCAAGGCGTTTCTGGCGCATGAGGACAGCCGCCTGATTGCCGGCAATCCCTCGCTGCCCGCAACGCAGTTTCGCCAGACCGCAGGCCGGGGCGGACCGCAAAGCGTCATGCTTTCCCCCATCCTGCTGCGCGACCATTATCTGGTCGCCGGCAAGGATGGATCGGTGACACTCGCCCGCGATGACCGCAGCGCCGACTTCGCGATGCGCAGCCAGTTCGTCCGATTCGCCGAGCCCCGCTCCGGGGCAGTGCGCTTCGTCTCCATCGCGGCGCCGGGCAAGGCTATCGGCCTGGCAGACGGCCAGATCCGCCTGACCCGCAGCCGCGACGCTACGGCGGGCTGGATTGCCGACTGAGAAGATCCACAAAGTCAGACAAATTGGCGACGCACATCGCCGGGCGGGATGCTTTTCAGCCGGCTTTTCTCTGCCGAAGAGCGCTTCAAAAGCTCGAAAATCCCCGATATTTCCGCCATCTTATGCGATAAGAACACAAGGCAGAAAATTTTGTTGGGCAGTGCTGCAAATTCCCTCTTGCGCTGAATTACTCCGAGAAATAATTAGTCTGAGTAATTATGGCGCGGCACGGCGCGCCTCAACTCCATGGGGAGGATCATAACATGGCCATGAAGCCGCTCGTCTATTCGTCCGCATCGCTGTTCGCGCTAATGATCGGGGGCATCGCGCAAGCCCAGACCGCTGCGCCTGATATCCAGGAGCCGACCGCTGAGGAGATCGTCGTCACCGGAGTGCGCGCCTCGATCGTCGGCGCACTCAACGTCCGCAAGGAATCGACCCAGATCGTCGATTCGATCGTGGCCGAAGATGTCGGAAAGCTGCCCGACAATAATGTCATCGAAGCGCTGCAGCGCCTTACCGGCGTCCAGGTCAGCGACCGCGCGGGTGGCGAAGCAGGCGCCATCTATATTCGCGGCCTGCCCGATGCGCTGACCACGCTCAACGGCCGCAACATCTTCACCGCCGACGACCAGGCCTTCGCGCTGGCGGATATTTCCGCCAACCTTGTGAAACAGGTCGATGTCTACAAGACTCGCTCGGCCGACCAGATCGAAACCGGCCTTGCCGGCCAGATCAACGTCAACACCCGCCGCCCGTTCGACTTTGACGGCTTCGCCATTTCGGGCCTCGCCCGCGGCATCTACAATGAACAGGCCGACAGCTATAACCCGAACCTCGCGCTGCTGGTCAGCGACCGCTGGGAAACCGGCATCGGCGACATCGGCCTATTGGTGAACGGCAGCTATACCCGCACCAAATATCGCGACCAGACCGTCACGGCGGGCGCGCTGGTGCCCTTCGCCACGGAAAATCCGCCGGCAGGATCGGGCTTTTCGCCACTGGAGCGCATCTTCCCCGGCGCGGGCAATGTGAACTGGCAGCCGGGCCTCGATCGCGGCCTGCCCACCGCCGCCGGATCGACACTCGCCATCAACGGCGTCAACGTCCCCTATTATCTGTCCCGCGACGCCGTGTTCAGTTCCGACCTGTACGGCAAGCGCGAGCGTCCGTCCTTCAACGTCGCCCTGCAATGGGCGCCCAACAGCAGCTCACTCTATACCGCCGAAGTCTTCTATGCCGGCTTCCGTGGGCAGACCTTCAACAGCCTGCAGTTCAGCTTCGTCGACTGGTGGGGCAATCCCGGTACGGTCGAGCTGTATGACGGCACCAACATCGTCAAGTCGCGCAGCACTGTCGCCGACGTCTATGGCTTCAACAGCGGCGACTTCGGCACGACCAAGACGGACAGCTTCGTCTATGCGCTGAACGGCAAATGGGACCTGGGCGATCGCGGCAAGATCATCGGCGATATCGCCTATCAGACCAGCACGGTGAAGACCTCCTTCATCGCCCTGCGTACCGACCGGGTAGCGAACTCGATCAGCACCGATTTCAACGCGGGCGGCGGCATCCCCTCCTATCATTTCGACGATGATTCGCTACTGACCGACCCCAGCGTCTGGAACGTCGCCCAGCTTTACGACAATGCGAACCGCGACAAGGGCAGCGCCATCACCGGCACGCTCGACGGCTATTATACGTGGGATGAGGGCTTTTTGCGCCAGTTGAAGGCGGGCATCCGCATCGACCAGCGCAAGGCGTCGACCGCCGTGCGCACGCAGGATGCCGGCGCGCCGCTGGTACGCACCACGCTGGCCGGCCTTGGCCAGGACGCCGCCTTCACCAATTCGGATTTCTACCAGGGCCGCGCCGACGTACCGACCAGTTGGACGCTGGCCAATGGCTATTGGCTGCACGACAATGCCGACACGGTGCGCACCCTCTATGGCCTGGCGACGTCGGACCAGCTGTCGCTGCAGAAAGTGTTCGACATCGATGAAAGCACCATCGCCGCCTATGTGCAGGCCGATGGGGAAATATCGATCTTCGGCCGTCGGTTGAAGCTGCAGGCCGGCGTGCGCTTCGTCACCGTGGACACCGATTATAATTTCTTCGACCGCTATAATGGCGGGGCGCGGACCAGCGTGTCGTCGGGGTCGAGCCGCTGGCTGCCCAGCTTCACGGCGCGCTACGAGATTTTCGACAATCTGCGTTTGCGCTTCAACTATGGCGAAACGCTGCGCCGTCCGAATTTCAGCGACATCAACCCCAATTACAACCTGACCGGCGACCTTACCAATGTCGGCTATGGCAGCGGCAGCGCGGGCACCGCGACATTGAAGCCCACCCATTCGAAGAATTTCGACGTAGCGATCGAATGGTATTTCGATCGCGACAGCGCCATCACCCTCACCGGCTTCCGCCGCGAGATCGATGGGCTGGTCGTGCCGGTCACGGTCATGGAGAATATTCCGAACAATGGCATCGTCGCCGGCGCCACGGACAATTTCGCCATCACCCGGCCGATCAACGCCTCCAACGGCGTGCTCAAGGGACTGGAACTGGGACTGACCTATTTCCCGCGCTACCTGCCCGGCCCGCTCAACGGCCTGGGCTTCGTGGGCAGCGTGACGGTGCTCGATTCCAAGCAGAATATCCCGCTGTCGGACTCGGCCGGCAATATTGTGGGCCAGGCGACATCGTCCTTCTTCGGCGTGTCGGACCTCAGCTACAATGCGACGCTCGCCTATGACAACGGCCCGATCGGCGCGCGCCTGTCCTATATCTGGCGCAAGGAATTCCTCCGCCAGAATGAAGCGCGGCTGTTCGCCAACCCGATCGGCATCTGGCGCAGCCCGGAAGAAAGCCTGGACTTCCAGCTGACCTGGAATGTCAATGACCGGATCGGCGTGACCTTCGACGCGGTGAACCTCACCAAATCGACCCAGCAGACCTATTACAAGTTCGAGGATGTCGGCGGTCCGGACAAGTTCAACCTCGGCACCACCCTGCTGGCGCGCACCTTCGCGCTGGGCGTCCGCTTCAAGTTCGACTGAGTGCCGGTGGGTGCGGTGTCTCCTCACCGCATCCCGTCCATGGCGGTCGTTCCAGGGTCCCCCCTCCTCCTTCCCGGAACGGCCGCCAAATAGGCAAACGGCCCTATTCCGCCGCCAGCGGATAGGCAGCACGCGGCGGCTCGGCGGCGATGGCATCGATCAATGCGCCGATCACCCCCTGCAGGCGGGGCAGGCCCGGCCCCGGCTCATCCAACGCCGCATCCAGATAGAGGCTGCGGTCGATCTCCACCTGCAGCGCGTAGATATCCTCCGCAGGGCGGCCATGCCGTTCGATCATATGATCACCGGCATAGGGATGGTTCTGCGCGACCCCTATGCCGTGGCCGGCGAGCACATCGGCGGCAAGGGTCATCAGCCGGTTCGACGCCGTGCGCCCGAATCTGTCTCCCAACACCATGGCGGGCGGTGTCTGGCCGGCGGCAGGCGGCGCCAGAGGCGGCATGGAATGCAGGTCGATCAGCACGGCATGACCATGCACGTCGCGCGCCTCCCGCAGCAGCCGGGCCAGCACGGCATGATAGGGCCGGTGGATCGCGTCGATCCGGCGGCGCACCTCGCCCCAGCCGATCGGCCGCTGCCACAGTTCATAGGCACCAGGGAGCCGTCGCGGAATCAGGCCCAGCCCGCCGCGCAGCTTCGCGCTGCTCTGCAGGGGCACGGCACTCGGCACGGCGCTGACCATCGCGGGATCGATCTCCCGCTCATGCCGGTTGAGGTCGATCATCGCGCGCGGTGGGCGCGCGACCAGCACGGTGTGACCGCGCCCGATGAGCGGATGGACCAGCAGGTCGGCCCAACGATCCTCCAACCGCCGCAACACATCGACGCGGACTCGCGCATTGGCCAGCAGCGCCGCGTCATAGTCGCGCCCGGCATGGGGCACGGAAATGACGACCGGGGCGATCGCCCGGTCCGGTCGGTAGAGATCATAGGCAGCTGTAGATTCGGCCGGCGCGCGGGGCGGGGAATAGCTCAACTCGTCTCCTTCCACGCCGGCGCGGCAAAAATGGTTACTCGGCTGGATATCCTGCCCCGTTGTCGCATATAATGCGGCTCAGTGCCACCCACGGCGGGCGGCGCATGGGACAGGCCGTGAGCGGCCAGAGGCAAGACTGACGCAGCGATGGTTCGAATACTCCTGGCTGAAGATGATGAAAGCATGCGCGTCTATCTCGCCCGGGCGCTGGAGCGGTCTGGTTATGACGTGGTGTCGGTCTCGACCGGCGCGGAGGCCGTGCCGCACATCGACAGCGACCGGTTCGACCTGCTGCTGACCGATATCGTCATGCCGGAAATGGACGGGATCGAACTCGCCCAGCATGCCGCCACAGTGGCGCCCGACATGCGGATCATGTTCATCACCGGCTTTGCCGCGGTGACGCTAAAGGCCGGCAAGGCCGTGCCGCAGGCCAAGGTCCTGTCCAAGCCTTTCCATCTGCGCGACCTGGTGCTGGAGATTGACCGCATCTTCGGCAGCACCAGTATGAGCGGGCTTAGCTAAGATTGATAGCGCGGCGGCTGGGTCGCCAACCGCCATTTCTTGCCGCGTAATCGATTGAGATTGATCGCCGATTGCGGACATGGTTCTCCGCTGCGATAAGGCTGCGCATGGTCATTGCGGCTATCATTTTGGCGATCTTTTCGGCGGCACTTGCGAGCGCCATCGTTTCGAAGCGTCGCTATAATGCGGCGGTCGGTGTTCTTGGTGGCCTTGCCGCCGGTATCACTTGCTGGGCAATCGCCTCTTTCGGCATGTTCATCTGGTTCGTAAACGGCTGATTTGTAACTGCGCAAACCCGGCGAGTGGTCCGAACAAAATCGACCAAAGCCGGTCATTCATTCGGGAATGCGTGGTGCTCTGAAACGGACCCTGACGGAAAACACCTGATTTACGGACGCTGCCCTTGGGGAAGCGAGGCCAAAATGAACGCCAGTACTTTATATCCACGCGGATGGCTTTGTTCTGAAACGAGAAGATACCTCTTCTCTTTTGGCGCGCTCCAAGCCCGCACTCGTGCGCCGTCTGGACCTGTGCTTGTTGGGCTTTTCACTGCGCCGGGATGCCGGGATGCCCATTGATCGACCAGCGCTATCCCTTGAGCGAACGTCATCGCAGGCGTGGCCTGGACGGTGCAGACCCGAGGTGTATCGGACACCATCACAATAACATCCCCCTTAATAAGGGCAGGATAATTTCCGACCTTATCGCCTTTGAAGCCGTCAGTTTTGGCGGTTTCAGTTATCTTGGCAGCAGTTGCGCCAGAGACGAGCGGCTCACAGTATCGAGTTAGGGCTGTCGCAGCGTCGATGCTTGGAGCAGCAGAAACCGGATACGAAATCACGCTTGCCAGACACAGCGCCGATGTTTTCCAAATTCGGTTCATGACGGCTCCAATTGGTAGATTTTCTTCGCGCATAATGATGGGTGGCTAAAGATGCATTAAAGCCACCAGCTTTGGGGTGGTCTACACATACCGGAAAACGCATGTTTGTCGTGCAGCGTTTGCAAGGTTGACAAGACACCGTTGCTGGTCCGCTCCAATGTCCGAAAAACACTGTCGGATTGCGAAAGTGTCCGGAAACCTCACAAGCGGGGTTTCCCGTCACCATGAAACAGCAGCTATCGGGCCATGCCCTCTCGTAAGCCGTCAGTCCGCTCCCCACCCTATCTCCGTCACTCACCACCCCCGTCAGTCCGGCACCACTTCTTCCATGTCCGGCGTCGGGTCGAGCGGGATACCCGCCATCGCCGCGC
>DATFDS010000287.1:0-4246 GCA_035251955.1 Sphingobium sp. | reverse complement strand
AGGTTTGTGGTCGAAGCGTAACGTGCTCCTGCGAAGGCAGGAGCCCAGGCCCGCCGTCTGAACTGGGCTCCTGCCTTCGCAGGAGCACGAATTGCTCAATGGCAAAACTGGCCAAAACCCGCCTAAAATCCTATCGGGTGGCGGGAAACTCCACCACCTCGAACATATCGTCGATCTTTGGCTCGATCCCCGGCTCGACCGCCATATCCTCGCGCTCGGCGGCCTGCCGTGTCCACATGGCGGCATAAAGCCCATCGGCGCGCACGAGATCGGCGTGGCGCCCGCGTTCCACGACGCGGCCCTGCTCCAGCACGATGATCTCGTCGGCATCGACCACGGTGGAGAGCCGATGCGCGACGATCAGGGTCGTGCGCTTGCGCGATATGCTGCGCAGCACGTCCTGGATCTCCGTCTCGGTCCGGCTGTCGAGCGCACTTGTCGCCTCGTCCAGCACCAGCACCGGCGGGTCCTTGAGCAGCGTTCGCGCGATCGCCACGCGCTGCTTCTCCCCGCCCGACAGCTTGAGCCCGCGTTCGCCGACGCGCGTCGCATAGCCCTGCGGCAGGCTCATGATGAAATCGTGGATGGAGGCTGCCTTGGCCGCATCCTCAATCTCGTCCTGACTAGCGCCGGCGCGGCCATAGCCGATATTGTAGCCGACCGTGTCGTTGAACAGCACCATGTCCTGCGGCACGATGCCGATCGCCGCGCGCAGCGATGCCTGCGTCACCTGGCTGATATCCTGCCCGTCGATCAGGATGCGGCCGGTCTGGATATCGTAGAAGCGGAACAGCAGCCGGGCGATGGTGGACTTGCCTGCGCCCGAAGGGCCGACGATCGCCAGCGTCCTGCCGGCGGGCACGGTGAAGCTGACATCGTGCAAGATCTCCCGATCGGCATCATAGCCGAAGCGCACATGGTCGAAACGGACGGCGCCCGCCTCGACCTGCAAAGCAGGGGCGCCCGGCGCATCGCTGATCTCGGTCTCGGTGTCGATCAGCTTGTACATCGCCTCCATGTCGATCAGGCCCTGGCGAATGGTCCGATACACCATGCCCAGCAGGTCCAATGGCCTGAATAGTTGGCTAAGCAATGTATTCACCAGCACGACGTCGCCGGTCGTGAACTGACCGTGGCTCCAGCCCCGGACGGTATAGGCCATGGCGCCCGCCATCATGAGGTTGGTGATCAGCGACTGGCCGATATTGAGCCAGGCGAGGCTGTTTTCGGATTTGACCGCGGCTTCGGCGTAGCGCCGCATGGCGGTGCCGTAGCGGGCCGCCTCGCGCGCCTCGGCGCCGAAATATTTGACCGTTTCGAAATTGAGCAGGCTGTCGACCGCATGCGCCACGGCGCTCGTGTCCAGATCGACCATGTCGCGCCGCAGCTGGTTGCGCCATTCGGTGATGGTCCGGGTGAACCAGATGTAAAGGCCGACCATCACAAGCGTCGCCACGACCAGGCCGGGGCCGAACTTCACGAAGAAGATCGCGCAGACCGCCAGCAGTTCCAGCACCGTCGGCGCGATGTTGAACAGCAGGAAATAGAGCATCGTGTCGATGCTTTTCGTGCCCCGCTCGACGATCTTGGTGACGGCGCCGGTCCGTCGGTCCAGGTGGAAGCGCAGCGAGAGGCGGTGGAGGTGGATGAACACATCGTCCGCCAGCCGCCGCCCGGCTTCCTGGCCCACCTTCTCGAACACCGCGTTGCGGAGATTGTCGAACAGCACGCCGCCGAAACGCGCGCCGGCATAGGCAGCCACCAGCGCAATCGCGAGCCCGGCGGCGGGCTCCATGCCCGGCGCCATGCGGTCGATCGCGCCCTTATAGGCGAAAGGCATGGCGAGGCTGACGATCTTGGCCACGATGACCAGCGCCATGGCGATCGCCACGCGCCGCCGCAAAGCCGGCGCATCGGCCGGCCAGAGATAGGGAAGGAAGCGCCTGAGTGTCGTCCAGACGGGCGGAAGCGGGCTATTGTCGGGCGTGGAAGGCGGCATGGGGCCTTATGTAAGCGACCGTGGCACATCTTATAAGCCCCTCCCCTTCAGGGGAGAGGGAAGGGGTGGGGGCGGCCGCAAAGCGCTCGCTTCCAATCTTTCGACCAGCGCAGCGCTCGCTCCGCTCGCGACCCACCCCCGACCCTTCAAACGAGGCACGTGACCCGTTTGAACTTGAAAGGGAGGGGGGAGTGATAAAGGTGCTGCTTAGTCCCGCAGCAGGTCGTTGATCGCCGTCTTCGACCGGGTCTGCTCGTTGACGCGCTTCACGATCACCGCGCAATAGAGGTTCGGCCCCGGCGTGCCGTCGGGCAGCGGCCTGCCGGGCAGGCTGCCGGGCACGACCACCGAATAGGGCGGCACTTCGCCCATGAAGATTTCGCCGGTGTTGCGATCGACGATCTTGGTCGACTGGCCGATGAACACGCCCATCGAAATGACCGATCCCTTGCCCACGCGTACACCCTCGACCACTTCGGAACGGGCGCCGATGAAGCAATCATCCTCGATGATCACCGGATCGGCCTGCAGTGGCTCCAGCACGCCGCCGATGCCGACGCCGCCGGACAGGTGCACATTCTTGCCGATCTGCGCGCAGCTGCCGACCGTGGCCCAGGCATCCACCATCGTGCCTTCATCGACGAAAGCGCCGATATTGACGAAGCTGGGCATCAGGACGACATTCCTGGCGACGTGCGCGCCGGCGCGGGCGAACGACCCCGGCAC
Organism: Sphingobium sp.; assembly: GCA_035251955.1. Lineage (GTDB taxonomy): Bacteria > Pseudomonadota > Alphaproteobacteria > Sphingomonadales > Sphingomonadaceae > Sphingobium. The sequence goes on along the minus strand of DATFDS010000287.1, from coordinate 1,521 downwards.
AGCCCGGAAACCGGCGGCGCGGAAGGCGGCTTCGTCCCAGCCGGCGAACTTGCTCGGCACCTTGTCCCACCAGTGGCCGGCGCCCGGCCCATTGTCGATCATGACATTGTCGTTCAAGCGGAAGGACAGCAGCACCGCCTTCTTGAGCCACTGGTTGACCTGCCAGCCGTCTCCGGTCGGCTCGGCGACGCGCGCCTCGCCCTTGTCGAGCAGGGCGAGTGCCTTGTCGACCGCCTGGCGGATCGCTCCTTGCGTCGACAGGTTGACATTGGCCCGGTCTTCCCAGGCGGCGTCGATGATAGCGATCAGATCTTGGCTCATGGCTTTTCCCCAATGATGTCGGCCAGGAATGGCGTCAGATGGTCGGTTTCGAAATCGATGAAATCGGGATGATGGCCGTGGTCGCCGGCCTCCGAGCCGTTATTGACCCAGATGGTGGTCATGCCGATCGCCTTGGCCGGCTTCAAATTGCGGGCCATGTCCTCGAAAAAGGCGGCGCGGGTCGGGTCGACATGGTGGACGCGGCACAGTTCGGCATAGCCCGACGGATCGGGCTTGGGCACATATTGGCAGGCGTGGATGTCGTGGATCAGCTCGAACGCGCCGGTGAGGCCCAGCTTGTCGAGCACACGCCCGGCATAGTCGGCGTCACCATTGGTGAAGATCAGGCGCCGGCCCGGCAGCGCGGCGATATGGGCGTTGAGCGCCGCATCCACCTCCAGCCGGTCCATCGAAATGTCGTGGACATAGTCGAGGAAGGCGCGGGGTTCGATGCCGTGATGGTGCATCAGCCCGGACAGCGTCGTGCCATGCTCCAGGAAATAGCGTTTCTGCGTCTGCCGGGCGATCTCCGGGTCGCAGCCCAGCAGGCCCTGGATGAATTCGCCCATCTTGACGTCGATCAGCGCGAACAGGTCCGCCTTCGCCGGATATAGCGTATTGTCCAGATCGAAGATCCAGCAATCGACATGGGCAAGCTCTGCGCGCATGGCCGCGCCCTAATCCTGTGCGGCGGGGAGGGCAAGGGCATGCCTGTAAGGACCATGCCGCGAAGCGGCCTTAAATCTTCTTCTCTGCGTTCTCTGCGCCTCTGCGCGCAAAATCTGTTCGCGCAGAGGCGCAGAGAACGCAGAGATTTTTGAAGCGGCTGCGCCGCTGGGGTCACCCGCACCTCGGCGCGTCGCTATCCTCATAGAAGGTTTGGACCGCGGTCCAGGCTTCTTCCGCCGTTTCCACCCAGGTGAGCAAATTCAAATCCGAAGGCGAAATCACGCCTTCGTCCGCCAGCGCCTCGAAATCCACGACCCGCGTCCAGAATTCGCGCCCGAACAGCAGCACGGGAATCGGCTTCATCTTGCCGGTCTGGATCAGCGTCAGCAGTTCGAACATCTCGTCGAACGTGCCGAAGCCGCCCGGAAACACCGCCAGCGCGCGGGCGCGCAGCAGGAAGTGCATCTTCCTCAAGGCGAAATAGTGGAACTGGAAGCTCAGTTCCGGCGTCACGAAGCGATTGGGCGCCTG
>DATFDS010000286.1:0-2604 GCA_035251955.1 Sphingobium sp. | reverse complement strand
CATACGCCGTCCATGTCGCCGCATCTTCCCGTCACGGCAGAGGAGATAGCCGACGCCGCCATCGGTGCGGCGGAGGCGGGCGCGGCGATCGTCCATCTGCATGCGCGCAACCCGGTGGACGGGCGGCCGGACCAAGACCCGACGCTGTTCGAACCCTTCCTGAAGGTCATCAAGCAAAGCTGCGATGCGGTGCTGAACCTGACCACCGGCGGCCATCCTTCGATGACGGTGGCCGAACGCATCCGGCCCGCGGAGCGTTTCGCGCCGGAGGTGGCCTCGCTCAACATGGGTACGATGGGCTTTGGGCTTTTCCCGATGCTGGACCGCTATACGGACTGGAAGCACGAATGGGAGCCGCAGGCGCTGGCCGCCTCACGCGACCTGGTGTTCAAGAATACTTACGCGGATATCGAACATCTGCTGGCGACATTGTCGCCGCTCGGTACGCGGTTCGAGTTCGAATGTTATGACACCAGCCATCTCTACAATCTCAAATATTTCCTTGATCGGGGATTGGTGAAAGCGCCGCTGTTCATCCAGACCTGCTTCGGCATCCTGGGCGGCATCGGCAGTCATCCCGAAGATGTGATGCACATGAAGCGGACCGCCGACCGGCTGTTCGGCGACCAATATGAATGGTCGGTGCTGGGCGCGGGCGCGCGGCAGATGAGCATCGTGGCTATGGCGGCTTCGGCCGGCGGCAATGTCCGCGTCGGGCTGGAGGATTCGCTGTGGGCGGGCAAGGGGCGGCTGGCGCAGAGCAATGCCCAGCAGGTCAGGATGGCACGCGAGATCATCGAGAATATGGGCCTTGAAGTGGCGACGGCGGACGAAGCCCGCCAGATACTGGACCTCAAGGGGGGCGACAGGACGAATATCTGATCTCGCAAGTGGCCAGGCCAGCAGCCTGAAGGGTTTGAGATTATTTCCCATCTTTCGACAGGTTCTGTGGGGAGGTTATTTCAACGATCCTCGCGGGCACTTGGAAATGGCGATGCCGGCTGGTCGCGTGCGCAAGTTGAGATGCGCATAGGCCATGAAACAAAGGCTGCAAAAATTGTATCGGAGAGGTGGATGTCGAAGAGGACGGGTTTGATGAAGCGCCGCATTCGGCTGTTTCTCCCCGTGGCGGGGGTCGTGGCGCTGGCGGGCGCCGCAGTCGCGCAGAATGGCGGCAAGCCGGCTTCGATCGTCATGGTGTCGGTCTTCGGGTCCAAATGCGCGTCCTGCCATGGGGCATCGCTACAGGGTGGCGGCGCCCCGGCGCTGAAGGGCGCGGCCTTCATGACGAAGTGGGGCGACGCGGGCGAGGCGGCGCTTGCCGATTATATCGCGCGTTCCATGCCGCCGGGCGCGGCCGGGTCGGTCGACAGCGTGATGGCGCAGCAATTGGCGAGCTATATCCTCCAACAAAATAGCGACGGGGGGAAGTCCGCCGAGGAAAGTGCGGCGCCGGCCGTGCCCAAGGTCGAGGATGATGTGTCGCGCGCGGCCCAGGCGCAGCTGAAGGCGGTGGCCGACAAGATCAGCCCCGTGACCGACGCCATGTTGCAGGCGGTGCCCAAGGACGACTGGCTGGCATGGCGCGGTAGCTCATCGTCTCTGGGTTTCAGTTCGCTCGCCCAGATCAACTCGAGCAATGTCGGCAAGCTGCGACTGATATGGAGCAAGACGCTCGGCTCCGGTGGCAACGGTATCGCGCCGCTCGCCCATGACGGCGTGCTGTTCCTGAGTGGGGGCGGCAAGATCAGCGCGATCGATGCCGGCAACGGCGACACGATCTGGGAGCGTGACGCCAAGGTCGCGCCGCGGGGCGTCAGCCAGCCGCGCGGCGTCGCGCTCTATGGCGATGCGCTTTATGCGGCGACGGTCGACAATCATGTCATGGCGCTTGACGCCCGGACCGGAAAGCAGCTGTGGGAACAGGTGATCGGCGACCAGAGTACCATCTCTGCCGCGCCGCTGGTGGCGAAGGGCAAGGTCTTTCAGGGGACGGCGGTCTGTTTCGGGAAGGGCATGCGCTGCTTCATGACCGCGCTGGACGCGAAGACGGGTAAGGAGCTTTGGCGCTTCGACACGATCCCGGCCGATGGCGCACCCGGATCGGAAAGCTGGGGCGGCGCGCCCGCGTCCGAACGCGGTGGCGGCGGCGTCTGGGCAGGGCCGAGCTATGACTATGCCAGGGATCAGGTCATTTTCGGGACGGGCAACAGCTATGCCGTGGACACGATGCTGAAGAAGGACCCGCGCAAGCCGGTCCCGGCGCTCTATACCAACACGACGCTGAAGCTGGATGCGCGGACCGGCAAGCCCGCATGGTATTATCAGCATGTCGCGGGCGACGTGTGGGACGAGGACTGGGCCTTCGAACGCATGATCGCCAACAATCCGCGCGGGGACGGCAAGCCGGTCGTGATGACGATGGGCAAGCTGGGCATTCTGGATGCGCTGGACCTGAAGACCGGCAAATATCTGTGGTCCTATGACTTCGGCATCCAGGACATCGTCAAGAATATCGACCCGCGCACCGGCGTGAAGACGATCGACACCGACAAAATTCCGGTCGAGGGCCGGGTGATCAGCGCCTGCCCGTTCGCCGGCGGC
>DATFDS010000285.1:0-2818 GCA_035251955.1 Sphingobium sp. | reverse complement strand
TGGCCCGCCGTACCAGCCGGTCGCCCAGCATGTCCTGCTCGGTCAGCACCGCCACATCGGGCGCGGTAAAGCCATGGTCCAGCGGCAGGACGGTCAGAGCGACATTATAGCCCCTCCCCTTGAGGTTCAAACGAGGCACGTGACTCGTTTGAAGGGTTGGGGTGGGGGCCATCGGGTCGGTCGAGCTATCCGGATAGCCCCCACCCCCAGCCCCTCCCCTCAAGGGGAGGGGAGCAGACAGGCCCAATGCTTCTTGCCATTTATCCGCCGGGACAAGTCCAGTGACCCCATGATCGGCCAGCAGCCCCGAAAGCCGCTCCCGCGCGCCCACCGAGTAGCTGGCGATGACGACCTTCTTCTTCGCCCGTTGGAGCGAAGCGATATGCTTGCCCACCGCTTCATAGACATTGGCGTTCTGCGCCCGCTCCGGCGCGAAATCGCGCGGTCCATCGACCGCGAAGTCGAGGATGGTCGCGCTTTCCGGTTCATGGAAGGGCGTGGTCGCGTGCATCGGCCATTCGCGGACAGTGGCTGTCCACTCATCAGCGTCCAGATAGAGCGCCTTCGGCTCCAGAGGCCGATACGCCCCCGGATCGGAGGACTTCGCAGCCACGCGATTGGCGTGATAGTCCCGGATCGCCTCGAACCGCGCTTCAGCCGCGCCGGTCACGCCATGATCCAGCACGACCAGCGTGTCGTCGCCCAGATGTTCGGACATCGGCACCAGCCGTTCCTCGAACAGCGGCAGCCAATGCTCCATCCCCGCGAGCCGCCGCCCGTCGCTCACCGCCTGATAGAGCGGATCGCCCGTCGCCGTCGCCCCGAACGTCTCGCGATAGCGCCCGCGAAAGCGCTTGATCGTCTCCTCGTCCAGCAAAGCCTCGGACGCGGGCAGCAGCGTGAAGCCCTCGACACTCCCGCTGGTCCGCTGGTCCGCCGGATCGAAGCGCCGTACCGTTTCGATCTCGTCGCCAAAGAAATCGAGCCGCAGCGGCTGCTCCTCGCCGCCGGGGAACAGATCGACGATGCCGCCGCGAATGGCGAACTCGCCCCGGTCATGCACGGTGTCGGTGCGCACATAGCCATTGGCCTGCAACATCTCGGCCAGCCGCGAAATCGCGATGCGTTCCTTGGGCGCGAGCTTCGCCACCAACTGCCGCACCCGGAAGGGGGTGAGCGTCCGCTGCGTGAGGGCATTGAGCGTGGTCAGGACAAGCTGCGGCCCCCTGGGCTTCCCCTGAAGCGCATAAAGCCCCGCCAACCGCGCCGAAGCCGTCCGCAGCGAAGGACTGGCCCGGTCATAGGGCAGGCAGTCCCAGGCCGGAATCTCGACGATCTCGATCTCCGGCGCGAAATAATGCGCCGTATCCGCCACCGCGCGCATGAGCTGCTCATCGGGTGCGACGAACAGGGCGCGGGCCAAACCGGAACCAGCGGCCGCCCGCGCAATATCCGCCAGCAACCATGGCTGAAACCCGGCTGGCACGCCCGACAGGGTGATGGGTGCGGAGGCTTTGAGGATTTTCAGAAGATCGGTCATTCGCTTCTCAGTCCCCCTCCCGCAAGCGGGAGGGGTTAGGGGTGGGCTTTGCAACGGCGGTGGAGCAGGCCCACCCCCAGCCCCTCCCGCCTGCGGGAGGGGAGAGTGCGGTCATTTCTTCCCAATCTCGACAAAGTCCAGCCTGGCGAACTTGTCCCACATCGGCCCCCGCCATTCCTCCGGCACCGGCAGCGTGCCAAGCGCCCAGGCCATGATGTCGGCGTCCTGCTCATCCATGAACCGCTCGAACCACGCAATCTCCGCCTCGCCCCACTCGGCATGATAGCGATCGAAGAAACCGCCCACGGCCAGATCGGCTTCCTTGATGCCGCGATGCCAGGCCCGGAATTGCAGGCGGCGGATACGGGGATCTTCGTTCACAATTTGTTCCTTGACCGGGCATGCCAAAATCGCCGATCGGATGTTTGAACCACCGTCCCGGCTGCGTCGAATCGCAAAGTCTCCCCATCCCCGTTCGCTTCGAGCGAAGTCGAGAAGCCGTCGCGCAACAGGATGGTTCAATCTGACGCCATCATGCTTTAGGGCCGTCAGATAGCCATGCGACCCGATATCCTCAACCCACTCTTCACCGAAATCGAAGCGCTCAAGGGCGTAGGCCCCGCGCTCGCCAAACCGCTGGAGCGCCTGGGCCTCGCGCGCGCCGTCGACGTGGCCTTTCACCTGCCGGTCAGCTTCATCGACCGCCGCATGGTCGATGAACTGACCTTGAGCGACTCAGGCCGCGTCATCGGTATAGAACTCACGCCCACCGACTATCGCGCCTCCGGCAGCGCCCGCGCGCCTTTCCGCGTGCATGCGCAGGACAAGCATGGCAACAGCGTCGCGCTGGTCTATTTCGGCCGCAACAGCGCCTGGCCGCGCAAGCTGCTGCCCTTGAACGAACCCAAATTCATCTCCGGCAAGCTGGAGGCCTATGGCGACAATCTCCAGATCGTCCATCCCGACTATGTCCTACCCCCGGAGGAAGCCGCCACCATCCCGTCCCGCGAACCGGTCTATGGCCTGTCCGAAGGCCTGACCAACAACCGCATGCGCGATCTGGCCACCCAAGCCCTGACCCGCGCGCCGGACCTGCCCGAATGGATCGAACCCAGCCTGCTCGCCCGCAAAGGCTGGCCCACATGGCACGAGGCGCTCACCCGCATCCACGCCGACCCCGGCGATGCGCTCGCCCGCGAGCGCCTCGCCTATGACGAGATATTCGCCGGCCAGCTCGCGCTGATGCTGGTCCGCCAGTCCTCCCGCAAGCGCAAGGGC
>DATFDS010000284.1:0-4033 GCA_035251955.1 Sphingobium sp. | reverse complement strand
CGGAACTCCTGGCTATACTGGTCCTGCCGCGAGGGGATATGCTGCGTCGTCTGGATGTGCAGCCCGGTATAGTCGCGGTCGTTCGCCGCGTCCCAATTCCAGAAGCGCCAGGCGCTGATCGACGTCAGCGTCACCCCGCCGACCGTCCAGTCCGCCGTCGCCGACACCCCGCCTTCATCGGTATCGACCCCCAGCGGCGCGTCATTGTCCGTCACCCGGTCGAACGGATCGGTGCTCGGCGGCGCATAGGGCCCGCCCGGCGCATTGGCCGCCAGCGCCGCATAGCGCTGCGCCGCCGGCTTGAGCGTCGGCGCCACCCGCACGAAGACCTGCGCGCAGCAATTATTCTTGAAATTCGCCCAGTCGCCGATCACCCGCAGCGAGAAATCCGGCGAAGGCTGGAACAGCAACTGCCCCCGGATCGCATCATTGTGGATATTATTCTGCCGCTCGTCGCGCCGGACATTGTGGATATAGCCGTCCTGCCGCGTCACCGATCCGGAAAGGCGGAACGCCAGCACATCGCCCGCGATCGGCCCCGTCACCGCCGCCTTGGCCTGCAGGAAATCCCGGCTGCCATAGCTCAGCTCGCCTTCCGCCCCGAAATCGAAGCTCGGCTTCTTGCTGGTGATGCTGATCGCGCCCGCCGTCGTGTTCTTGCCGAACAGCGTGCCCTGGGGGCCGCGCAGCACCTCCACCCGTTCGATATCGGTAAAGTCGAACGCCGCCGTCGCGGGCCGCGCATGATAGACCCCGTCGACATAGAAGCCGACGCCCGGCTCCAGCCCGTCATTGGCCTGGCTCACCGCGACCACGCTCGAACCCAGGCCGCGAATGGTAAAGGCGGTGTTGCGCGGATTGGCCGACGAATAATTGAGCGCCGGCACCAGCTGGCTCAGCTGGTTGACGTTCACCGTATAGGTCCGCGTCAGATCGTCGGCGCCGACGACGTTCAGCGCAGCCGGCACCGCCTGCGCATCTTCCTCCCGCAGCCGCGCCGTGACGATGATCGCGCCCTCGGCGGCGCCCTCGACGGGCGCCTGTGCAAGCACGGCGCCCGGAAAAGCCGCCGAAACCACCAATGCCGCCAGAGTGGCGCGCGAACCCCTTTTCATGCCGTTCCCCCTTTTCGTCGAGGGACGCCCGTACACATGTCGCCGACGATTCGCTATATACAATCGTATATAGCTTACGCAGTTCTCAAGATCGCAAAACACCGTGCTCCCGCATAGGCAGGAGCACGTGGAAAAATCGGCAGATTCTGTGCGAAATCGGGTGCCGGCGCTACCCGCCCTGCACCGGCAAAGGCTCGCCCCGCAACTGCTCCGCCAGTTCAGGCCAAGGCCCCGCGCCCGCAGCCCCCTGCGCAACCTGCTGCAAAGCCCGATACTGCGCCAGCACGGCCTGCCCCAGTTCCGTCACCGCCGCGCCTTCGCTCGACGTCGCGACCAGCGGCGCCGTCCAGCAGCGGTTCATCACATCCACCAGCAGCCAGCAACGCCGATAACTCATCTTCAGCTTGCGCCCAGCCGCGGAGATCGACCCTTCGCTGGCGATCGCGTCCAGCAGGTCGGCCTTGCCTGGACCGATGGCGATCTCGCCACCGCAATAAATCTGGATTTTGATTTTCAGGCCCGGTCCGTTCATCCCGCGCTTATGCCATGCGCGCGGCGCCGGGCCAATCGCTCACTCGACCCGGCGCTCCAGCACCGCACCGATCATCTTGCGCCACACCGCCACATCCCCCGCTTGCGCCATCTGCACATCGGGTTCGCGCAGCGTGTGCAGGATCGCATAGGCATCGTCGACATGGTTCTGCCAGGTCGCATCGACTGCGCTCGCCGCGTGCGGATCGCTGCCCCCGCCATTCAGGCTGAGCTGGCGGCCGGCCAGCACACGGGCAATGCGTTCGATCGCGGGAGTGGCGGAAGTCGGCATATGATAGGGCTCCTCTCACCTGGGAGGCGGACCGCCCGGCCTTCCGCTGGATCGGTCCGCCTGTTCCTGATCATATCACGAATATGGCGCCCGTCTATTCATCATCTTCCTTGAAGCCGGAGGACGGCGCCGATGCCCGGTTCCCCACCCGCATCGACCAACAAGCGGCTCCTTTCGACCAGTTTCGTGCACCGGGGGGCGACAACGGCGGCCCATTGGCCTAGACATCCGCAGATGACCCGCCATTCCCAGGAGGGCGAAGCCGGCGTATCGCCGACCGTCGCGCTCTATTCCATTCTCGGCTTCTGGTTCTTCTACGCGGTGCTGGTGACGCTGCGCGCATCGGTCATGGGCTTCGAAGCGCAGGGCGCCATGGCCGCGCGCCGGGGTGTCGTGACGGTGATCGGCATCATCGTCACCTGGATCCTCTATCTCTGCCTGCGCCGTTTCGACCGCAAGCGCCTGGCCGTCCGGGTCATCGCCGCCTTCTCGCTCGCCGCGCCCTTCGCGCTGGCGACGGCCGCCGCCAATTTCTACGTGTTCAACATCTATGATCCCGCCGCCCTCTTTCCCGGCACCGATTATCAGAAATATGCCAGCGACCAGAGCTTCGCCCTCATGCAGATCGTCGAGGATGCGATCAGCCGCTATTTCTTCCTCTCCGCCTGGGCCGGCCTCTATCTCGCCCTGTCCTACGCCAGCGAAGCGCATCGCGTGCGACTGCGTGCGGCCGAGCTGGAATGCGCCGCCCAGGACGCGGAACTGCGCTCGCTGCGCTATCAGGTGAACCCCCATTTCCTGTTCAACACGCTCAACAGCCTGTCCTCGCTGGTGATGAAGGGCCGGCGCGATGAGGCGGAACAGATGATCCTCTCCCTCTCCAACTTCTACCGCACCAGCCTGACCGGCGACCCGCTGGAGGATGTGCCGCTGGAGGAGGAAGTGCATCTCCAGAAACTCTATCTGGATATCGAGGCGGTTCGCTTCCCCGAACGGTTGACGACCCGCATCGACATCCCGCCCGCACTGCTCACCGCCTGCGTGCCCGGCCTCATCCTCCAGCCGCTGGTCGAAAATGCCATCAAATACGGCGTGTCGCGCACCTCGAGCCCCGTCACCATCACCATCTCCGCGCATGAGGAAGCCGACACGCTCCACCTCCTCGTCACCGATGACGGGAACAAGCCGCCCAGCGCCGCCGATGCGGGCAACGGCATCGGCCTTGCCAATGTGCGCGACCGCCTCACCGCCCGCTTCGGCGGCCAGGCGCGGATCGCCTATGGGCCAGGCGATACCGGCGGCTTTGCCGTCCACCTCACCCTGCCGATGATCCGCCGGGGCCAGTGACATGACGACCATCCGCACCATGATCGTCGATGATGAACCGCTCGCGGTCGAGCGGCTGCAGATGCTCTGCGCCCGCGAACCCCGCATCGCGCTCGTCGGCACCGCCAGCGACGGCGAGGCGGCGCTGCGCCTGATCGAGGGGTTGCAGCCCGACCTCGTCCTGCTCGACATCGCCATGCCGCTGCTCGACGGCCTCGGCGTCGCCCGCGCCGCCAGCCGCCTGGGGCTGCGCCCGGCGGTGATCTTCGTCACCGCCTTCGAAGGCTTTGCCGTCGAAGCCTTCGACCTTGCCGCTATCGACTATCTGTTGAAGCCCGTCGCGCATGACCGGCTCGCCCGCGCGATCGACCGGGTGGAGTTGGCGCTGCGCAACCGCGAAGCGCCCACCCCTGCCACCTCGGCCGAGCCCGAGCCGGAATGGGCCGAGGAATTCTGGGTGCCCCACCGTTCCGAACTGATCCGCATCGGCACCGGCCAGATCGACCGGATAGAGGCGGAGCGCGACTATATGCGCCTGCATGTGGGGCCAAACAGCTATTTGCTGCACCAGACGATCAGTTCGCTGGAGAGCCGGCTCGACCCGCAGCTATTCGTCCGCCTGCACCGCTCGCACATCGTCCGCCGCGACCATATCGCCCGCCTGCGCCACGACGGCAGCGGCGTCTGGTTCGCCTGCCTCGCCAACGGCGCCGAAATCCGCATCGGCCGCACCTATCTCACCAACGCCCGCGCGATGACGGGGCGATGA
>DATFDS010000283.1:0-4674 GCA_035251955.1 Sphingobium sp. | reverse complement strand
AATGGCGTGGCGCTCGACTATTTCGATCCGGCGGCCGATTTCGAGCGGATCGCCTGGAGCGACCGCCCGCTGATCGTTTTCACCGGCCAGATGGATTATCGTCCCAATATCGAAGCGGTGGAGAGTTTCGCGCGGCAGAGCCTGCCGGCGATCCGGGCGGTCCATCCCGACGCCGGCTTTGCGATAGTCGGCCGCAACCCGACCCCCCAGGTCGAAGCGCTGAGCGAGCTTCCCGGCGTGTTCGTCACCGGCGCCGTGCCCGACGTGCGCGGCTGGCTGGCGGCGGCCGACGTCGTGGTGGCGCCCTTGCGCATCGCGCGCGGCGTCCAGAACAAGGTGCTGGAGGCGATGGCGATGGCACGCCCGGTCGTCGCCTCGCCCGAAGCGGCGGAGGGGATCGACGCCAGCCATGGCGCGCATCTGCTGATCGCCGCGCATCCGGCCGAGGAGATAGAGAAGGTCGCCGCGCTGCTGGCCGATCCCGGAGGCGCCGAGCGCCTGGGCAAGGCCGCAAGGGCGCGGATGGACGAACGCTATCGCTGGTCGGCGACGCTGGAAGAGCTGCCGCGCCTGCTGTTCGGTGAGACCGGCGCCGATACTATTCGCGCGGCATGACGGACGGCGCGCTTTCCTTTCGCATGGTCCCTGGCCTGGCGCTGAAGGGTTGGCGAACGCATCTGGGTGCGCTCGGCATCGTCGCAGGCGCGGTCCTGGCGCTTTTCCATCGCGACGTGACCGGCATGCTGTCGATCTGGTGGAACGCGTCCACCTTTGGTCATTGCCTGTTCGTGCCCATCCTCATCGGCTGGCTGGTGCAGCAGCGCATGGGCGGGCTGCGGCAGCTGGAGCCCGCCGCCTGGGCGCCCGGCCTGCTATGGCTGGCGCTGGGAGCCTTTGTCTGGATGCTGGGGGAAGCGGCGGGCGTTGCCGTGTTTCGGCATGGAGCGCTGATCCTGATGCTGCAGGGCGCCGTGATCACGCTGTTCGGCCCATCAGTGTCGCGCGCGCTGCTGTTTCCGCTTTTCTACGCCTTCTTCATGGTGCCGGTGGGTGAGGAGATCGTCGCCCCACTGCAACTTGTGACGGCTCGCCTTTCCATGCTGTTCCTGTCGCTTGCCGGCGTGCCGGCGCATATGGACGGCATCTTCATCACCACGCCGACCGGCTATTTCGAAGTGGCCGAGGCCTGTTCGGGGGCCAAGTTCCTGATCGCCATGACCGCTTATGGCGCGCTGGTCTGCAATGTCTGCTTTACCCGCTGGCCGCGCCGCATCCTGTTCATGGCCGGCGCTTTGACGCTGTCCGTTCTGGCAAACGGCGTGCGGGCCTTTGCCACCATCCTGGTCGCGCACCTCACCAGCATCGATGCGGCGGTGGGATTCGACCATGTCCTCTATGGCTGGGTCTTCTTCGCAATCATCATGACGCTGGTCATGGCCGCCGCCTGGCCCTTCTTCGATCGGCGGCCGGGTGATCCCTGGTTCGATCCCGAGCGGCTTGAGCGTATGCGCCACAGGCCGGCCCGCCTCGGCCTGGTGGTCCTGGGATCGCTGGCGCTGATCGTCGGCGGGCCGCTCTGGCTGGCGGCGAGCGCGGCGGTGGGGCAGGCTCTGCCGCGCGCGCCGGAGATGCCGCAGGTGAAGGGCTGGACGCTGACCGCCGAACGCCCGCGCCATCCCTGGCAGCCGCGTTTCGACGGGGCGGATCATCTTGTCCAGGCGCGCTACCGCGATGCGCGCGGACACATCGTCGACCTCGCCATCGCCACCTATGACCGGCAGGCGGAGGGCCGCGAACTGGTCGGCTTCGCGCAGGGTGCCGCCAATCCCGACCAGCAATGGACCTGGTCCTCGCCGGCTCCGGCGCCCGCCGATGCGCGCGGCGAACAGATCACCGCGCCCGGCCCGGTCGTCCGCCATGCCGTCAGCTTCTACGTCGTGGGTGACGGCATGCCGACCGGCAGCGCGCCCGCCATCAAGTTCGCCACGATGACGGCGCGCCTGCTGGGCCGGGACCAGCGCGCCGCCGCTCTCATCATCTCGGCGGAGCAGCGCGAAGGCATGCCTGCCGATGCCGCCATTGCCGACTTCCTGCGCGATCTGGGCGATGTGAAGCTTTTGGCTGACCGCAGCCTTGGCATCCAGTGATGCGGTTTTCCGCATTCTGCGAGCCGTCGACTGTTCCAGCCGACTTCAGAATGCTCTAGAGCCCTTTCGCATGTGCGGGATAGCGGGCATCTTCCACCTTGAAACGGCCAAGCCGGTCGATCCGGCGCGGGTGCGCGCGATGCTGGACGTCATGCCGCATCGCGGGCCGGACGGCAGCGGCATCTGGACCGCGCCGGGCGTGGGCCTGGGCCATCTGCGCCTGTCCATCATCGACCTGGCTGGCGGCGCGCAGCCGATGCTGACCGAGGATGAGAGCCTGGCCGTCACCTTCAACGGCGAGATCTACAATTTCGCCGAGGTGCGCGCGGAACTGGAGGCCAAGGGCCACATCTTCCGCACCGACAGCGACACCGAAGTCATCCTGCACGGCTATCGCCAATGGGGCGAGGCCTGCGTCGAGCGCTTCCACGGCATGTTCGCCTTCGCCCTGTTCGACGCGCGGGCGCAGGCGCTGTGGATGGCGCGCGACCGGCTGGGGGTGAAGCCGCTCCATTATGCGCTGCTGTCCGACGGCAGCCTGATTTTCGGGTCGGAATTGAAGAGCCTGCTCGCCCATCCGCTGCTCAGGCGGGCGCCGGACCTGTCGGCGGTCGAGGATTATATGGCCTATGGCTATGTGCCCGACGATGCCTGCCTGGTCGCGGGGGTGCGCAAGCTGGGTGCCGGCGAGACGCTGCGCCTGGTGCGCGGCCGGCCCATGCCCCAGCCGCAGCGCTATTGGGATGTCAGCTTTGCCGAGCGCAGCAAGGCGAAGCCGGAGGCGCTGGAGGAGGAACTGGTCGCGTTGATGCGGCAGGCGGTGCGGTCGCGCATGGTCGCGGACGTGCCGCTGGGCGCGTTCCTGTCTGGCGGGGTCGACAGCAGCAGCGTTGTCGCGCTGATGGCCGAAGCGTCGAAACAGGCGGTCAAGACCTGCACGATCGGCTTCGACGTCGCCAGTTTGGACGAAACCGCCTATGCCGACCGCATCGCGCGGCGGTTCGCGACCGATCATCGCTCGCGGATCGTTTCGCCCGACGATTATGGCCTTGCCGACACGCTCGCCTTTCATTTCGACGAGCCCTTTGCCGACGCTTCGGCGCTGCCGACCTATCGCGTGTGCGAACTGGCGCGCGAGCAGGTGACGGTCGCGCTGTCGGGCGACGGCGCGGACGAAGCCTTTGCCGGCTATCGCCGCCATCGCTTTCAAATGCAGGGGGAGCGCGTGCGCGGCCTGATCCCGCCATCGGTGCGCCAGCCGTTGTTCGGCGCGCTCGGCCGCTGGTATCCCAAGGCGGACTGGGCGCCCCGGCCGCTGCGCGCCAGGTCGACCTTCCTTGAACTGGCGGGGGAGGGCGGGGAAGCCTATGCCGCCTCGGTCGGCGTGACGCCGCATGCGCTGCGCCAGCGCCTGTTCAGCCAGGACATGCGCACGCGCCTGGGCGCCTATCGCGCCGAGGACCGCTATGTCCGCGCCATGGCGGAAGCACCCGCGCGCGATCCGCTCGACCGGGCGCAATATGCCGATATCCGCATCTGGCTGCCGGGCGATATCCTGACCAAGACCGACCGGATGAGCATGGCCGTGAGCCTGGAAGCGCGCGAGCCGCTGCTGGACCACCGGCTGGTCGAGTTCGCCGCGCGGCTACCGGTCGCCCATCGCATCCGGGGCAATAGCGGCAAGTATCTCATGAAGAAGGCGATGGAGCCTTATCTGCCGCAGGATATTCTCTACCGGCCGAAAATGGGCTTCGTGACGCCGATCAGCGCCTGGTTCCGGGGTGCGCTGGCGGGGGAAGCGACGGCGATTGCGGGCGGGTCGGCGCTGGCGAAGACGGGCTGGTTCGATACGAGGATGCTGGGCAAGATCGCGGCCGATCATAAGTCCGGGATCGCCGATCATGGCCGGCTGCTGTGGCAGTTGTTGATGCTGGATAAGGCGCTGGGGCGGTTGTTCAGCCTCTGATTCTAACGCATGTGCTTCTGCGAAGGCAGGACCAGTTCGGACGGCGGGACTGGGCTCCTGCCTTCGCAGGAGCACGTCGGTGCCATCATTCCCTTGCAACCCAGGCCCGCCGGTGCCAACGGGGCGGGCAGGCAAAGGACGATCAGGCTCTACGTGAAACTTTCCAAGCCAGTCACAGTCTCCAAGGAAGTCGTGCGGCTGCGGCTGTATCTGCTGTGCCTGCTGGGGGATCTGGCGGGGCTGTTCCTGTCCTTCCTGGCGGCGAACTGGCTGGTGCTCGGCGCGCTGCTGGGTGAACCGGGCAAGCCGCACGGCCTCGTCATGTTCGCGATGGTGTCGCCGCTTTACGTGCTGCTTGGCGTTCAGGGCGGCGCCTATGGCATCCACATGCTGGACGACATCAGGCGGGGTATATTTCGCGGGCTGCTGGCGCTCGCGCAGGCGGCGCTGCTGATGCTGCTGATCGTCTATCTCGGCAAGATCGCCGAGCAGTTGTCGCGTCTGACGTTCATCGTCGGTCTCGCGCTCTCGGCCGTCAGCGTCGCCTTTCTCCGGCTCGCG
>DATFDS010000282.1:0-3667 GCA_035251955.1 Sphingobium sp. | reverse complement strand
CGCCGTCCTGCTGCTCGCCTGGAACTGGAGCGCGCTGCGTGCCCAGGCGCAGGTGGGGGCGGGCTTCGGCGCGCGCGTCACCTGCTCCTGCCGCTATGTCGAGGGGCGCTCGCTCGGCAGCTGCAGGGGCGACAAGGAACCGGGCATGGCGCTGGTGACGCTGAGCGACGATCCCGAATCGCGCACGGTGAAGGCCAGCGTGCCGCTGCTCGCCTCCCGCGCCGCGCGCTATCGCCAGGGCTGGGGCTGTCTGCTGGAACCCTGACGCTGGCCCTCGCCGAATCAACCCGCTACAGCCGGCGCATGAATCCCGACATCCCGGCCCTGCTTCACGACGTCTTCGGCTTTCCCGCCTTTCGCGGGGTGCAGGAACAGGTGGTCGGCCGCATCATGGCGGGCCAGCCGACGCTCGCCATCATGCCGACCGGCGCGGGCAAGTCGCTCTGCTACCAGCTGCCCTCCGTCGCGCTGGACGGCTGCTGCGTCGTCATCTCGCCGCTGATTGCGCTGATGCATGACCAACTGCGCGCGGCGCAGTCGGTTGGCATCCGCGCCGCCAGCCTGACCAGCGTCGACACCGATTGGCGCGAGACGCAGGATCGGCTGCGCAACGGCGATCTGGACCTGCTCTATGTCGCGCCGGAACGTGCGAGCGGGGAGGGGTTCCGCACCCTGCTGCGTTCGGCCAATGTCGCGCTGTTCGCGATCGACGAAGCCCATTGCGTGTCCGAATGGGGGCATGATTTCCGCCCCGACTATCGCCTGCTGCGCCCGCTGCTCGACGAATTTCCGGATGTGCCCCGGCTTGCCCTCACCGCGACGGCGGACGCGCACACGCGCGAGGACATATTGGTCCAGCTTGGCATCCCGCGCGAAGGGCTGGTCATTTCTGGCTTCGACCGGCCGAACATTCGTTATGCGGTCCATCCGCGCGACGGCCTGCCGCGCCAGTTGGCGGACCTGATCGCCAGCCGCGAAGGGCCCGGCATCGTCTATGCGCCGACCCGCGCCGCGACCGAGAAGCTGGCCGAAACGCTGGGCAAGACCGGCCGCCCGACCCGGGCCTACCATGCCGGGCTCGATCCGCAGGTGCGTGCCGCCAACCAGGCCGCCTTCATCGCCAGCGAGGATATGGTGATGGTTGCGACCATCGCTTTCGGCATGGGCATCGACAAGCCCGACGTGCGCTTCGTCGCCCATGCGGGCCTGCCCAAGTCGATCGAGGGCTATTATCAGGAATCGGGCCGCGCCGGACGCGACGGCGAGCCGGCCGAGGCGCATCTCTTCTGGGGGGCGGAGGATTTCGCCCGCGCGCGGATGCGCATCGCCGAACTCGACCCCGCCCGTCAGCAGGGTGAGCGCGCGCGGATCACCGCGCTGGGCGGGCTGGTCGAAACCGGCACCTGCCGCCGCGCCATCCTGCTGCGCCATTTCGGCGAAGACCCGCCGGCCACCTGCGGCAATTGCGACAATTGCCTCAGTCCGCCCGCCAGCATCGACGCGTCCCAGACTGCGCAGAAGCTGCTCTCCGCCGTCTATCGCACCGGGCAGAGCTTTGGCCTGGGCCATATCGAACAGGTGCTGACCGGCGCCGCGACCGACCGGATTCGTGAACGTGGCCACGACAGGATCTCCGTATACGGCATCGTCGATGGCGAAGAGACGGCGCTGCTGCGCCCCGTCTCACGAGCGTTGCTCGTCAGAGATGCTTTGCAAACTAACGAACATGGCGGGCTGATGTTCGGCCCCAATGCCCGACCGATCCTGCGCGGGGAGGAGGCGGTGAGCCTGGTCCTGCCGCCACGCAGGGAGCGCCGCCGCAAGAGCGCACGCAATGGCAGCGCGGAAAATCCGGTCGGCGATCCGCTGTTCGAAGCGCTGCGGGCCTGCCGCCGCGAACTGGCGCAGGAGGCGGGGGTGCCGCCCTATGTCATCTTCCATGATTCGACCCTGCGCGAAATGGCCGAGCAACGTCCGACCAGCCTAGCCGAACTCGGTCACATCAGCGGCATCGGCCAGCGCAAGCTCGATGCCTATGGCGACGCCTTCCTGGCGGCGATCCGGCCCTATCTCTGACAGGGGTTGAAACCCGCTTCCCACAGGCGCATGGCGTCCGCAAAGGAGTTCAGCCCATGTTCCGCCAGCTCACCGACCGCCTCTATGTCTCGCCGCAGATCACCGTCGATCAGGTGGAGGAAGCCAAGGCGCTGGGCGTGACCGTGATCATCAACAACCGCCCCGATGACGAGGAGCCGGGCCAGACCAACGGCGCCGCGATCGAGGCCGCTGCCAAGGCCGCCGGCCTTGGCTATGTGGCCGTGCCCGTCGCGCATGGCGGCTTTGCGCCCTGGCAGCTGGACGGCATGGCCGCTGGCCTCGACCAGGCGGGCGAGGGCAAGGTCCTGGCCTATTGTCGATCGGGCACGCGCAGCACGCTGCTCTGGGCGCTGACCCGCTCCCGCGCCGGCGATCATCCGGCGGTGCTGACCGAAAAGGCCGAGGCGGCGGGCTATGACCTGACGCCCGTCCGCCAGATCATGGACGCGCTCGCCGCCAGCTGACCCTTGCCCGACCAAGCCGATCAGTTCGACGCCATCGTCCTGGGTGCTGGCGGTGCCGGCCTCATGTGCGCCGCCGTCGCCGGGCAGCGCGGCCGGCGCGTGCTGGTGATCGACCATGCCGACCAGGCGGGAAAGAAGATCCTGATTTCGGGCGGCGGGCGCTGCAACTTCACCAATATCCACACCGCGCCCGACCGCTATCTGTCGGCCAACCCGCATTTCGCCAAATCGGCGCTCGGCCGCTACACCCCGGCCGATTTCCTGGCCCTGGTGGAGCGCCATGGCATTGCCTGGCATGAAAAGACGCTGGGCCAGCTGTTCTGCGACCAGAGCGCGCGCCAGATCGTCGCCATGCTGCTGGACGAATGCGCCGCCGGCGGCGTCACCATCCGGCTGAGCCAAGCGATCACGGCGATCGGCCATGCCGAGGGGCGCTACAATGTCAGCCATGGCGGCAGGGCCGCGTCGGCGCCGGCTCTGGTCATTGCGACCGGTGGCCCCTCCATTCCCAAGATCGGCGCGACCGGCTTTGCCTATGAGCTTGCCCGCCAGTTCGGCCTCAAGATAGTCGAACCGCGCCCGGCGCTCGTGCCGCTGACGCTGGGGGGCGAGGATCTGCTCTTCCGCTCGCTTTCGGGCGTGTCGACCGACGTCGTCGCCCGCCACGGCAAGACCGCCTTCCGCGAAGCCGCGCTGCTCACCCATCGCGGCCTGTCCGGGCCGGCGATCCTGCAGATATCCTCCTATTGGCGCCATGGCGAGGCGATCACGCTCGATTTCCTGCCCGATGTGCCGCAGGGCTGGCTGCTTGACGCCAAGCGCAGCCGGCCGCGCGGCACGCTCGCCGCCCTGCTGCGCACGCATCTGTCCGATCGCCTGGCCGACGCGCTGGCGGAACGGCTCGCGCTGCCCGGCGACATCGGCAACCTGCCCGATCGCAAGCTGGAGGAGGCGCAGCGCCGCCTGTCGGGCTGGCGCTTCACGCCCAACGGCACCGAGGGTTTCGCGAAGGCCGAAGTCACGATCGGCGGCATCTCGACCGCCGAACTGTCCTCGCAAAGCATGGAGGCCCGGCGCGTGCCCGGCCTCTACGCGATCGGCGAGGC
>DATFDS010000281.1:0-3696 GCA_035251955.1 Sphingobium sp. | reverse complement strand
GCCATGCCGCCGCCGATGATCAGCACATCGGCGCGGGCTGTGATGGGATCGCTCATTCGGCGGCGATGGCGACCGACGCGGCGGCGTGGCGATGCTCGGGCACCGGCAGGCCCAGATGCCCGCGCAGCGTGTCATGCGCATATTCCGTGCGGAACAGGCCGCGCTTCTGGAGGATGGGGATCACCCGTTCACGGAACAGGGCGAAGCTGTCGGGCGCGCCGACATTGACGTTGAAGCCGTCCGACGCGCGGCCGGTAAACCAGCGTTCGATTTCGTCGGCAATCGTTTCCGGCGACCCTATGAACTGCTTGATGTCCTGCGTCAGATAGGCCGCCTGGCGCAGCGTCAGCTTCCGTTCGCGCGCGGTACGGATCAGCCTTTCGGCCTGGCCCTTATAGCTGTTGAGCGTGACGCCGCTCAGGTCGGGGAAGGGGGCGTCCAGCTCATATTGGCGGAAATCATGATAGTTGAACGCCCGGCCAAGCTGGACCAGCAGCTTGTCGATGTCGAGATTTTCGGCCCGGTCGCGGGCGATGCGCTGCGCTTCCTCGTCCGTGTCGGCGATGAGGGGGAAGAGGCCGGGCAACACCTTGATGGCGTCGGGGTTGCGGCCGATCGCGGCGGCGCGGGCCTTGAGGTCTGCATAATAATGCTGGCCGGATTCGAAATCGGGTGAGGCGGCGAAGGTCGCTTCGGCGATATGCGCGCCCAGATTGCGGCCTTCGCTGCTGTCGCCGGCCTGGAAGATGACTGGCTGACCCTGGCGCGAACGGGTGAGGGCGAGCGGCCCCGCGACGGAGAAATGCTTGCCCTTGTGATTGAGGGCATGTTGCTTGCCCTTGTGCAGGAACACCCCGCTCTGCTTGTCGCGCGGGAAGGCATCGTCTTCATAACTGTCCCACAGCCCTTGCACCACGCGCACGAATTCCTGCGCGCGTTCGTAGCGGAGGGCATGATCGAAATGCTCCTCGCGCCCGTAATTTCTCGCCGCGCCCTCAAGCCCGGTCGTGACGACGTTCCAACCCGCGCGGCCACGGCTGATATGGTCGAGCGAGCCGAATTGCCGCGCGACATTATAGGGTTCCCAATAGCTGGTGGTCAGCGTGCCGACGAGGCCGATATGCGACGTATGGCTGGCTACCGCCGACAGCAGCGTCAGCGGCTCCAGGCGGTTGAGGAAATGGGGGCTGGTATCGGGCGTGATGAAGGGCGAATCGACGATGAAGACAAGGTCGAACTTCGCCTGCTCGGCCAGCTTCGCATTGTCGATATACCAGTTGATGTCGATGCTGGCATCGCCCGGAACATCGGGACGCCGCCAATTATATTGATCATTGCCGACGCCGGTGAGGATGGCGCCAAGGTGAAGCTGCCGATTGCTCATGATATCGTCCTGAAAAGCCTGGGATAGGGAAGATGAATAGGCGAGTGCGGTCCCTGTGAATAACGAGGGCTGCTGATAGGGCTATTGAAGCTGCTGAAGTGGCACCGCCTTGTTTCGGCATGGCGGAAGCTCGCGATCAGCAATCATCAGAAATTCAAATATGCTTATGAGCATTGCTTATTAAAGTTAAACTCAATCTGGATACAGTTTAAATTACTTATCCTGCAGTCATGCTGTCAGTAGCCCTTGCCCTGATAAATGTTCATCAGGGAAGCATTCATGTCCATTTCCACCTTGCCCCGCCTGTCCGCTTCTGCTTTCGCGCTTGCCGTTGCGTTCGGCAGCGCCGCGCCATCCTGGGCTGCGGCGAGTGAACTTGCCGCTGAACCCAATTTCGCTGCACCTGATGAAGCGACCGCTGAAAGTGCGGCGATCGTCGTGACGGGCGTGCGCGGTGTACGGCCCCGCACGGTTGCCGACAGCCCGGTGCCGATCGACGTCATCGACACGCGCGAACTGCAGGCGACCGGTCGTGTCGGCCTGAAGGACATATTGGGCAACATCGTGCCCTCGCTGACCGTTCCGGCGCTGGGCGGGGGCGGTACTTCCTCGGGCGCGAAGCCGATTTCGATCCGTGGTTTGAGCGGCGATTACGTGCTGGTGCTGGTGAACGGCAAGCGCCGTCATACCACCTCGCTGATCAACAATCTCTCCCGCGTGTCGGGCGGCAGCACGCCGGTCGATCTCGACCTGTTGCCTGCCAATGCGATCGGCCGGGTAGAGGTGTTGCGCGATGGCGCCGCCGCCCAATATGGTTCGGACGCGATTTCAGGCGTCATCAACTTCATCCTCGACGCAACACCGCAAGGGGGCGAATTCACCACGACCGCGGGCAGCCATTATGAGAAGGGCGGCGAACTGATCCAGCAGTCGGTCAGCTACGGCACGCGGCTGGGCGCGGACGGCGGGTTCATCCGCTTCGCGATCGAGGGCAAGTTCCATGACCGGGCCGATCCTTCCGGTACGATCGTGCCGGACTCGGTCGATCTCTATCCGCGCCTGGCCGATGGGTCGCGCGACCCGCGCGAAGCCACGATCAACCGCGACCGCGCGGGCAATTATGGCCGTACCAATCGCGACTATATCGCCAATGGCAGCTATAATGCCGAACTGCCGCTGAACGACAAGACCACGCTCTACAGTTTCTCGACGCTGAGTTACCGCGACATCAAGGATGGACGCGGCCAATTCAATGCGAACAATGTGAATTCCCTGCCGGAACTCTACCCCAACGGCTTTCTTGCCAAACGCCGCATCTGGGAAACCGACTTTCAGGTCACGGCCGGACTGCGCACGAGCCTGGCAGGACTGGACGTGGATGTCAGCAGCAGCTTCGGCCGCGATGATGTGAAGCTGGGCGCGGTCGACACGCTCAACCCCTCGATCGGTCCCGGCAGCAAGACCAGCTTCTTCATGGGCAAGCAGATTTCCAGCCTGTGGGTCAATAATGTCGATTTCAGTCGGACGTTCGATGTCGGCCTGGCCGAACCGTTGACGCTGGCTTTCGGCGTCGAGCATCGCTGGGAGCGGTTCCAGAACAAGGCGGGCGAACCCGACAGCTATCGCGACGGCGGCTATATCATCCCGCGGGGCACGACGCCCTTCCAGCTTGCCTTTGGCGGCCAGCGCCCGGCCGCGAGCCTGGTGTCCTTTACCGGCACCACGCCTGCCGACGCCTTTGTCCTGACGCGCAACAATTTCGCGGCCTATGTCGATGTCGGCGCGAATATCAGTCACGCCTGGTTTGTCGGCGTCGCCGGCCGGGCGGAACATTATACCGACAGTTCGGGCGACACGGTCAGCGGCAAGATATCGACCCGTTATGAATTGTTTCCCGGCTTCGCGCTGCGCGGCGGCGTGAATACCGGCTTCCGCGCGCCGTCCCTGGCGCAGCAGGGCTTTTCCACGTCGCAGAATACCAGCGTCACGATCAATGGCGATCTCGTGTCGCAGTTGGTAAAGTTTCTGGCTCCCAATGATCCGATTGCGGGCTTTTTCGGCGCGAAGCCGCTGACGCCGGAAAAGTCGCTGAACTTCACCGCCGGCGCGACCTTCGAACGCGGTCCGTTTCGCCTGACCGTAGACGGCTATCAGATCCGGATAGAGGACCGGATCGTGAAGACGGAAATCCTGAACAGCGCGCAGGCGAAGGCGATCCTTGCCAGCCCGGCGGTCACGTCGATCCTGGCCGCGCGCGGTGTGCCGGGCATCAGCAGCGCGCAATTCTTCATCAACGGTGTCGATACCCGCAC
>DATFDS010000280.1:0-12550 GCA_035251955.1 Sphingobium sp. | reverse complement strand
TTACCCCAATGATCTGCTGATCTCCGGCTTCGACATCCTCTTCTTCTGGGATGCGCGTATGATCATGCAGGGCATTGAGTTCATGGGCGAAGTTCCCTGGCGCCGGCTTTACCTCCATGGCCTTGTCCGCGCGGCGGACGGGCAGAAAATGTCCAAGTCCAAGGGCAATGTCGTCGACCCGCTCGGCCTCATCGACAAGTTCGGCGCGGATGCGCTGCGCTTCTTCATGAGCGCCATGGAAAGCCAGGGCCGCGACGTGAAGATGGATGAGAAGCGCGTCGAGGGCTATCGCAACTTCGCGACCAAGCTGTGGAACGCCACTCGTTTCGCCATGTCCAATGGCATTGGCGCGAGCACTGCGGTGGCGGCACCCAAGGCAACCCTGCCGGTCAACAAATGGATCATCGGCGAAGTCGTGGAGACGGTCGCTGCGCTCGACAGGGCAATGGCGGAACTGCGCTTCGATGCGGCGGCCAATGCCATCTATCATTTCGTCTGGGATCAGTTTTGTGACTGGTATCTCGAACGCATCAAGCCGACGCTTAACGAGGAAGCCGACATTGCGCCCCACGGACCGGAATGGGCCAGGGAGACGCGGGAAGTCGCCGGCTGGGTGCTGGACCAGATTCTGGTCATGCTCCATCCCTTCATGCCGTTCATCACCGAAGAATTATGGGCGGCGCTGGGGGAGCGGAAGGATAATCTGATCGTTGCCCGTTGGCCCGATCCCCAGGCGGACATCGATCCGGAGGCCAAGGCGTCAATCGAATGGTTCATCAAGCTGGTAGGCGACACCCGCGCTGCCAAGAATGAACTGGGGATCGCGCCCGGCACAAAGCTGACCGCTTATGTCCGGGATGCCAGTGGCGACACGCAGGGCAAGATCAATCAGCATTTCACCGCCCTGCGCAAGCTGGCGCGGCTGGAGATCGTAACCGACAGCCCTGCGCCGGCCGGAGCATCGGTGCAGATCGTCATCGACGAAGCCACCTTCATCCTGCCGCTGGAAGGCGTGATCGACATTGCCGCCGAAAAGGCACGTCTGGCTAAAGCGCTGGCCAGCGCGGAGAAGGAACGCGACAGCCTCTCGGGACGTCTGTCCAATCCCAGCTTCGTCGAAAAGGCCAAGCCCGAAGCCGTCGCCAAGGCGCGCGAGGATCATGCCGAAAAAGCGGCCGAAGCGGAAAGATTGAAAGCGGCGCTCGAACGGCTCGCCTGATCGGTATCCGTTCATCGCCGTCGAAAGCAAAAGAAGAGGGGGCCATGGACGCAGGGGTCAAAACGGGGAATCTGACGCAGGGGCCGATCGGCCGGGCCTTGCTGTTGTTCGCCTTGCCGACGCTGGGCTCCAACATTCTCCAGTCGCTCAACGGATCGATCAATGCGATCTGGGTCGGGCGGTTTCTGGGGGAAAAAGCGCTGGCGGCGACAGCCAATGCGAACATCATCATGTTCCTGATGTTCTCCGTCGTCTTCGGCTTCGGCATGGCGGCGACGGTGGTCATCGCCCAATCCTATGGCGCGCGGGACATGCAGGCGGCACGCCAGGCCTTCGGATCGGCGATCGGCTTCTGCACGGTTCTGGCGCTGGCCGTCGCGCTGGGCGGCTGGATCGGTGCCCCCGCTCTGCTGAGGTTGCTGGCGACACCGGCGGCAGCGTTCGACCCGGCGCTGACCTATTTGCGGGTGATCTTCATCGCCATGCCCGCCACCTTGCTGGGTGTCATGATCATGATGGGGCTGCGCGGGACGGGCGATGCGCGCACGCCGTTGATCTTCATGTTCGTGAGCGTCGGCGTCGATCTGACGCTGAACCCCATCCTGATCCTGGGGATGGGTCCGTTTCCGGAAATGGGGATTGCAGGATCGGCGACGGCAACCGCCGTGGCGGGCTTTGTCAGCCTGATCGGCGTGATCCTCTATATCTATCGCAAGGATTTGCCCTTGCGGCTCAGGGGCGGGGAACTCGCCTATCTGCGTCCCACCGCTGCGCAGGTGCGCCTGCTTACGGTCAAGGGGCTGCCCATGGGCCTGCAGATGATCGTCATGTCGGTCTCGGGGCTGGTGATGATCGGTCTCGTCAATCGCGAAGGGCTGGTGACGACGGCGGCCTATGGCGTGGCGCAGCAGTTCTGGACCTATCTGCAGATGCCCGCGATGGCGATGGGCGGCGCGGTCAGCGCCATGGCGGCGCAGAATATCGGCGCGCGGCGCTGGGACCGGGTGGGGCGGATCGCCTTTTACGGCATCGGTTATCTGCTGTTCGTCACCGGCGCGATGATCGCGGTGATGCTGCTGTTCCACGAGCCGCTCCTGGCGCTGTTCCTGGGATCGGGCAGCCCGGCCATCGCGGTCGCCTGGCACATGCAGCTGCTCGCGAGCTGGAGCTATGTGCTGTTCGGCTGCTCGATGATCTTCTTCGGCATCCTGCGCGCCAATGGGGTCGTGGTCGGGCCGTTGTTGATCCTAGCCTTCACGCTCTTTGTCGTCCGCATCGGCTTCTACGAGCTGACCTATGGCGCCCTGGGCGCGGACGCATTGTGGCTCAGCTTTCCTGCCGGCTCGGCCGCCACGCTGCTGCTGGCCGTGCTTTATTATGTGCAAGGCGGCTGGCGCAGGGCGCAGCTGCTGGTTCCACCCCATGAGGAGGAATGTCGCGAGGCGATCAATGCGGAAGGAGAGCCGGCGGGACGGATCGCGCCCACCGGCTAGCGCTTACCGTCCCTGACTGCGCCAGCGTGTGATGGTGCGGTCGAGAATATCGGCTTCGCCGCCCGACTGACGCCATAGCTCGGTAAAGCTCGGATCGCCCGAGGCCGGGCGCCGCGCTTCCTCCAGATTGTCGAGCGCCACGCGGATGGGCACCGCGACGCCTTCGCCGCAGATGATCGCCTCCCGGTTGCGCAGCGCCGGGATGGAGTCCAGGAAGCCGCGCGCGCCCTCGGGCATGGCGGCCTTCACGAAGGCCTGGTCGCGATCATTGTTGAGGCGCATGGCGATGATCGTGCCGCACTGCGACAGCACGCCTTCGGCCAGGTCCGACGGACGCTGCGTGATGAGGCCCAGCGACACGCCATATTTACGGCCTTCCTTGGCGATCCGTTCCAGGATGCGGCGCACCGCCTGGCCGCCACCGGTCGTGCTGCTGGGGATATAGCGATGCGCTTCCTCGCAGACGAGCAGGATCGGCCGCTGCGGTTCGTCGCGCGCCCAGATGGCATAGTCGAACACCAGCCGCGACAGCACCGAAACGACGACCGAAGTAATGTCCGACGGCATGGCCGACACATCGATGATGGAGATCGGCTTGCCGCCCGAAGGCAGGCGGAAGATCTTGGCGATGAACTCCTGCATCGTGTCGGCGACCAGCATGCCGGAGAACATGAAGCTGTAGCGCGGATCGGCCTTGATCTCGTCGATCTTGGTCTTGAGCCGCATATAGGGCAGGGCGCCTGTGCCCTTGTCCAGCTTCCCCATTTCATTCTGCAGGATGTTGGTAAGGTCGGACAGCAGATAGGGGATCGGCGAATCGACTGTTAGCCGCCCGATGCTCTCGGCGAGCCGGTTCTTCTGCCGCGCGGCCAGCAGGCATTTGGCGAGGATGTCGCAATCGACCGTGCGGTCGGAGCCCTCCGAGGTGACGAACACCTCGCAATGCTCCTCGAAATTCATCAGCCAATAGGGCAGGGCCAGGTTGCCGACATCGTAGACAGCGCCATTTTGCTGGAAGGCCGCGCCATATTCGCCATGGGGGTCGATCATGACGATATGCCCCTGCGGCGACAGGTCGCAGATGCGGTGCAGGATCAGCGCGGCGCTGGTCGACTTGCCGGTGCCGGTCGATCCCAGCAGTGCGAAATGCTTGCCCAGCATCGAATCGACATAAAGCGCCGCGCGGGTATCCGGTGTCGGATAGACGGTGCCGATTTGCACATGGGGCCGGTCGTCTGCGGCGTAGATCTGCTGCATGTCGGCGCTCGACACGGGATAGATGTCCGTGCCCGGCGCCGGATAGCGGGTGACGCCGCGGCGGAAACGGTAGATGCGGCCGGTCAGCTTCTCCTCGTCGCCTTCGCCCAGGAAGTCGATGTCGGCGACCATCAGGCTGCGCTCCTGCCGATCGAGCGCCATCGCCCGGACGCTCGCGATCAGCCAGGCATTGCCGACACGCATCTTGACCTGGCTGCCGACCTGTCCCGCCATGGCGGTGCAGGGGTCGCCATCCTGCGCCAGCGCGGCGATGGCGGCGGCGTCGATCAGCACCTTGGAACTGGACCCGGCAATCTGGAACACCGCGCCCATGGCGGACGGCAGGGCCGCCGGCGCCTGCGGTCGGAAATCGGAAAATTCAGCAGCCCCTGGCATGTGGCTCATAAGCCCTCTCCATCCGATCGCCGGCTGGTTTGCCGACACCCACCCGGTTTTATCCGGCCAGTGGTAAAGAATTGGCTATCGTCGCGGGGGGGTGGGCCGGCGCAAGGTCTGAAAGTGTCGGCTTGCCGACTCACCCGATCCACCCCGCTGCCGCCACCGCCCGCCGCGTCGACCCCCGCCTGCTATGGCGCGAATCCGTTGCTGTCCGTATCGACCATTTGCTGGGATGGAACGTTGGCGATGCGCCTTTCGTTAGGTGCCTGCTGCAATTCAGGATTTTCGCTTGCAAGAGACGATCACGGCCGACGCCGCGCGCCGATCCGATGCAATTGCCATCGCCCGCGTCATCTGCATCCTGGGCGTGGTCTATGTGCATGCCTGGACCGGCCTCAACGGCCATGACCTGGAGGTTGCCCGCGGCACGCCCCAGGAAAGCCTGCGCTGGCTGTTGATGGAGATTTTCGGGCGCAGCGCGGTGCCGCTGCTTGGGCTCATTTCCGGCTGGCTCGTCGCCGGCTCGTCCCGCACGCAGAATTTCGTCGGCCATGTCGTGCGCAAGGCGCACACCATATTGCTGCCCATGGTCATGTGGAACGGCATCGCCATCCTGTTCGTGTCGGGCGCGGCCTGGCTGCTCGGCCTGTCCGCGCCGGTCCCGGTGTCGATCGGCTGGATGTTCCAGGAATTGTTCATCGTCAGCCGCAATCCCGACATCAATGTCCAGATGCCTTTCCTGCGCGACTTGTTCCTCTGCATGGTCGTGGCGCCGCTGCTGGTTCGCCTGCCCGGCTGGATGTTGCTGGCGGTGGCGGGCGGCGCGGCGCTGGCGCAGTTGATGGGGTGGGGACCGCCGATCCTGATGCGGCCGTCGATCCTCTTTTTCTTCACTATAGGGATGATCGCCCGCCGGAATGGCCTGGCGGACCGGATGGCGGCGCTGCACTGGCTGCCGGCGGTGGCACCCTTTGCCCTGCTGATGGCGGTGCAGCTCTATTTCGCGCTGAAGGCGACGCCGCAGGCGGGGTTGGGGGTCGCGCTGCTCGACCTGGTCGTCCGGGTTACGGCGGCGACCGCCTTCTGGCGCCTGTCCTGGGGCCTGGCGGGCAGCCCGGCGCGGGGCATGCTGCTGCGGATCGAGCCTTTCGCCTTCTTCCTCTTCTGTTCGCACCTGATCCTGATCTGGCTCGGCGGGCCGGTTTTGGGCGCGCTGTTCGGCAAGCTCGGCTCGCCGCTCTATCCGGCCTATCTGATCGTGCAGCCGCTGCTGGTGCTGGTTGCGGTGCTGCTGCTGGGCACGATGCTCAGCCGGACCTGGCCGGGGATGGCGAAGCTGCTCAGCGGGGGACGGTTGAGAGCGGCCTGAGTCAGCCCGCTGCCGCCTTTGCGGCAGCCATCGCGATCTCCAGGCTGCGCTTGCGGGCTTCGAAATCATATATCTGTCCGCCCAGGATCAACTCATCCACCCCGGTGCGCGCGATAAAGGATGCCAGGTCGCGCTCCACCTCCGCCTGGGTGCCGATGCTGCTCGCGCGCAGGATGTCGGCCAGCATCGCTTGCACGCCGGGCGGCAGGCTTTCACGATAGTCGCGCACGGGCGGCTGCAGCTTGCCCGGCTGGCCGGTGCGCAGCCGCACAAAGGCCTGTTGCATGGACGTCGCGATCAACTGCGCCTCCTCCATCGTGTCGGCCGCGAATATATTATAGCCGGCCATGACATAGGGCCGGTCGAGCTGAGCCGATGGTCGAAAGTCGCGCCGATAGATGGCGATGGCCTCCTCCAGCGCGGCGGGCGCGAAATGCGACGCGAAGGCATAGGGCAGGCCGAGCGCGGCGGCGAGTTGGGCGCCATAAAGGCTCGATCCCAATATCCACAGCCGCACATCCTCACCGGCACCCGGCGTCGCCTGAAAGCCCAGGCGCGCGTCGCCGGCGAAATAGGCCTGCAACTCCATCACGTCGCGCGGAAATTCGTCGGGGCCGCCGTTGAGCGTCCGCCGCATCGCCTGCGCGACCCGCTGGTCCGACCCCGGCGCCCGGCCCAGGCCCAGATCGACCCGGCCGGGAAACAGGGCGGCGAGCGTACCGAACTGCTCCGCTATCAGCAGCGGCGCATGATTGGGGAGCATGATGCCGCCCGCGCCGATGCGAATGCGGGACGTCGCCTGTCCGATATGCGCCAGCACCACCGCAGTCGCTGCCGACGCGATGCCGGGCATGCCATGATGTTCCGCCACCCAGTAGCGATGGAAGCCCAGCGTTTCGGCATGGGCGGCAAATTCGGCGGCTCTGGCGAGCGCTGCGCGCGCGTTACTGCCTTCGACGATGGGGACCAGGTCCAGAACGGAAAAACGGATCATGGCTCGCATATGGGGCCATGATCCGTTTCATTTCAATACGCGATGAGCGTGGAGTTCAGATTGCGCGGCCAAAGCCCTGGGGCGCTCCGTCGGCCCGCCGCCCGAACGTCGTCGGCCGCCGCGCGACCAGCGGATTGGCGTCGCGGTCCAGCAGCGCCATCGTCTCGGTAAAGCTGGGGCGCAGGGCCACCACGATCTCGATCAGTTCGTCCGGCCCTTCACGCGTCTCCACGCAGCGGCGCGCGACCATCTCGATCCGCTCCGCCATGGCGCTCAGGCGATGGGCGCCGAACTGCGCCGATTCGCCCTTCAGCGTATGCGCGGGCGTCACCAGTGCCACGGCATTGCGCTCGCGGATCGCCTGTTCGATCGCGCCGATCGCCTTGTCACCATCTTCCCGGAAATAGCCGAGAATCCGGAGAAAGGCGCTGCCCAGCTCCGCCCGCGTGCGAGCGAACTCAGTCCAATTTACCAGTTCGGCATCTTGATAGGACACCTGCGACACTCCCTGTTCCTTCCACAAGGATAATCGCCGCGCGTAAACAGCAGGTTAAGCCGCCGCATCAATATGTTAGCGGGAGATCGAGAAAAGATTCTCCGCCCTTGCGGCGAAGCGCCAGCCCTGTTGCTGCGCCAATGCCGCCAGTTCGCGCGGGGCGATCGGATCGTCCGCCTCTATCGTGATCGCATCGGCCGACCGCATCGCCCGCGCCGCTCGCAGCGCGGGCCAGGGGCATTTCAGGCCCCGCGCGTCGACATGAACCGGATCATTTGCTGGCATAGGGATTTTTGGCGCTGCGCAGCGTCAGGCGCACCGGCACCGCGCCGAAGCCCAATTCCTTCCGGATGCCGTTGACCAGATAACGGCGATAGCTTTCGGGCAGTTCATCGAGCCGCGTGCCGAACAGCACGAAGGTCGGCGGGCGGGTCTTGTTCTGGGTGATGTAGCGCAGCTTGATTCGCTTGCCGCCGGGAGCCGGGGGCGGGTTCGCCTCCAGCGCGCGCTCGAACCAGCGGTTGAGGATGCCGGTCGAAACACGCTGCGACCAGGCGGTGCGGGTTTCGAAGGCGACGCGGATGAGGTCGTCCAGGCCTTTGCCGGTCGCCCCCGATACGGTCATGATCGGCACGCCCCGGATCTGCGCCAGTCCGTCCGACAGCGCCTGCTTGATGCCCTGGTAGAGCGCCGATCCATGCTCTACCGTATCCCATTTGTTGAGTGCGACGACCAGCGCGCGCCCTTCCTCCAGCACCTTGTCGGCGATCCGCAGGTCCTGCGCTTCCAGCCCGCGCGTGGAATCGAGCAACAGCACGACCACTTCGGCGAAATTCACCGCATTGAGCCCGTCCGACACGGCGAGCTTTTCCAGCTTGTCCTGCACCTTGGCGCGCTTGCGCATGCCGGCGGTGTCGATCAGGCGGACGGCGCGCTCGTTGCCGTCGGTATCGGTCCATTGCCAGTCGACCGCGATGCTGTCGCGGGTGATGCCCGCCTCCGGGCCGGTCAGCAGCCGGTTTTCGCCGAGCAGCCGATTGATCAGCGTCGACTTGCCCGCATTGGGGCGGCCGACGATCGCGAGCTTGAGAGGCGCGGATTCGATATCCGCTTCCTCGGGCTCGGCCTCTTCTTCCTCTTCCTCGCGGTCGATATAGGGGAGCAGGCCCTGGAACAGGTCGGCCATCCCCTGGCCATGTTCGGCGGAGAAGGGGATCGGCTCGCCCAGGCCAAGGCTGAACGCCTCCATCACCCCATCGTCGCCGGCCTTGCCTTCCGCCTTGTTGGCGACCAGCACGACCGGGGCGTCGCCTTCCCGCAGCCAGCGGGCGATTTCCTCGTCCAGCGGGGTGATGCCGACGCGCGAATCGATGAGGAACAGCGCCACATCGGCGCTTTCGACCGCCGCCTGGGTCTGCAGCCGCATCCGGCCGGGCAGGGTCTGGGGATCTTCATCCTCATAACCGGCGGTATCGATGATGGTGAAGTCGACGCCGAGCAGGTTCGCCTGCCCCTCGCGCCGGTCGCGGGTGACGCCGGGCTGGTCGTCGACCAGCGCCAGCTTCTTGCCGACGAGGCGGTTGAAGAGGGTGGACTTGCCCACATTGGGCCGCCCGACAATGGCAACTGTGGGCAGCATGGTGAGAGCCCGTTCCTTATCTGGTCGCCTGTCAGCCAGGCTTGAAAATATCAATGCTCCTGCGAAGGCAGGAGCCCAGTTCCACGGCTTGGACTGGGCTCCTGCCTTCGCAGGAGCACGCTTTACATCATTGCGGTGGTTAGCGGAACGCCGTCAATTTGCCGTCGTCGGCAAGGATATACAGCGTGCTGTTCGCGACGATGGGGGACAGCGACATCGACCGATCCAGATCGACCGCAGCCTGCACCTTGCCGGTTGCCGGATCGACATAGTTGAGGTCGCCATGCGTCGACACCAGCACCAGGCGCCCGCCCGCCAGCACCGGGCCGGTCCAGCGGATGGCGTTCGCCTTCTTCTTTTCCTTCTCCCAGCGCCGCAGCTGGCTGATCCAGCGGATCTTGCCGGTGGCGCGGGCGACGCAGAGCAGCTTGGCGTCGCTGGTGACGACGAACACCCATTCGCCGACCACCCAGGGGGTCGAGATGCCGGCGACGTTGATTTCCCACAGGCGCTGGCCGCTCACCAGTTCATAGGAGGCCATGCGGCCCCCTTGGCCGATCGCGAATACGCGGCCACGGTCGATCACCGGATTGGCGTCGATGTCGGTAAGCGTGGCGACCGCCGTCGAGATGCTGGTGCGGGACAGCGCGTCGCCCCACAGCGTGCGACCATTTTCATAGCGATAGGCGGTCAGTTCGCCCGAGCTGTAGCCCGCGATCACCGTGCCCTGCGCGGCGGCCGGCGCGGCGACGCCGAACACGCCCGTCACCTGCAGCGTGCCGCTGTCGGTCCACTGCACTTCGCCGTCGCTCTGGTTGAGCGCGAAAATCTGGTTGTCCTGCCCCATGACATAGACATGGCCGTTCGCCAGCGTCGGCGCGCCGCGCAGCGGGCCGCCGGGGCGCTTCTTCCACAGGATGGAACCATTGGCGGCGCTGAGTGCGGCAACGTCGCCGACGCCGGTGCTGGCGAACAGCTTGTCGTCGACGATGCTGACACCGCCGCCGAACAGCGCGCGGCCGCTGCCTTCGGCGGGGAGGGCGGTCTGCCACAGTTTCGCGCCGCTGTTCGCGTCGAACGCGATGACATGCGCGCCCGCGTCGATCACATAGAGCTTGCCGCCGGCAACGACCGGCGGAGAGGCGAGGCGGGCGCGCGGCGTGCTGCCTTCGATCGAGCTGCTCCAGGCACTGGCCGGCGATGACCCAAGCGCCAGATTGCCCATCGCCTTGGACGGGTCGCCGCCGGGCTGAGACCATTGGTCGTTGGCCAGGGGCTCGGGCAGCGATACGGGCACATCGGCCAGCGTGGGATCGACCTCCACGCCCTGCTCGTTGGTCAGGATCGACACCCGATTGCCGACCACCGGGGTCTTGGGGCCGCCCTTCTTGCCGCCAATGACGCCGCAGCCCGCGAGCAGCGCGACCATCGCGGCAACCGTCAGGGCGCGGCGCGTGCCCGCGAAATTCGTCATGCTGTGCATCCCCATGCGCTTATCTTCATCCCTGTCCCGGTTCGGCCGGCGTGTCGACCGCATCAATCCCCAATAGACCAGCCATCTGTCGCGCGCGTGAACGGATCGATTGGGGTACATTCTCGTCCTTTGCCATGGCAGCGAACAGTGGCCCGGCAAGGTCAGGCTTGCGCATCTTCATGTAGGCGATGGCCACCAGTTCACCCGCGCTGCCGAACCAGGGCGCGCCTTCCACCGCCAGCGGCTTCAACCGGTCGACCACCTGCTGCGGCTGCAATGTCTCGAACTCCAGAGCGGTCTGGCGGATCAGCGCCAGGTCGCGATAGGGCTGGTCGAGCGCGTTGTCCGCCGCCATCGCCTTGTAGGCGGCGATCGCGGCCTTGCCGTCGCCCTTGCGCGCGGCGGTGCCGGCCTTGAGCAACTGTGCACCGGCGCGGAAACCGGGTTGGCTGGCATTGGCGAGCGTGTCGAGCTGCTTGGCGTCAGGCGTGCCGCCGCCAACGGCCGCGACGACCGCCTTGTCCATCTCTTCCGACACGGCCTGCGATCGGGTCTGGCTGTAATGCTGCCAATAAAGCCAGCCGCCAAACGCCGCCAGGCCGACGATGACGATCCCGATGACCCATCGGCCGAAGCGCTGCCAGAAGGTCAGAAGCTGGTCCTGCCGGACCGCCTCATCGACCTCGCGCATGAAGGCTTCGCTATTTTGCGGCGTCAGGGCCACTTGGATCTCCAGAAATCAATCAGAAAAGGCAGGCGGAAGGCGCGATCAATAGCGGCGGCGGGCCTTCACGCAAATCACTTTTTGGGCCGATAGACCTGATCTTCGGTCGGAAAGCTGCGGCTGCGCACCTCGGCGGCGTAGCGTTCGGCTGCGCCGCTGATGGTTTCGGCAAGATTTTCGTAGCGTTTGACGAAGCGCGCCGTGCGCTCGAACATGCCCAGCATGTCCTCGGCCACCAGCACCTGGCCGTCGCAATGGGCCGATGCGCCGATGCCGATGACCGGGATGTCGAGGCTGTCGGTGACGGCGATCGCCAGATCCTCCATCACCCCTTCAAGCACGACGGCGAAGGCGCCGGCATCGGCGACGGCGCGAGCGTCGGCCATGATCTTGGCATGTTCCTCCTGGCTCTTGCCGCGCGCGCCATAGCCGCCGAGCGCGTTCACGGCCTGGGGGGTCAGGCCGACATGGGCCATCACCGGTATGCCGCGGCTGCTGAGGAAGCCGATGGTCTCGGCCATCGCCTGACCGCCCTCCAGCTTGACGGCGGCACAGCCGGTTTCGGCCATGACGCGGCTGGCGCTGGCAAAGGCCTGCACCGGGGAGGCTTCGTAACTGCCGAACGGCATGTCGACCAGCACGACGCTATGATAGCTGCCCCGCACGACCGCGGCGCCATGGGCGATCATCATGTCGAGCGTGACGGGCAGGGTCGAGGGCAGGCCGTAGATCACCTGGCCTAGCGAATCGCCCACCAGCAGCATGTCGCAATGCGGATCGAGCAGCTGCGCCTGCCGCGCGGTATAGGCGGTCAGCATCACCAGCGGCTCGGCGGTCTTGCCATCGAACTTGCGGCGCTGGATGGCGGGCACCGTCAGGCGCTTCATCGGCGCGGGCGTCGGATTGGCGCGGCTGGTCGAGGTGTCGAGCGTGAAGGTCGTGGACATGGACGCGCTCTACAGCAGCGCGCGCGCGGGCGCAAATCGGGCGGATAATGCGACCTTCGTCACCCCGGACTTGATCCGGGGTCCCGCTTTCCCTCCGAATAGCGCTTGCCGCAAGAAGCGGGACCCCGGGTCAAGCCCGGGGTGACGGCAGGAAATCTCATTCTAAAAAAGAACGGGAGCGACAAAGCTTTGTCGCTCCCGCCGGGGGTGAAAATCGCTGAATATCAGAACGAGAATTTCATCGTTCCGCCCCAGGTCTGCGGGTCGCCAGGCTGGCCGGCGATCAGGCCGGTGTTGCCGGGGGCAACCTGCAGATTTTCGATATAGTTCACGTCGAACGCATTGCGGACCCACCCGAAGACGTCGAACCCTTCGCCCCGGAAGCCGGCGCGGAAGTTGGTGAGCGCATAGCCCTTCACTTCCGTGTAGATCGACGGCGAGGCGTTGGAGTTCCAGTGCGAACGGTAGTTGCCGTCGACGCCCAGATAGACCTGGCCTTTCTTCGCCAGCAGCGTGACCGGAATATTATATTCCGCGCC
>DATFDS010000279.1:0-5315 GCA_035251955.1 Sphingobium sp. | reverse complement strand
TGCGGGCATGGTGCCCGCGAGTGATGTCAGTCCACATCGTTGAAATCCAGGTAGTTTTTGGCGAAACCCCGGAATCAACGGCCACCCACGCTGTCAAGCTAGGACGCTGATATCACTCAACTTAATTTCGGCGCAGACACTTAGGGCGGCAATGGAACTTTCCCCTGCGCGGGCAGGAGCGAGGCCATAAGTGCTTAGCTCGCCGGCTTGCGGAATTTCAGCGTCATCCGGTCGCTTTCCCCGATGGCGAGATAGCGGGCCTTGTCGACCTCGCCATTGCGCAGGGTCGGCGGCAACGTCCACACACCCTTTTCCCAATCCGCCGTGTCCTTGGGGTTGGCGTTGATCTCCGACGATCCGACATATTCGAAGCCCGCCGCTTGTGCCAGACGACGGATGGTCGACACCTTGAGATAGCCGCTCGTCTTTTCCAGCGCGCTGTCCCGTGCCTCGGGCAGGCGGTGGTCGACCACGCCCAATATGCCGCCGGGCTTGAGCAGGTCGTAGAAGCTCTTGAAGGTGGCTGCCTCCGTCCCGTTCATCACCATATTGTGGATGTTGCGGAAGGTCAGCAGCGTGTCGACGCTGCCCGCCGGGATCAGGCTGAGCTGGTCGGGGAAGGGCACCAGCTTCACCTTGCCATAGACGTCCGGCTTGGCGGCCAGGAAGGTCTTGTAGCCGTCCAGATTGCGGCCCACGGGCTGCAAGGCGTAGAAGGTGCCCTTGGCGCTCAGCAGCGGCGCCAATATCTCCGTATACCAGCCGCCGCTCGGCGAATATTCCACCACCGTCTGGTCCGGCCTGACACCGAAGAAGGCGAGCGTTTCAGCTGGATGCCGATATTTGTCGCGCGCGACGTTGGCGGGCGTTCGGCTCGGCGCGGCAATGGCGGCCGCCATCGGATCTCTGGCGTGCGAAGCGCCATGGCCGGCATGATCGACATGCTGCGCCGCCAGTGGAAGGACGGGAAGGAGCAGGCCTGCCAGCAGCAGGCTCTGTCGGGCGAGACGGTTCATCGGGAATCCTCTCAATTGGGGATCCCCGATGTGCCGTCCCTGCATGTCCGATGCAAGTGAGGAAGACAAATCAGTGCGTTACAGACAGGCTTCCAGGAAGGGCTGGTCGAAACCGAATTGCCGCGCCTTGTCCAGCGTATAGGGGCGCAGGCCCATCGAGCGATATTCCCCGACGATCCGGCCGCTTTCATCCTCGTCATGATATTCGAACTTGAACAGTTCCTGCGTGACGATGACGTCGCCTTCCATGCCGATCACCTCGGTCACGTTGGTGACGCGGCGCGAGCCGTCGCGCAGACGCTTCACCTGCACGATCAGGTCGACTGAATCCGCGATCTGCTTGGAAATCGCTTCCTTGGGGATCTTGATGTCGCCCATCAGGATCATATTCTCCATACGACCCAGGCACTCGCGTGGGGAGTTGGAGTGGAGTGTGCACATCGAGCCGTCATGGCCCGTGTTCATCGCGGCGAGCAGGTCGAAACATTCCGCGCCACGAATTTCGCCCAGGATGATCCGGTCGGGCCGCATGCGCAGCGCGTTCTTGACGAGATCGCCGATGGTGATCGCGCCCTGGCCCTCCAGGTTCGGCGGGCGGGTTTCCAGCGGCAGCCAGTGCGGCTGCTGCAGGCGCAGTTCGGCCGCATCCTCGATGGTCAGCACGCGCTCGCCCGGATCGATCATCTTCGACAGCGCATTGAGCATCGTCGTCTTGCCCGAGCCCGTGCCGCCCGAAATCACGATGTTGAAGCGGCAGGCGCCGGCGATCTTCAGCGCGGTCGCCATTTTCGTGCTCATCGCTCCCCATTGGGCGAGCATGTCGATGGTGATCGGCTTGGCCGAGAATTTACGGATCGAGATGGCGGTGCCGCGCAGGCTGAGCGGCGGCACGATCACGTTGACGCGCGAGCCGTCGGGCAGGCGGGCGTCGGCCAGCGGCGTGGTCTGGTCGACGCGGCGGCCGACCTTGTTCACGATGCGCTGGGCGATCTGGAACAGATGCTCCTCATCGCGGAACTTGATCGGCGCGATGGTCAGCTTGCCCTTTTTTTCGATGTAGGTCTGGTCAGGGCCGTTGACCATGATGTCGGTGACATCCGGGTCGGACAGCAACTCCTCAAGCGGACCAAGGCCCAGAAGTTCGTCGACCAGCACCTTTTCCAGCGCGAACTGCTCGCGCCGGTTGAGCGTCAGCTTCAGTTCCGCCAGAACTTCCATGATGATCGGCCGGAATTCCTCGGCCAGTTCATCCTTGCTCAGCGTCGCGGCCGCTTCGGGATCGACACGCTCCAGCAGGCGGGGGAGGACCTGTTCCTTGATCTTGTGGACCGACGCTTCAAAGCCCTGCGGTCCGGCGTCGGGCAGATGCTCGGCATTGGCGCGGTCCGACAGGCGCTGCATCGCATCGGCGTTGCGCATCATCTGGCCGGTCGGCGCGGATAGCGGGTCGATCGGCGTGTCACCGGGCAAGGGCGCCATGTCGAGCGGCGGAAATTGTTCGCCCCCGCGTGCCTCTTGCCCCGGCGCGCCGCCCTGCATCGGTCGGGCTATGCCAAATCCCGGCTTGATCCCGGCAGGTCCATTCTTCCGTCCAAACGCGCTCATAATTCTCCGCCGGCATGTTCCGATCGGCCCAGCCACCAACAAAGAGGCCGATCAAATATGGCTGAAAAAGGTGAATAGGCTGGAAACTTTGACAAATGGCTAATGGGTGGGCGGGGGCGCGGGCGGCGCGGTCACGAAGCGCGGATCGGCGCCGAACCAGCGGCCGATGGTCCGCCCGCCGGCCAGCAGATGGCGCCCCTGCTGTGTGATGCGGATATGGCCGTGGTCGATGCGGATATTGCCCGACAGCAGCTGTTCCTCGACCCGGCGGTCGATCTGGCGCATGTCCTGCAGATATTCCCGGATATAGAGCTTTTCCAGCGAGGCATTGTCCAGCCGCCCATCCTCCCGCTCGATCCGCGCCAGCAGGAACATGGTGATGGAGCGGTCGAACGTGACCGGGAAGGTGATCAGGAAGCAGAGGTTGAAGGACAGGGAGAGCGCGATGGCTCCGACCAGCGTGGGTCGATCGAGCCGGACGTGGCGACGCAGAAGCACCCCGGCGACCAGCATCAGCACGGCCGCGATCGCGGCAACCATGATCCCTCGATAAAAGAGAATGGAAATGTTGCTCAGCAAGGTACTGCGGATCAGCGCGATGTACAGCAGGAAACCCAGGGCGATGGCCGCGACATAGGTCAATGCCAGAAGGGCGATGTTACGAGCGGTCGTCATCAGCGTTGCTCCTCGACGGGGGCGATACACAGGAGCGGTGTGCGATAGACGCACCGCAGTGTCCGAGGCGGGCCGTCCTGTTTGCGCCAGACGGGATCGCGCATCGTGAACAGCAGATAGTCGACGCGTTCCTCGCGGGCGCGGCGCATCATCTCGTCCGGAGCAAGGCTGCCGTTGAACAGCGGCTTCAGCGCCGCCATCCGCTGTGCGGTAGCCTGCGCGCCGGCTCCGAACAGATTGGCCTGCTCATCGGCCACGGCAGGCCAGTGGCTGCCATATAGTCCGAAATCCAGGACACGCAGGGTTATGGCAGGATTATGCTGCAGCACGGTCCCCGGCTGCAGATGCTCGTCGGCCCAACCATAGGCCGCTCGCAGCGCATAGGCGATGGGCGGCGAATTATTGACCTCGATCGGGCGTACAGGGAACAGCGGCGGGCGAATGAGGCGCAAGCCGAACAGGTCCCACGCCGTTCCGACTGATCCCAAAATCAGCAGAGCCAACGCGAGAGGATGGAGCTTGCGTAGCGAGGGGACGCTTTGTGCCAGGCGCAATGTCCAGACCAGGACCGCCATGACGGCAAAGAGGACGGCGCGCCAGCCCAGGTCATTATTGATGATGACGGACTTCACGAAGCTTGCCACCAGTAATGATGTCACCGTGCTCCAGAGCAGCAATTGCCTGACCAGCAGGCCCTCATCCTTCGGCCGCCGTCGCGTGCGCCAGTAGAGATAGGCGCCCAGCCCGCACAGGCCGAATTCCAGACCATAATTAAGCGGCAGCAACAGCAGGCACCATATTTGTGCCGTCAACGAGTTTTCGGCGAAAATCACGGTGAAGATCCGCACGCCAAAGGCGATCGGGAATCTTTCCGGCGCGCGGCCGACCAGCATGTCGTGAAGCTGCGGCAGAGACAGGAGCAGCGCGACGCAGCCCGCGATCACCAGCGTCAAATCGCGTCTTGTAAGCCGGATGCAAGCCCAGACCGCCAGCATCGGCGCGATGGTGAGGGCGATCCACACCGATTCACCGAACATCGTGGCGAAGGCGGCACCGGCCGCCAGCGCGAGGGCAGCTTTTGCGTATCGTTCACTCGATTGGGCACGGGCTGCAAGCAGCATACCTGTCCATGCGGCGATCATGGCCGCCACATGGTGCGGCACCCAAAGTACCGACGTTCCGAGAGTGCGGATCTCGGTGTTCCAGCTGTCCAGTTCGGGTTCGATCCGGCCGACGACTAGGTAGCGCAGCAGCATGAACAGCAGGTCGGCGCCAGCCACGAAGCAGAGCGGGATCGCCAGCATGAGAAGTCGCCGGCCGCGACCGGGGCGAATGAATGCAGCGTCTGCGGCTACGCGCCAGAGCAGGGCGATGATGCCGGCTCCGGTCCAGAATGCGGTGGCACTGAACGCCATGCGGGCACTGATCGCAGCGCCGCCAATCCACCGCACCGCTGCCGGCCAGGCATAGAAATAATGGTAATAGCCCGCGATCCCCTCTCGGGCGAAAAAGGGATCGGAAAAGGGAATGCCCTGGCGAACGATCTGCTCGATCACTGCTGCATGCTTGACCATGTCTAGCACGATCAGGCTTTGATAGAGCCGGCCATCAATGTCGAAGTCGACAAAGCTCCAGGCGCAGATGAACCACCAGATCAGCGCGAGCGCGGTGGGACCGGCTAATGAACGCGCAGGCCGATCCTTGAATAATGGAAGTCCCAGTACTGCCAGAGGCATGTTCAGCAGGACCAGGCCCGGCATGCCCAGCGCGCGGATCATCAGTATGTCGAAGACGGGGAGCAGGGCGAGGCCCAGCAGCATGGCCCAGCCGATGCGTTGCCAATAGGATTCGACGGCAAGTCCCACCCGGTTCAGCAGCCGGACGAGGCCCAGGCCGGGCAGGTACAAGACCAGCGGCGCCAGCAGCGTCGCCAGGGCAAGGCCCATAAGGTCCTGAAACATATAGGACATGGATACTCCTCAACTGAGCATCCGATTAGCGGTACAAGGTTAAGGAGGC
>DATFDS010000278.1:0-3049 GCA_035251955.1 Sphingobium sp. | reverse complement strand
GCGCACGGGGAATTGATCCCGGTCCGGCGGACCGCTCCGGTGATGCGTCGGACTGAATCGATTCCTGGATTGTCCGGTGCTATGGTCGCTCCGCCGGAATGACGACTCACCAAGGGTTGCGGCACCTCACCAGTCTCTTTGAGCGATAAGGTAGGAGGGCAAGAATGACCGGGGAGATGGATGTCAATTACCTTCTGCACAGACAGCAGGTATCCCTGATCCGGGCTCAGATGAGCCGGTCGCAAAAGGGCCGCGCAGCCTATGAAGGCCTTGCTCGCGGCTATACAGAGCAGATCGACGCCTATCGGCAGGAGAATGAACGGATCGTAGCCTTCGCCCATTAGCGGCGTCGGCGCCGCGATCATCGCCTTTGGATCAGGCGTTCGATCGATTGGCGGTGGCTTGGGTCGCCGCCATTCTCTTCTTCCAGCACCGCCTTGATCTGTTCGAGATCGACTTCGGTCAGATGCTCGATGCCGATGAAGTCGTTGCGCGCACCCTGCAATGCACGGATCAGTTCGTCCAGCTTGGCCTGGATGGCTGATCCGTCGCGATTTTGCGCGTTCTGGATCAGGAACACCATCAGGAAGGTGACGATGGTCGTGCTGGTGTTGATGATCAGCTGCCAGGTATCGGAATAATGAAAGAGCGGACCGGTGCCGAGCCACAGCAGGATCAGCGCAACGGCCAGGATGAAGGACAGCGGCTGTCCCGA
Organism: Sphingobium sp.; assembly: GCA_035251955.1. Taxonomy (GTDB): domain Bacteria; phylum Pseudomonadota; class Alphaproteobacteria; order Sphingomonadales; family Sphingomonadaceae; genus Sphingobium. The sequence continues at coordinate 2,334 of DATFDS010000278.1, read as the reverse complement.
CAGGCTGGCGATGCGGTGGGCGAATGCGGTGAAAATTCTGTCCATGCCTGTTCTCCTGCGGGCCGAGTGCGGGGCGGGGACCCGTTTAGTCTTCGTTCAGCCTCTGCTTGCCATGAAGAGGGGATGACGACCATATCCCTTCGCCTTGCCGCAGCCGCGCTGCCCGCTGCCCTGCTCCTGTCATCCTGCGCCACCGTGTCGCCCGAATCGCGGGTGCGTGCCGGCCTCGTGGAGGCGGGGATTTCGCCCCGCATGGCCGCCTGCATGGCGGAAAAGATGGTTGACCGGCTGAGCCTGGCGCAGTTGCGGCGGATCCAGTCGCTGGCATCGCTCCGCAAGTCCCACATCGAGGAGATGACGATCGACCGGTTCCTCTACAAGCTGCGCGCGCTGGAGGATCCGGAGATTTTCACCGTCACCAGCAAGGCGGCGATCGTCTGCGCTTTCTGACGTGATTTCGCAATAATCCTGGCCAGCCTGCTTCGCGAGTTTTGCAATTTTGCAAAGTCATTTTGCGAAATTCGCTGGTGTTGGATTCCCGCCTGTGCTTAGCCGCTGACCATCAAGTTTCAGCGGAAAGGACGGGCCGGGCCCATGAACATCCACGAATATCAGGCGAAGGAACTGCTGGCGAAATATGGCGCGCCGATCGCCGCCGGCTACGCCGCTTTCTCCGTCGAGGAAGCCGTCGAAGCCGCCAAGAAGCTGCCCGGGCCGCTCTACGTCGTGAAGTCGCAGATCCACGCCGGTGGTCGCGGCAAGGGCAAGTTCAAGGAACTTAGCGCAGAAGCGAAGGGCGGTGTTCGCCTGGCCTTCAACCTCGATGAAGTGAAGGCCCACTCGGCCGACATGCTCGGCAACACGCTGGTCACCATCCAGACCGGCGAAGCGGGCAAGCAGGTCAACCGCCTCTACATCACCGACGGCGCCGACATTGCGAAGGAATTCTACCTCGCTCTGCTGGTCGACCGCGCCACCAGCCGCGTTGCTTTCGTCGTGTCGACCGAAGGCGGCATGGACATTGAAGAGGTCGCCCACTCGACCCCGGAAAAGATCCACAGCTTCTCGGTCGATCCGGCTGCGGGCTTCCAGCCGCACCACGGCCGCGCCGTTGCTGCCGCTCTGGGCCTGTCGGGCGATCAGGCGAAGCAGGCCGCCAAGGTTGCCTCGTCACTCTACGCCGCGTTCCTGGACACCGACGCCGAGCAGATCGAAGTCAATCCGCTGGCGCTGACCGAGCAGGGCAATTTGCTGGTGCTGGACGCCAAGGTCGGCTTCGACGGCAACGCCATGTTCCGCCACAAGGATATCGCCGAACTGCGCGACCTGACCGAAGAAGATCCGGCGGAAGTCGAGGCTTCGGAATATGACCTCGCCTACATCAAGCTGGACGGCAATATCGGCTGCATGGTGAACGGCGCGGGCCTGGCCATGGCGACCATGGACATCATCAAGCTGAACGGCGAATTCCCCGCCAACTTCCTGGACGTCGGCGGCGGCGCTTCCAAGGAGAAGGTGACCGCGGCCTTCAAGATCATCCTGAAGGATCCGGCGGTGAAGGGCATTCTCGTCAACATCTTCGGTGGCATCATGAAGTGCGACATCATTGCCGATGGCATCGTCGCCGCCGCCAAGGAAGTGAACCTGTCGGTTCCGCTGGTCGTGCGCCTGGAAGGCACGAACGTCCAGCAGGGCAAGGACATTCTCGCGGCTTCGGGCCTGGCCATCGTCCCGGCGGACGATCTGGGCGATGCAGCGAAGAAGATCGTGGCGGAAGTGAGGAAGGCAGCCTGACGCAGCTTTTCGCCTGAACAAGACACCAAAGGGTGCGGGTGGTCCGGAAACGGGCTGCCCGCGCCCGTGTTCGCATTGGCGGACTTGGCGTGAATAACGGAGGATGTGCAGATGAAGATCCTTGTGCCCGTGAAGCGGGTGATTGATTACAATGTGAAGCCGCGCGTGAAGGCGGACGGGACGGGCGTGGACCTTGCGAACGTCAAGATGAGCATGAACCCGTTCGACGAGATCGCGGTCGAGGAAGCCATTCGCCTGAAGGAAAAGGGCGTGGCGACCGAGGTCGTGGCGGTGTCGATCGGCGTGGCGAAGGCGCAGGAAACGCTGCGCACGGCGCTCGCCATGGGGGCGGACCGCGCGATCCTGATCCAGACCGACGACGAGGTGGAGCCGCTGGGCGTCGCCAAGCTGCTCGCCAAGGTGCAGGAAGAGGAAGGCGCTGGCCTCATCATCCTGGGCAAGCAGGCGATCGACGACGACAGCAACCAGACCGGCCAGATGCTGGCCGCGCTGCTGAACCTGCCGCAGGGCACCTTCGCC
>DATFDS010000277.1:0-11581 GCA_035251955.1 Sphingobium sp. | reverse complement strand
TACCGACGGCGTGCAGATGGACGGCAGCGCCATCTCGGCCGCGCGCAAGGCGATCGCGGAGCGCTATGACGGCGGCTATCTGCCAGAAAAGCCGCGCCAATATCAGACCAAGGCGAAGAATGCGCAGGAAGCGCACGAGGCGATTCGTCCGACCGAATTTTATCGGGACAAGGTGGGTTCGGGCGATCATGCGCGGCTTTATGACCTGATCTTCAAGCGGGCGCTGGCGAGCCAGATGGCGTCGGCGCGGCTGGAGCGGACGGTCATCGATATGGTGGATGGGACAGGGCAGCATGCTCTGCGCGCTACCGGGCAGGTGGTAATCTTTCCGGGCTTCCTGGCGCTCTATGAAGAGGGCCGGGACGATGCGGAAGATGACGACAGCAAGCTGCTGCCGCGCTTGGCCGTGGGGGATGCTCCGGCCAAGAAGAAGGTGAGCGCCGAGCAGCATTTCACCCAGCCGCCGCCGCGTTATTCGGAAGCATCGCTGGTCAAGAAGCTGGAGGAACTGGGGATCGGGCGTCCGTCCACCTATGCCTCGACGCTGCAGGTGCTCAAGGACCGCGACTATGTGCGGATCGAGAAGAACCGCTTCTTCGCCGAGGAGAGCGGGCGGCTGGTGACGGCGTTCCTGGAGCGCTTCTTCGAGCGTTACGTGTCCTACGACTTCACGGCGGGCCTTGAGGACGAGCTGGACGAGATTTCCGGCGGCCGCGCGCAGTGGCAGGCGGTGCTGGAAGCCTTCTGGCGCGACTTCAAGCCCAAGACCGCCGAGGTGATGGAGCAGAAGCCCTCCGACATCACCGCCGAACTGGACAAGTTCCTGGAGCCGATGCTGTTCCCTCCACGAGCGGACGGCAGCAACCCGCGCGCCTGTCCGACGTGCGGCGACGGGCAATTGTCCTTGCGCGGCGGGCGTTTCGGCGCGTTCATCGCCTGCTCCAACTATCCCGAGTGTAAATATACGCGCAAGTTCGGGCAGCCCGGCGGCAGCAATGGCGGCGAGGATACGGGGCCGGAGGTGCTGGGCCGGCATCCCGAAACCGGGCAGGATATCGTCCGGAAATCCGGGCGTTTCGGTCCCTATATCGAGATGGGCGAGGGCAAGGAGGCCAAGCGCGGCTCCATTCCCAAGGATCTGCCCGATGGGGAGATGACGCTCGACTGGGCGGTGAAGCTGCTGAGCCTGCCGCGTGAGGTCGGGCTGCATCCGGAGACGGGGAAGCCGATCGTCGCGAATATCGGGCGGTTCGGCCCCTATCTGCTGCATGACGGCAAATATGGGCGGCTGTCCTCCACCGCCGAGATTTTCGAGGTGGGGATGAACAGCGCCGTCGCCAAGCTGGCCGATGCGGCGAACAAGGGTGGGCGTGGGTCTTCCTCGCGTGAGCCGCTCAAGGTGCTGGGCAGGCATCCGCGCACGGAGGCTGAAATCAAGCTGATGGCGGGGCGCTATGGGCCTTATGTGACCGATGGCACGACCAACGCGACGCTGCCCAAGACCATTGAGCAGGATGCCCTGACGCTGGAGGAGGCGGCGCAGCTGATCGACACGCGGGCCGCGGCGGCTCCGGCGAAGAAGGGGAAGAAGGCGCCTGCGAAAAAGGCCGCGGCGAAGAAGCCTGCCGTGAAGAAGGCGCCTGCTAAGAAGAAGGCGGCGGCGGAATAGTCCGCCTCCCGTTCGTTTCGAGCGTAGTCGAGAAATGGGAAGCGCGTCCTATCCGCTTCTCGACTTCGCTCGAAGCGAACGGGGGTGGAGTTGTGGCTCTACTCCACCCAATCCAACCCGATATCCCGGTAGATAAACCGGTCGTCCTCCCAATCTTCCTTCACCTTGACGTGCAGGTAGAGGTGGACCTTGACGCCCAGCAGGCTTGCCAGTTCGGCGCGGGCCTTTGAGCCGATTTCCTTGAGCCTCTGGCCGCCCTTACCGAGCACGATGGCGCGCTGGCTGGAGCGGCCGACCAGTATCTGCTGATGGATTTCGACCGAGCCGTCGTCCCGCTCGCTATATTTTTCCGTGTCCACGGCGGCGGCATAGGGCAGTTCGGCGTGGAGCTGGTGATAGAGCTGCTCGCGGGTGATCTCCGCCGCCAGCATCCGGTCGGTGGCGTCGGAAACCTGATCCTCGGGGAAGTGCCAGGGGCCTTCGGGCATGGCGTTGGCGAAGGCGGTCTTGAGTTCGGCAAGGCCATCGCCGGTCGTGGCACTGACGAAGAAGGTTTCCGCAATGTCGAGCTGTTCGTAAAGCCGCTGGGTGTGAACCAGCAGCTTTTCCTTGATGGCGATGTCGACCTTGTTGAGGATCAGCCATTTTTTCTCCGGCCGGGCGGCCAGGGCGTTGATGATCGGCTCCATCTTGGGACCTAGCCCTGCCTTGCCGTCGACGATCAGCGCGATCAGGTCGGCGCCCTGCGCGCCGCCCCAGGCGGCCTGCACCATCGCCCGGTCGAGCCGGCGCCTGGGCGCGAAGATGCCGGGGGTATCGACCAGCACCATTTGCGCGTCGCCCTCGATCGCGACGCCCATGACGCGGGTGCGGGTGGTCTGCGCCTTGGGGCTGGTGATCGCCACCTTCTGGCCGACAAGCGCATTCACCAGCGTCGATTTGCCGGCATTGGGGGCGCCCACGATGGCCACGACGCCGCAATGTTGCTGAATTTCTAAGCCTTCCAAACTATACTCCGTTCGCGCTGAGCCTGTCGAAGCGCCTTAATTTTCTTTTGAGCGCGCTAAAGTGGAGATACGTTTCCAGTCTTCACGAATTAGCGCCAGTTTCTTGGCCCGGCTCCAGCCCTTGATCTGACGCTCGGCTTCAAGCGCCTCCATACGAGTTCCGAACTCCTGCGACCAGACAAGTTTTATTGGGCGGCGGTTTTGGGTGTAGCCGGGGATTGCACCTGTCTCATGTTGGGCTACGCGGGTTTGCAGGTCGTCAGTGTGGCCTATGTAGAAACTGCGGTCTGCGCAGTGGAGCATGTAAGTCCAAAAGGGCATGGGTCGCTCGGAAGAAGGAAGAAAGGCCCCCTTCGACAGGCTCAGGGCGAACGAAGGAAGGGTGGGCGCGTCAGGCGGATAACTTATCCAGCAGCGCCTTCGCCGCAGCGGTTTCCGCTTCCTGCTTGGAACCGCCCGTTGCGCTCGCCTCCCCCGCGCCCTTGATGCTCACCGTCACCGTGAAGCGCAGCGCGTGGTGCGGACCGGACCGATCGGTCAACGCATATTCGGGCGGCTTGCGCTTGTTGGCGGCAGCCCATTCCTGAAGCGTGGACTTGGGGTGCTTGGGCGCGCTGGCCTGGGTGTCGACGCGGTCCTCCCAGAGGCGGCGAACCAGCGTGCGGGCTTCTTCAAGGCCGCCCTCCAGATAGAGCGCGCCGATCAGCGCTTCCATGACGTCGCCCAGCACATTGTCGCTGTCGGCGGCGCCATCGTCGCGGGCTTGCTTGCCGAGGACGAGATGCGCCGGCACCCCTGCGGCACGGGCGACTTCGGCACAGGTCTCACCCGACACCAGCGCATTGAACCGGCGGGACAGCTTGCCTTCCGGTTCGGTGGCGAAGCGATCATAGACCCACTCCGCGATCAGCAGGCCGAGGATACGGTCGCCAAGAAACTCCAGCCGCTCGTAATTGACGGCATTGGCGCTGCCATGAGTCAGCGCCTGATGAAAGGGGCCGGCGTCTTTCGGTGCCCGACCGATCAGGTCCGCCAGCCAGCCGGCCGTGTCGGGCTTACTCAAAATCCTTCCCCGATCCGGTTCCACCGCGCGGCGGTAAACCAGGTCCAGGGCAACAGCCAGTTCGCGCTGCCGTCGGTCGAGAAGACGGAAATCATCGCCTTGCCCACCAGATTTTCCTGCGGGACAAGGCCGATGCCGCCGCCATCCACCGCCGGGAAACGGCTGTCGGCGCTGCGATCACGATTGTCGCCCATCATGAAGAGATGACCTTCGGGCACCAAAATCGTATCACGGTCGTCGGCCGCGCCGTCGGGCACCAGGTCGAGGACATTATAGCTTTTGCCGCCCGGCAGGGTCTCGCGATATTGCGGATAGCGGCACTGGCGGCCGCCTTCGGGCGCATCTTCCTCGAACCTGGGGCGATAGCAGGGGGACGGGCTGCCATCCTTCGCGGCCGCGTCCACCATATTGGGCGTGACGGGGATGACCAGGTCCGCGACCTTCTGCCTGGGAATGGCCTGGCCGTTAAGATAGACAGTGCCGCCGCGCACCGAAATCATGTCGCCGGGCAGACCGATGACGCGCTTGATATAATCATTTTTCTGGTTCGGCGGCGCCTTGAACACCACCACGTCGCCGCGCTCGGGGGTCGAGGCAAGGATACGGCCCGGAATCAGCGGCAGCCCGAAGGGTAGCGAGTAGCGCGAATAGCCATAGGGCCATTTGGCAACCAGCAGATAGTCGCCGATCAGCAGGCGCGGCTGCATCGATTCCGACGGGATGTTGAAGGGGGACACTATGAAGCTGCGCAGGACGAAAACGAACACCGCCAGCTTGGCGAGAAACCAAAGGAAGTCCCGCGTTTCGGATTTTGCGCTCATGCCTGGTCGTCTAGTCCTTCGATTGGCCCTGAAAACAGGCCGCTGCGGCTTTTGCTGCCTGGGAAACCCGCCGTCAAGCATGCGAGGCGGTGCATTGCGCGCTGCGCTTGGCTAAAGGGAGGAAGAATCGACAGGTGCAGCGTCGGTAACGATCAACGGCAAAGAGGATTTATCCGTCCATGTCCAGCCCTGCACTGGAGGCCATATCGGCGCTTCCGCAGCCCGATCTCAAGACCATCTTCACGGCCGATCCCGACCGGCTCACCAAATTCACGCTCCGACAGGGGGCGCTTAGGTTCGACTGGTCGAAGACGCATCTGACGAGCGAACTGCTCGACGGGTTTCTCCAACTGGCCGATGAGCGCGGATTTGCCGCGCAGCGCGACGCCTTGTTCGCCGGCGAGCCCGTCAACAATACGGAGGGCCGTGCGGCCGAGCACCCGGCCGAACGCGGCGAAGGCAATGCGGAAAGCGTGTCCCGCGCGAAGATGCTGCATGCCCGGATGCGCGCGCTGATCGACGCGATCGAGGGAGAGGCGCTGGGCCCGATCCGCCACATCCTGCATATCGGCATCGGCGGATCGGCCTTGGGACCGGATCTGATCATCGATGCGCTGGGCGGGGATGGCGCGCGCTATGATGTGGCGATCGTCTCCAACGTCGACGGCACCGCGCTCGAGCGGGCGATCGCGCGCTTCGATCCGGAGGCGACGTTGATCGCGGTGGCGTCGAAGACCTTCACGACGACCGAAACCATGCTGAACGCCGCGAGCGCGATCAACTGGCTGGTCGAATCCGGCGTGGAAGACCCCTATGGCCGCGTGATCGCGCTTACCGCTTCGCCCGACAAGGCGATCGAATGGGGCGTCGATGAAACGCGCATCCTGCCGTTTGCGGAGAGTGTCGGGGGGCGCTATTCGCTCTGGTCCTCGATCGGTTTTCCGGCCGCGCTCGCGCTCGGCTGGGATGCGTTCGAAAGCCTGCTGGAAGGCGCTGCGGCGATGGACCGGCATTTCCGCCTGTCGGAGCCGGCCAAAAATGCGCCGCTGATCGCGGCCTTCATCGATCAATATTATACGCGTCTGCTGGGATGCCAGACCCGTGCGCTGTTCGCCTATGACGAGCGGCTGCGGCTGCTGCCATCCTATCTCCAGCAGCTGGAAATGGAGAGCAACGGCAAGAGCGTGACCCGCGACGGCAAGCCGGTGGACGGCCCCACCGCGCCGATCACCTGGGGCGGCGTGGGCACCGACGCGCAGCATGCGGTGTTCCAGCTGCTGCACCAGGGCAAGATACTGACCCCGGTGGAGTTCATCGCCTCGATCGAGCCGGGCCATGCGCTCGATCCGGCGCATCACCGGGCGCTGCTGGTCAACTGCTTCGCGCAGGGGGCCGCATTGATGCGGGGGAAGGACAATGATGCCGATCCGGCACGCGCCTATCCGGGCGGGCGGCCTTCGACCACGATCCTGCTCGATGACGTTACCCCTGACGCTCTGGGCGCGCTGATCGCCTTTTACGAGCACCGGACCTTCGCCAATGCGGTGTTGATGGGGATCAACCCCTTCGACCAGTTCGGCGTCGAATTGGGCAAGGAAATCGCCAGGTCGATCGAGGCGGAAGGCCCCAAGGGCTTCGACCCGTCGACCATGGCGCTGATCGACCTGGCGCTGGGCGGGGGATGAATTCGCAAAAGTCTTTGTAACTTCGCTGGGACGCCGCCATATCGCGGCTCATCCCAGCGGAGGCAGGCATGAGCGATTATGATTTCGACCTTTTCGTCATCGGCGCAGGATCGGGCGGCGTGCGCGCGTCGCGCGTCGCGGCCGCGCATGGCGCGAAGGTCGCGGTGGCGGAGGAATATCGGGTCGGCGGCACCTGCGTCATCCGCGGCTGCGTGCCGAAAAAGCTGCTCATCTACGGCGCGCATTTCGCCGAGGATCTGAAGGACGCCCGCCGCTTCGGCTGGAATGTGCCCGATTGCGATTTCGAATGGAAGGTGCTGCGCGACAATGTGCTGGCCGATGTCGACCGGCTCGAAGGGCTCTACAAGAATACGCTGAGCAGCCACAATGTCGAACTGATCCCCGAACGCGCGACGATCACGGGTCCGCACTCGGTGAAGCTGGCCGGCGGGCGCGAAGTTTCCGCCAAATATATCCTCGTCGCGACCGGTGCCTGGCCCATCCTCCCCGCCACCGAAGGCGCCGAGCATGGCATCACCTCCAACGAAGCCTTCCATCTCGAACAGCTGCCCAAGCGCACGATCATCGTCGGCGGCGGCTATATCGCCAATGAATTTGCCGGCATCTTCAACGAGCTCGGCAGCCATGTCACGATCGTCAACCGGTCCTCCACCCTGCTGCGCGGCTATGACGAGCAGATACGCGACCGGCTGCTGCAGATTTCGACGATGAAGGGCATCGTCTTCCGCTTCAATGCGGAGATGGACCGGATCGAGAAGAATGCGGACGGCACGCTCTGCATGCACTTCAGGAACGGCGATCCGATCCCGTGCGACGCAGTGATGTTCGCCACCGGCCGGCAACCGCATGTGGAGGGCCTAGGCCTTGAAAATGCCGGTGTCGAACTGGACGGGAAGGGCGCGATCAAGGTGGACGAGCACAGCCGCACCAGCTGCGAGAGCGTCTATGCGGTGGGCGACGTCACCAACCGGCTGCAGCTGACGCCGGTGGCGATCCGGGAAGGCCATGCCTTTGCCGACACGGTCTTCGGCGACAATCCACGCACGGTCGACTATGACTGCGTACCCTCGGCCGTGTTCAGCCATCCGCCACTCGCGGGCGTGGGCCTTACCGAAGCGCAGGCGAAGAACAGGCTGGGGACGGTGAAGGTCTATACGTCGGACTTCCGCCCGATGAAGAATGTGCTGGCCGGCCGCGACGAACGGGCGCTTTACAAGATGGTGGTCGATGCGACGACAAACCGCGTGGTCGGGCTGCACATGATCGGCCCCGACGCCCCGGAGATACTGCAGGCAGCCGCCATCGCCGTGAAGGCAGGCCTGACCAAGCAGCAGTTCGACGACACGGTCGCGCTGCACCCGAGCATGGCCGAAGAGCTGGTTCTTCTGAAGTAGCGCCGGTTCGCCGGTCACTCAGGGTCGGCGACGAAAGTCACCACGAGTGCGTCGCGCCATGCGGGCTGCGTGCTGTCCACAGGATGGATTTCCGTGACCCCATGCAGGATGCGGTGATCGTCGATCAGCATCGTGTCGCCTTCCCGGGCGAGGGTGAATTCACCGAGCGCCGTTCCGTTGGGTGCGCCGATCCTGGTCACGCCTTCGCGCACATTATAGCGTTCGATCAGCATGACGAGGACCCAGTCTACGCCGTCGCGGTGCAGTCCCTCCGGCGTCGGGCGGCCGACATGGCCTTTCTGCGTTTCGATGCGGAACTGGTGCATTTCGACATGCCAGGGCTTCCCCCCGGGGCGGTCGAAGCTTTGGGCGCAGAAGCTGAAGATCGCCTGCATGACGCCATTGTCGATCGTGTCCGGCCTTACCGGATCGAACCAGCGCTGCACGTCGCCGTTGAGCGGATTATAGTCCCGGCTCTGAAAGTGGGGCTGGTGCGGCTTGGGGGTGAAATGTCCTTCGGCAAGGCGGAAAGTGGCATGGCGCCGCCGGCGATAGCGCCCGCCATCGGCCATGTAGAGATCGGGACCCAGATCGTCCCAGCTGCGCGCGAAAGCCTCCCAGGCGGCGGACTGTGCCCCCAGCAGGGCCAGCATGTCCGTGCCCGCGATCCGCGCGAATCCCTTGGCCGACAAGTCGGCCTGCAGTTCGGCTATTCGGGGCATCGCAAGCATGGGATCGATCATCTCTGCATGACTAGTCCATTGGGCTGCCGCTCGACAGGGCCAGTTCCCGCAAGCTGGGTTCAGCCGATCCAGTAAGGCACGATCTGCCGATTGTCGGGATCGACGCGGATCGGGCGGTCGGCGGGCGGAAAGGCGCGCTGGTCGCAGCCCTGGCGGGAACAGAGGCGGCAGGTGATGCCGATCGGCGTCGCCGCGCCCTCCATCTCCAGCTGCAGCCCGTCGGCATAGACGAAATTGGCCGCATGGGCGATTTCGCAGCCCAGTACGACCGCAAAGCGGCGGGGGGTCCGCGAATAGCTGCCCGAAGGCTTCACCAGCCCCTTGGCCATCGACACATAGCGCACGCCGTCCGGCGTTTCGCCGAGCTGGACATTGATCCGGTCGGGAATGGCGACCGCCTCATGCACGTTCCACAAGGGGCAGGCTCCGCCGAAGCGGGCGAATTGCAGGCGGGTGGCGCTGTGCCGTTTGGTGATGTTCCCGGCCATGTCGACCCGGCAGAAGAAGAAGGGGATGCCGCGCAGGCCGGGGCGCTGCAGCGTGGAAAGGCGATGACAGGCCTGTTCGAAGCTGACGCCAAAGCGCCGCGAGAGGCGGTCGATGTCATGACGCACCTTCCGCGCGGCTTCGCGGAACTGGGCATAGGGCATCAGCAGCGCGCCCGCGGCATAATTGCCAAGGCCGATGGCGAGCAGCCGGTCGGCGCCCTCGACGGGCAGGGCGGCGCGGTTGACCACATCGGCGATGACCGCCTGGCCTTCCAGCATCATGAGTTGATGCGCCAGCATGAACTTGCGGCTTTCGGTCGGCAGCGCCGCGTTGACGAACAGCCGTCGGTCGCTCGCCGAATAGGCCCGCAGCGCGGAATCGGGCGTGTCGGCGATCAGCGTCTCGATGCCATGGCGCCTCGCCAGCGCCTCGACCAGCATCCCTTCGTCCAGCACCTGGCCCTGGGTGAAGCTTGCCGCCATATCTTCGGCCAGGCAGTCCAGCGCGTGGACGTAATTGCCCGCTTCATGGAACCAGTCGCGCGCCGCCTCCCAGGGCAGGCGCGCCTGGACGGCATGATCGTTGGCGATCGCCTCTTCGATCATGTTGATGCGCTCATTGGCGCGCATATGGGCATTGTAGAGGTCGATGTAGCGCGCGGCGAATTCGGGAAATTGCAGATGCAGTTTCTCGATCCGTTCAGGCTCCATCGGTGCGCCCGGCAACTCGGGGTGCGCCAACGCATAGGTGAAGGCGCCCAGCAGCTGTTCTTCCTCGCGGCTGTCGAAACTCGCCCAGTCGGTGGGGAAGGCGCTGGCGACGGCAGCCTTTACCTTGGCGGTCAGCGGCCGGTCGTCATTTTCCAGCTGGGAGAGATAGGAGACGGAAATGCCCAGCGCCAGCGCCATCGTCGCCTGATCCATGCGATGGTCCAGCCGGAGTTGGCGCAGGCGCGGTCCTGCGAAGATTCGGTTGCCACGAGCCATCGGCCGGTCATAATTTGCAAAATCGCGATTTGCAAATTAGCAAAATTGCATTTGCGAAAAATGCCGAAGACTGAAAAGGGGGCGGACAGAGACGTCCGCGACAAGCCGGAGAGAAGCGTTATATGTCGAAGCTCGCCATTATCGAACAGCTGGAAGCCAAGCGCGAAGCCGCGCGTCTGGGCGGCGGCCAGCGCCGCATCGACGCCCAGCACGCCAGAGGCAAGCTGACAGCGCGGGAGCGGCTGGACGTGCTGCTGGACGAGGACAGCTTTGAAGAGCTGGACATGTATGTCGAGCATAACTGCATCGACTTCGGCATGGATGAGCAGCACATCCCCGGCGACGGTGTGGTCACCGGGTCGGGCACGATCAACGGCCGGCTCGTTTTCGTGTTTTCGCAGGATTTCACCGTTTACGGTGGCGCGGTGTCCGAACGGCACGCGATGAAGATCTGCAAGATCATGGACATGGCGCTGAAGGTCGGCGCGCGCGTGATCGGCCTCAACGACAGCGGCGGTGCGCGCATTCAGGAAGGCGTTGCCTCGCTCGGTGGCTATGCGGAGATTTTTCAGCGCAACGTGCTGGCTTCGGGCGTGGTGCCGCAGATCAGCGTCATCATGGGGCCGTGCGCCGGCGGCGCGGTTTACTCGCCCGCTATGACCGACTTCATCTTCATGGTGAAGGATTCGAGCTTCATGTTCGTGACCGGCCCGGATGTGGTGAAGACCGTCACCAACGAGGTCGTGACGCAGGAAGAACTGGGCGGCGCGGTGACGCACACGACCAAGTCGGGCGTCGCGGACGTGGCGTTCGAAAATGACATCGAAGCGCTGCTGGCGGTACGCGATTTCGTGGACTTCCTGCCCGCCTCCAACAAGGAGCCGGTGCCCGAGCGGCCGAGCGCCGATCCGTGGGATCGCCTTGAGGACAGCCTCGACACGCTGATCCCGGCCAATGCGAACCAGCCCTATGACATGCATGAGCTGATCCGCAAGGTCGTCGACGAGGGCGATTTCTTCGAGGTGCAGCCGGCGCATGCGGGCAACATCCTCTGCGGTTTCGGCCGGGTCGAGGGCAAGACGGTGGGCATCATCGCCAACCAGCCAATGGTGCTGGCGGGCGTGCTGGACATCAACTCGTCCAAGAAGGCGGGCCGGTTCGTGCGCTTCTGCGATGCGTTCGAAATTCCGATCGTGACCTTTGTCGACGTGCCGGGCTTCCTGCCGGGGACCGCGCAGGAACATTCGGGCATCATCAAGCATGGCGCCAAGCTGCTGTTCGCCTATGCCGAGGCGACCGTACCGAAGATCACCGTCATCACCCGCAAGGCCTATGGCGGCGCCTATGACGTCATGTCATCCAAGCATCTGCGCGGCGACCTCAACTATGCCTGGCCGACCGCCGAGATCGCGGTGATGGGTGCCAAGGGCGCGGTCGAGATCATCTTCCGTGGCAAGACGCCCGAAGAGATTGCCGAGCGGACGAAGGAATATGAAGACCGCTTCGCCAACCCCTTCGTGGCAGCGAGCAAGGGCTTCATCGACGAGGTGATCCAGCCGCATTCGACGCGGAAACGCATCGCCCTTGGCCTGCGCAAGCTGCGCAACAAGAGCCTCGAAAATCCCTGGAAGAAGCATGACAATATTCCGCTGTGACGGCCCAACGGGCCGTCATCCCAGCGAAGGCTGGGATCTCGGGCGGCC
>DATFDS010000276.1:0-5121 GCA_035251955.1 Sphingobium sp. | reverse complement strand
TCGAACCGCCAGCCCTGATCGTCGACATAATCGCCCACTTCGGGCAGCCGCTTCAGCAGCCAGAGCGCATGGCCGGCCACCGTCGCATAGTCGCGGTCTTCAGGCAGGTCGATGCCGATACGATCGGCCAGCAGGTCGACGGGCATCTGGCCCGACACCAGCAGGCTGCCGTCGTCGCGTTCCACCACATCCGGTTCGTCATATTGGTCCCGGTCGGACGCGAAATCGCCCGCGATCGCGGACAGCAGGTCGGCCGGCGTCGCGATCCCTTCAAAATGGCCATATTCGTCATGGACCATGACCATCGGCACGTCGGCGCGGCGCAGCACTTCCAGCGCATCCATCGCATCGACCTGATCGGGCACGACGTCGACGCGGCGCATCAGCGATTCGAGGTTGAGCGGCTCGCCGCGGAACAGCGCCGTCATGATGTCGCGCGCCTGCACCACGCCGATTATGTCTTCGACCGTCCCGCGACCCACGGGCAGCCGCGTGTGCGGGGTTTCGAGCAGCCGGGCACGGATCATGCCCTCGTCGGCGGTGATGTCGATCCAGTCGACGTCCATGCGCGGCGTCATGACCTCGCGCACCGGCCGGTCGGCCAGCCGCACGACGCCCGAGATGATGGCCCGCTCGCTTTCCTCGATCACGCCCGATTTGCTGGCTTCGGCAACGATCAGGTGCAGTTCCTCCGCCGTCACATGATGTTCCGATTCGCGGGTCAGGCCCAGCAGGCGGAAGATCAGCGCGCTCGACCCGTCCAGCACCAGCACGATCGGCGCAGTGACCTTCGACAACCAGAGCATCGGGGTCGCGACCAGCACCGCAATGGGCTCGGGGGCGCGCAGGGCGAACTGTTTGGGCACCAACTCGCCGATGATCAGCGAAGCATAGGTGGTGAAGCCGATCACCAGCGCGAAGCCGGCATTTTCGGCCGTGTTGGGCGACAGGCCAAAGCCCTGCAACCGCTCCCCGACGGGTCCGCCAAGGCTGGCACCCGAATAGGCGCCCGCGACGATGCCGATCAGGGTGATGCCGATCTGCACGGTCGACAGGAATTTGCCCGGATCGCTGGCAAGGTTCAACGCGGTCCGCGCGCCCCGCCGCCCCGCCTTCTCCATCGCCTGAAGCCGGGGCCGGCGCGCGGAGACGATCGCCAGTTCCGACATGGCGAAAACGCCATTCAGCGCCACCAGCGCCAGGATGATGAGGAGGTCGACCCAGGGAAAGGGCGTCGGAGTATGCGGGGGGATCGTGGCCATGGCGGTCAGCTACGCCCTATAACCCTGTTTCTTGCAGTTTCACAACCATCGCATCATCCGCCGTTCAGTTCGCTTGTGGAACAAGGGGGCTTCCTCGACCATTGGGGGGTGCATCCGTCCCGAACGGGCGCATGATAATAAGGGAACTCAAATTTATGCGGATTTCTCATCGCCTCATGGGCGCGGCAGGTCTGGCCGCGATGCTCGCCACCGCCGCCTGTACCACCGATCCGAACACCGGCCAGCGCCAGATCTCCAAGGCGGCGATCGGCGGCATCGGCGGCGCGCTGGGCGGCTATCTGCTCGGCGATCTGGTCGGCGGGCGGCATGACCGGACCGAAAAGATATTGGGCGCTGGGATAGGCGCGGTCGCCGGAGCGGGCATCGGCGCCTATATGGACGCGCAGGAGAAGAAGCTGCGCGAGGAGACGGCGGGCAGCGGCGTCGACGTGATCCGCGACGGCGACAATCTGGTGCTGCGCATGCCGTCGGGCATCACCTTCGGCTATGACAGCGCGGCGGTGCAGCCGCAGTTCCAGCCGACGCTGAACGACGTGTCCTCGGTGCTGTCGCAATATCCCAAAACCTATGTCGACGTGTACGGCCACACCGACAGCGACGGGGCGGACGCCTATAATCAGAGCCTGTCGGAAAGGCGCGCGCAATCGGTGGCGGATTATCTGACCTCGCACGGCGTGCAGTCGGCGCGGATCGCGACGCGCGGTTTCGGCGAGACCCAGCCGATCGCATCCAACAGCACCGAAGAGGGCAAGGCCAGCAACCGCCGGGTCGAAATCAAGATCGCGCCGGTGACGGAGAGCGATGTGCGGGCGTAAACATATCTCCGTTCGCTTCGAGCGTAGTCGAGAAGCGTGTCTCGACTGCGCTCAAAAACTCGCCTTCACCCCGTCGATCACGAACTGCGCCGCCAGCGCGGCGAGCAGCACGCCGAGCAGGCGGGTGATCACCGCCTCGATCTTGGCGCCGAGCAGCGCCATGATCGGACCGGCGGCGAGCAGCGATCCCAGCATCAGCACCAGCGTCACCAGCACCGCGCCGATGACGACCAGCCGCTCGCCGAGCCCTTCCGCCTGCGACATCAGCAGCATGACGGTAGCAATGGACCCCGGCCCGGCGATCATCGGCATCGCCATGGGGAAGACGGAAACGTCTTCGACCTCAGGCGTTTCGGCGATCTTGTGGGCGCGGTCTTCGCGGCGCTGGGTGCGCTTTTCGAACACCATGTCCATCGCGATGATGAACAGCATGATGCCGCCGGCGATGCGGAAACTGTCGAGCGCAATGCCGAGCAGCCCCAGCAGCTGCTTTCCCCACAACGCGAAGATCAGCAGGATAGTGGCGGCGATGCCGACGGCGCGGACGGCCATCGCCCGGCGCTGCGCGGCGGTCGCACCGGTGGCCAGGCTCGCATAGATCGGTGCGCAGCCGGGCGGGTCGATAACCACGAACAAGGTCACGAAGGCGGAGATGAACAGTTCGATCATGCGCCCGGCGCCGCCACCTTGTCGTCGATCACCACGTCATAATCGGTGCCGTTCCAGCTGCGCACGGTGATGCGGCGGCTGCCGTCCGTCGCGATATCAGCGGTCCAGGTCAGGCTGTCATCGGCGAGCGGTTGTGCCTTGCCCTCGGCGGGCGGTCCGTCACCGCGACGCTTGCAGCTGGCGACCTTGCCGACCAGAAATTCAGGTGCCTCGCGCGGGTTGGCGAGCGTGTCGCCATGATCGAGGATCCATTTCCACGCGCCATTCTTGTCGCGGCGCCAGATGGTGGTGAAATAGCCGACCGTTCCGTCCGGACGCTTCCAGTTGCCGGTGCTGGCGGCGAGGTTGCCGTCGCAGGACACATGGATGGTGGAGGGCGTCCATGTCACCGATCCGGGCGGATCGGCGCGGCCCTTCAGCCATTGCTTCGCGAGCACGCGCTGCGGCACGAACATCACCGCATCTTCGGCGGCGGTTTCGCGAAAGGCGGTCCATTGGCCCTTCTGCTGGGCGAGCCGGTTGAAGGCGATCTCGGCGGCGAAGACCGAACTGGGATCAGGCTGATAGCGCATCGGCGGGCGCGCCGCCGTCAAGGCGAAAAGGCTGGCCGCGATCAGCGCGGCCCGGCCTGCCCTCACAGCCCCGCCGGCTTGGGCAAGCCCGCGCGCGCATGGGCGGCGACCAGCGTGTTGCGCAGCAGCACGGCGATGGTCATCGGCCCTACCCCGCCCGGCACCGGCGTGATCGCACGGACATGGGCCAGCGCTTCGGCGGTGGCGACGTCGCCGACGATGCGGCTCTTGCCGTCTTCGGTATCGGTCACGCGATTGATGCCGACGTCGATTACGGTCGCGCCGGGCTTGATCCACTCGCCCTTCACCATCTCGGCGCGGCCCACGGCAGCAACGACGATATCCGCACGATGGATGACCGAAGCGAGGTCGCGCGTGCGGCTGTGCGCGATGGTGACGGTGCAGTTTTCGGCGAGCAGCAGCTGCGCCATCGGCTTGCCCACGATGTTGGAGCGGCCGACGACTACGGCCTCAAGCCCGGAAAGGTCGCCCAACTCATCCTTCAGCAGCATGACGCAGCCGAGCGGCGTGCAGGGCACCAGCGCTTCCTGCCCGGTCGCGAGCCGCCCGGAATTGACGACGTGGAAGCCGTCCACATCCTTGGTCGGGTCGACCGCGCCGATCACCGACGCCTCATCGATATGGTCGGGCAGCGGCAGCTGGACCAGGATGCCGTCGACCCGGTCATCGGCATTCAGTTCCTCGACCAGGTCGAGCAGTTCCTCTTCGCCGATGCTGGCCGGCAGCTTGAACTCCAGGCTTTCCATGCCGGCTTCCACCGTCATCTTGCCCTTGTTGCGGACATAGACGGCGCTCGCGGGATCCTCACCCACCAGCACCACGGCCAGGCCCGGCTTGCGGCCGGCGCGTTCGATGAAGGCGGAAACGCCATCGGCCACCTTCGTGCGCAGCGTCGCGGCGAAAGCCTTGCCGTCGATGATCTTGCCGATGGTCATGCTGCTTCACCCTGTTCCTTGATGATGGCGGCCAGTCTCGCCAACGCGTGACCGCCGCCCTTGATCCGCAGCCGCTTTAGCCGGTTGGTGTCGCCCGATTCCAGCGAAATCGCGCTGCGGGGCCAATCCAGCCGCCGGGCGAGCAGCGCGATCAGCGCCGCGTTCGCCCGCCCCTTCTCCGGCACGGCGCGGACACGGGCGCAAAGCCAGCGCGCGCCCTTCTCGTCGGTCCAGTGCCCGCCCAGCGCCTCGCGCGCGGCGCCGGGCGTCAGGCGGACATTGAGCAGCAGGTCGTCGCCGTCCTGCTTCCAGACGCTCACACTGGCCCGATCATCGGCCGCAATATGATATCTCGCAGTATCACTATGGCGAGCAACACGACCATCGGCGACAGGTCGAGCGCGCCCAAATCGGGCATAAACCGGCGGACGGGATTATAAATCGGCGCGGTTAAGCGATCGAGCGCGATGATGACTGAACGGACAAAATCGTTCGAGGTGTTGATTACATTGAAGGCGATCAGCCAGCTCATGATCGCTTGAACAATGATGATCCACCACAGCACCGTTAGCAGCAGTATGATTATCTGGATGAGAGCGGTTGCCATGCAGTCTCCGAATTGATTGCAGGTGCTTTAGCCGAGGCATGCACCCGGCCACAAGAAGGCAGCGTGCGCTTTCCGATGGTTGGAATGAAAGCGACGTACTCCTGCGAAGGCAGGAGTCCAGTTCAGACGGTGGGTTGATGATCGAACGGCGGAACTGGGTTCCTGCCTGCGCAGGAACACCAATCTCGTCACCGACGCACCAGGGTGCCCGCACCGCGC
>DATFDS010000275.1:0-9335 GCA_035251955.1 Sphingobium sp. | reverse complement strand
TTCGCGCGCCTCATCCACCGCATATTGGATCAGCGGGCGGTCGACCACAGGCAGCAATTCCTTGGGCACCGACTTGGTCGCCGGCAGGAAGCGCGTCCCCAATCCGGCAACGGGGAAAACGGCTTTGCGGATAGGTTTGTAAGGCATGAAACTCCATTCTCGCTAAAGCATCGCGCGCAAAAGCCTGTCCTGAGCCCGTCGAAGGGTGGAAACCGGTTTTGCGCAAGGGCGATGCGGCACAAACATAGCGCGCGGACAGGCTTCGCCATCCGCGACAAAAAGGTCAAGCGTAGCAGGAGGATTAGCTCGCCCGGTCAGACAGCCAGCAGGCGCTGCGCCACCGTCTCGAGCGAGGCAATCTCCGCGTCGAGGTGATCAAGCGAGACATGCGTATGATTGTTCCGCGCATCGCGGCACGTGAAGCCGCCGGGCGCGGGCTGCTGAAAGCCGCCGATGATGAGCGACCGGAAACGGTCGATCCTCTGCATGTCGCGCTCTATGGCCGAAATCTCGCTCAGGGCGCCGGCGTTGCGCCGATCGCGCATCGCCACCATGGTTCGAAGTTCGGCCATCAGTTTCGCCATGGCCGGGCGGGTCCGGGTGCCGACGGTCCTGACGTCACCCATCGCCTCCCGCATCATGGCGATCTTTGCCTCCAGGCTCTGTTCCAGCATCGTCCAGGCACAGACCAGACGGCCGACAGCGCACAGCAGCGCCGCATCTTCCGGCGCATAGTCAGACACCGCTCTCACTTTTATCTCGGCTATATGATTCACGACCCACCCCCGGAATTGTTATTTTTCCGTTTGCCCAGGTGAATCCTGCACGGATCGGACCGGAAAAGGCTAGGGGGGAAGCTTGCACCCCTCGCGCCAGCGGCACAGGCCGGCGGCAGACGTTCTAAATCAGCGATGAACCGAGTCGCGCCTGCACCGCCTTCTCAAAAATCGATAGCGATTCCCTTGCGTTCCCAGTCGCCATAGCGAACCGGGCTGAGTTCCTCGTCATGGCGCGGCGGCTGGTCGACCGGGTCGGGCTGCGGCACCGGCGGGCTTTTGGAAAGATGGGCAGGCGGCTTCACATGCGCGGGGCGCCTGCCATTATAAGTTCCCATGTGCCGATGCCTTTCGATTGCGGCGCCCCAAGCGCCATCCCATATTCATGCCCATATGCATGCTACGCCCGCTATCTGGGCTGCAAAGGAGTAGAAGACAAGTGAGCGGTTTTCGGACGATGATGCTATTGTCGGCGCTGACGGCGCTGTTCATGGCATTGGGCTATACGCTGGGCGGCAGCGGCGGCGCGATCATAGCGCTGCTGGTGGCGGCGGGCATGAACCTGTTCACCTTCTGGAATGCCGACAGGATCGTCCTGTCGATGCACAATGCGCGCGAGGTGGATGGTGAGAGCGCGCCCGAATTTTACGGGCTGGTGCGCGATCTGGCGCAGCGGGCGCAGCTGCCAATGCCGCGCGTCTATCTGATCGACGAGCCGCATCCCAATGCCTTCGCCACCGGCCGCGATCCGCAGCATGCCGCCGTGGCGGCAACGACCGGCCTGCTGTCGATGCTGAACCGTGAGGAAGTGGCCGGCGTCATGGCGCATGAGTTGGGCCATGTGAAGAATCGCGACACGCTGATCATGACGATGGTCGCGACGATCGCGGGCGCCATTTCGATGCTCGCCAATTTCGGCCTGTTCTTTCGGGGCGGGAATGAGGAAAACGGCCACGGCAACATCGTCGCCACCCTGCTGGCGGTCATCGTCGCGCCCTTTGCCGCGATGATCGTGCAGATGGCGATCAGCCGCACGCGCGAATTTGGCGCCGACGCCGCCGGGGCGCAGATCAGCGGCAATCCGCGCGCGCTCGCCTCCGCGCTCGCCAAGATTTCGGGCCGGGCGGAGATGATCCCCAATCCGGTCGCCGAGCGCAATCCCGCCGCGGCGCAACTCTATATCGTGCCGGTGCATGTGAGCGAGCTGTTCTCCACCCATCCCGCGACCGAAAAGCGGATCGCGGCGCTGGAGGAACTGGCGGACACGATGCCGGCTGCGCCGCGCGCTTCGGCCTTGTCGCCTGCCGCCGCCCCGCGCCGCCGCGCCAGTGCACTCGATCCCTTGGGCCGCGATTGATTCCTTCTCCATTCGTGTCGGGCGAACGGAGGTTACTTTCTTGGGCAATTTGCCCTAGTCGCCCCTGATGACCCGCCGCCCTGCTTCCCGCCCCGACGACATCCCCGGCCTTCCCGCACGCCGTGCGGCGCTGCGCCTGCTTGATGCCGTGCTGCGGCGGGGCGATCCGCTGGAACTGGCGCTGCATGGCGCGGCACAGGGCCTGCCCCCCGCGGACCGCGCGCTGGTGCATGCGATCGCGGCCGAGACGCTGCGCCACCTGCCTGATCTCGATGCCCTGATCGACGGCGCCACGCGCCAGCCGCTGCCCGACGATGCCAAGGCGCGGATGGTGCTGCGCATTGCGCTCATTCAGGTGCTGGCGCTCGGCACCGCCCCCCATGCCGCCATCGCGACCGCACTGCCGTTGGTCGATGGCGGCCCGCGCAAGCTGGTGCATGGCGTCTTCGGCACGGTGACGCGCGGGGCGCCGACGCTGGCCGAGCCGCCGACGCTGCCGGCAGAGGTGACGGCGCGCTGGACGGAACAATGGGGCGACGCCATGCCGGAAGCCGCCGCCCGCGCTTATGCCGTGCGGCCGCCGATCGACGTCAGTGTGCGCGATCCGGCGCAGACCGGCGAGTGGGCGGAGAGACTGGGCGGCGAGAGCTTCGCCGCCGGTCATGTCCGCCTGCCCGACCAGGCATCGGTGCCGGACCTGCCGGGCTTTGCCGAGGGCGCCTGGTGGGTGCAGGATATTGCCGCCTCCTGCGCGGCGCGCTTGCTGGGGGCAGGTGAAGGCCGCACCGCGCTCGACCTGTGCGCCGCACCGGGCGGCAAGACGATGCAGCTTGCCGCCGCCGGGTGGCAGGTGACGGCAATCGACCAGTCGAAGAAGCGGTTGGAACGGCTCGGGGACAATCTCGCCCGCACCGGGCTTTCGGCGGGCATCGTGCAGGCCGACCTGCGCACATGGGCGCCCGAAGCGCCCGTCGACGCGATCCTGCTCGACGCGCCCTGCAGCGCGACTGGCATTTATCGCCGCCATCCCGACGTGCTGCATCGCATCGGACCGCGCCAGATCGCGGAACTGGCCGAATTGCAGGCGGATCTGCTGGCGCGCGCGGCGGACTGGCTGAAGCCCGGCGGGCAGCTTATCTACGCCACCTGCTCGCTCGAACAGGTGGAGGGCGAGGCGCAGATCGCCCGCTTCCTGCAGGACCGGCCCGATTTCACCCTGCGGCCCGCACAGGCGGCGGAATTGCCGCAGGGGATCGCGCCGACCGCGCAAGGCTGGCTACGGACCCTGCCTGACACGCTCGTCGAAAAGGGCGGGACAGACGGATTTTTCATCGCCCGGCTTGCGCGCGCGGGCGATTGAGCCTTAACCAAGGCGAACCGTCCGCCCGAAAGGCTCCGCTTGCGCCCGACCGAGCCCCTTGCGCTGCATCACAGCTGGCCGCTGCACGATCTGCACATGCATCTCGCGCCGGTGACGCTGGACGACCGGACCGCGCGCGACGATGAGGCGTTGGCCGAACGTGGCCTTGGCCTGTGGTATTGCGACCTTACCGACAACAGCCTGAGCTGGACCGACGGCGTCTATGATATTTTCGGGATCGAGCGCGACATGGCCGTGCCGCGCCCGCTGGCGGTATCCCTCTATGCCCCCGATTCGCGCGAGGCGATGGAGCGGCTGCGCGCCTATGCCATCCGCCATCGGCGCGGCTTCACGCTGGACGTGAACATAAGGCCGCTCGATGGCGGCGAATGCACGATGCGGCTGATCGCCGCGCCGATTTTGAAGGGTGCGCGGGTCATCGCCCTGCATGGTGTCAAGCAATTCCTGCCGCGCGGATCAGCGCCGTCGCGCGGACTGGACCCGACCCTGTTCAACCTCCCCTGAGGCGCGTGCAAAATCCCCTGTGGATAGCTTCAAATCATGCGTTGCCCTTGTCCCGAGGCACCGCTAAGGCCAAGGGTCAAATGACCAGCCCTGTCCTTATCTCGCCCTCCATCCTGTCCGCCGATTTCGCCCGCCTGGGCGAGGAGGTGCGCGCCATCGACGACGCCGGCGCCGACTGGATCCATATCGACGTGATGGACGGCCATTTCGTGCCCAACATCACCATCGGCCCCGGCGTGGTGAAGGCGCTGCGCCCGCACACGAAGAAGCCCTTCGACGTCCATCTGATGATCTCGCCAGTGGACCAGTATCTAGACGCCTTTGCGCAAGCCGGCGCCGATATCCTGACCGTCCACCCGGAGGCCGGCCCGCACATCCACCGATCGATCCAGCATATCAAGTCGCTGGGCGTGCAGGCGGGGGTTGTGCTCAACCCCGGCACGCCGGCCAAGATGCTGGATTATCTGATCGATGACGTCGACCTGATCCTGGTGATGAGCGTCAACCCCGGCTTCGGCGGCCAGAGCTTCATCGAGAACCAGCTGCGCAAGATCGAGGCGATCCGCAAGATGATCGACAAGAGCGGGCGCGACATCCGTCTGCAGGTCGACGGCGGCATCGACTTCACCACCGCCCCGCGCGCGATCGAGGCGGGCGCGGACGTGCTGGTCGCGGGCACCGCGACCTTCCGTGGCGGGCCGACCGCTTACGCCGACAATATCCGGAAGCTCAAGGGCGGGTGAGCGAGCGCCGGCGCTCCCCTTTCCCACCGATCCCGGACGCACCCGAACCGGTCGACGACGGCATCGAACAGGGCAAGCGGCTCATCCGCATCGCGGATGACAAGGGGCTTTCGCTGGCCCAGAGGGTCGCCAACCGCTTCTACCTGATGAGCTGGAAGACGCCGATCCACGGGCGCCGGCTCAAGGGCAAATATCCGCTGAAGCTGTTGGCGGTGCCCGAGGATGAGATTCCCGGCGACGCCAGGGCGGGCCAGGCGATGCGGGCGGGCTATTTCCTGTTCCGCGGTCTCAAGCAGCCAATCGACACGCTGGATTTCGAACGGCTGTCGGTTCTTCCAGCCTTTGCGGACTATATCCACAGCTTCGCCTGGCTGCGCGATCTGGCCGCCGCCGGCACGCGCGAACAGAGCGCGCCGATCGCCGAAGGCGTGCTGCGCAAATGGCTTGGCCAACATGCCGACACGCCGAGCGAGCCGGCCTGGCGCGCGGACAATGCCGGCTGGCGGCTGCTGTTCTGGTCGGCACACGCGCCGCTGATCCTCTCGTCGAGCGACCTCGTCTATCGTTCGCTGGTGCTCAACTGCATCGCCCGCACCGCGCGGCATCTGGATCGCGGCGCGGACAAGGCGCCGGTCGGGCTGCCGCGCCTTGTCGCCTGGGGCGCGATCGTCGCCGCATCGATGCTGCTGCCGGGCGGCGCGGCGCGCAAGATCTTCGGCGAGGCCGGCCTCAAGCGCGCGATCGACAGCGCCCTGCACGGCGATGGCGGGATCGTCTCGCGCTCGCCGCTGGACCAGCTCGATGCGATCATGCTGCTGTCGATGGTGCGCGGCGTCTATGATGTGCGGCGCGAACAGGTGCCGCCTTTCCTTGACCAGGCGCTGGGGCGTGCGGTGCCGGCGGTGCTGGGCCTCATCCATGGCGATGGCGGCCTGGGCAACTGGCAGGGCGCCGGCGCGCTGCCGCCGGCCCATGTCGAAGCGGTGATCCGCGCCAGCCGGGTGCGCGCCCGCCCGCTGCGGCAGGCGAGCGAATGGGGCTATCAGCGCATCGTCGCCGGTCCGACCGTGATCCAGATCGACGCCGCGCCGCCACCCGTCGCGCGGCTGGCCGATGCGGGTTGCGCCTCCACCGGCGCGATCGAGATCAGCGACGGGCTGCAGCGGTTGATCGTCAATTGCGGCGGGGCGGCGCTGGCCGGGGCGTGGATGCCGCCCGATCTGGCGCAGGGCCTGCGTACCACCGCCGCGCACAGCACGCTGGTTCTGGACGACACCAATTCCACCGCGCTGCTGCCCGATGGCACGCTGGGGCGCGGCGTGACCGAGGTCGAGCTGGATCGGCAGGAAACGGAAACCGGCAGCCGGATCGAACTCAGCCATGACGGCTATGTCCGGCGCATGGGTTATGTCCACCGCCGGTTGCTGATCGTCAGCGTCGACGGCAAGGAAGTGCGTGGCGAAGACATGTTGACGCCGGGCGTGCGGCGCCGGCGACCGGTGAAGCTGCCGGTCCAGTTGCGTTTCCATCTGGCGCCGGGCGTGGAACCGACCCCGACCGCCGACGGCATGGGCGCGGTGTTGCGCATCGACATGGGCGCCCTGTGGCAGTTTCGTGCCAATGCCGGCAAGCTGGCGGTGGAGGAAAGCCTGTGGACCGACGGCGACGGACGGCCGCACGTGACGCGGCAACTGGTCGTGTCGGCCGAAGCGCTACCCGGCGGCGCCAGCATCGGCTGGCTGTTCAAGCGTATGGGGTGAGGGCGGCGGAGTCGGCCGCAGCGCCTCGCAGAATCATGCCTTGATGCGTTCCACCACCGACTGCCCGGCGACCCGTTGCCGTGCGTAGCGGCGCTTGAGGACGACGCTCGCCACCAGCAGCGGCACCCCGGCGATGATGCAGACCGCGCCCAGCATCGGCGGCCACAGCCCGAACAGGCTGTGCACATTCAGCGCCGACGGGGTCAGAAGCAGCAGGAAGCCCGCCGTCAGCAGCCACAATCCCCAACGGCGCGGCCGCACGGCAATCATGCGCATCTCATGCCGATGCGCCTTGCGGCCTTCCCTGGTGGACAGATCATGATGCTTCATGGCCGATATAGAGCGGAAAAGCCTCGCCCCTGTCCAGCGTGGTAAGGGGATGGCGTTCGGCTTTGGTTTCGGTTATCGCAATGCCATCCCCGGGGGACCGCTCACAGGCGGTTGAGAGGCGGCTGACGTGGCCGCGACCCGCTGAACCTGATCCGGATAAGACCGGCGTAGGGAGGGACGGTTTGTCCATGGCAATCCGCCCATCCTCCGCCCTGAGAGCAAAGAGGAGGATGGACTGCCGATGACTACCATTTCCGTCCTGACCCTGCGCCTCGCCGAAGCCATCGGCCTCTACATGATCGTCATCGGCATCGGCGGCCTCACGGCGCCCCGGCGCTGGCGGCAGATGATGGACGATCTGGAGCGCGCGCCGGGGCTTGTCATGGCGATGGGCTTTGCCGTCTTTGCCGTTGGCGCCGCATTGGTGCTGATCCACAGCATCTGGACCGATCCGCTCGCATGTCTCGTCAGCCTGATCGGCTATGTCGCCCTGATCGAAGGCGCGCTGCTCCTCGCCGTCCCTGGCCCGCTGCTGAAAATCGGCCGCTGGTCGGTCCATTTCACCCGCGCCTGGGCGATCGTCAGCATCGTCCTCGGCGTCCTCCTGTTCCTCGCCGGCCTCACCGGCCGTGCCATCGTCATCGCCTGAAAGGAAAGCATATGGCCGACGTCCCCGCTCGCACTGAAATGCGCGTCACCACGGGCCCGATCCGTGGCTCTCGCAAGATCCATGTCGGCCCGCTCAAGGTCGCCATGCGCGAGATCGACCTGGAACCCGGCAGCGGCGAAGCGCCGGTCCGCGTCTACGACACCTCCGGCCCCTATACCGATCCTGACGCGCGCATCGACATCATGGCAGGCCTGCCGCAGCTGCGCCGCGAATGGATCGTCGGCCGGGGCGATGTCGAAGAATATGACGCCCGCCAGATCAAGCCCGAAGATAACGGCCTCAAGGGGCCGGATCGCTCGGGCGGTGTTCAGCCTTTCCCGAACCTCGTCAAGCGGCCCCTGCGCGCCAAGGCCGGCATGAACGTCTCCCAGATGCATTATGCCCGCCGCGGCATCATCACCCCGGAGATGGAATATGTGGCCGAGCGTGAGAATCTCGGTCGCGCCCGCCTCGCCGAATATGTGCGCGACGGCCATGACTGGGGCGCGGAAATCCCCGACTATGTGACGCCGGAGTTCGTTCGCGATGAGGTTGCGCGCGGCCGCGCCATCATCCCCAACAATATCAACCACCCGGAATCGGAGCCGATGGCGATCGGCCGCAACTTCCTGGTGAAGATCAACGCCAATATCGGCAATTCGGCGGTCGCCTCTGACGTCGCCTCGGAAGTCGACAAGCTGGTCTGGTCGATCCGCTGGGGCGCGGACACGGTGATGGACCTGTCGACCGGCCGCAACATCCACGACACCCGCGAATGGATCATGCGCAACTCGCCGGTGCCGATCGGCACCGTGCCGATCTATCAGGCGCTGGAAAAGGTCGGCGGCATTGCCGAGGACCTCACCTGGGACATCTTCCGCGACACGCTGATCGAGCAGGCCGAGCAGGGCGTCGACTACTTCACCATCCACGCCGGCGTGCGCCTGCCCTACATCCCGATGACCGCCAGCCGCATGACCGGCATCGTCTCGCGCGGCGGCTCGATCATGGCGAAGTGGTGCCTCGCGCACCACAAGGAGAGCTTCCTCTACACGCACTTCGAGGACATCTGCGAGATCATGAAGGCGTACGACGTGTCGTTCTCGCTCGGCGACGGCCTGCGTCCCGGCTCGGGCTACGACGCGAACGACGAGGCGCAGCTCTCCGAGCTGCGCACGCTCGGCGAGCTCACCAAGATCGCCTGGCGGCACGACGTGCAGGTCATGATCGAAGGCCCGGGTCACATCCCGATGCAGCTCATCAAGGAGAACGTGGAGCTGCAGCTCAAGTACTGCGACGAGGCCCCGTTCTACACCCTGGGGCCGCTGACCACCGACATCGCGCCGGGCTACGACCACATCACCAGCGCGATCGGCGCGGCGATGATCGGCTGGTACGGCACGGCGATGCTGTGCTACGTGACGCCCAAGGAGCACCTCGGCCTGCCCAACAAGAAAGACGTGAAGGACGGCATCATGGCGTACAAGATCGCGGCGCACGCCGCCGACCTCGCCAAGGGCCATCCGGGGGCGCAGCTGCGCGACAACGCGCTCTCCCAAGCGAGGTTTGAATTTCGCTGGGCCGATCAGTTCAACCTGGGACTCGATCCCGACACGGCGCGCGAGTTCCACGACGAGACCTTGCCGCAGGACGGCGCCAAGGTCGCGCACTTCTGCTCCATGTGCGGCCCGCACTTCTGCTCGATGAAGATCACGCAGGACGTGCGCGACTACGTCGAGAAGGGGATGAAGGAGAAGGCGGTCGAGTTCGTGAAGAAGGGCAGCGAGATCTACACGCCGAAGACCTAGCGTGGTCTGCCGCCCCCCTGACAAGAG
>DATFDS010000274.1:0-4111 GCA_035251955.1 Sphingobium sp. | reverse complement strand
CTTCGTTCCGGCCAGGGCGGCCATGTCGACATCGCCCAGTCCGAAGTCATGTTCGCCCAGTTCGCAGGTGACATCGCACGGGCATCGCTGAACCTTCCGGTTGGCGAGGCGCCGGATCGGCCCTGGGGCGTCTATCAGACGCGCGGCGATGACGACTGGTGCGTCGTGACGGTGCGCGATGATCAAGACTGGAAAGCCCTTGCGCCCCTGATCGGCCTGACCGATGACGAAGCCTTGGCCACGCGGACCGGGCGCATCGCCAGCGCGGATCGGATCGAGCCGGTGCTGGCGTCCTGGATGAAGGAACATGAGGCGGCTGAGGCGATGCGGATATTGCAGGCTGCCGGAGTGCCGGCCGGCGTGATGCTGCGCGTGCCGGAACTCCCCGACTTCGGCTTCTATCGGGAACGGCATTTCTATCGCGCCGAAACCCACGCCTATCTGGATGAGGAGGTCATCAACGAGGTTCGGCATGTCGGAACGGCGGACATACCGCCTGCGGCGACCGGGGCGGCCCCGTTGATCGGCGAACATACGGAGCAGGTTGTCCATGACTGGTTGAGCCTGCCGGAGGATTCGGTGCAGGCGTTGATCGCCGACAAGGTCCTTCAACCGGCCGATCCATCCGTATACACGCTGATCGAGGAGACGCTGGCGAGCAGGGCGAAGGCAAATACGGCGACATGAACCTCGACCTTTCTCCTTTCGAAAAGGACTTCCGCCAGGAGGTCCGCCATTTTTTCGAGCAGGAATATCCTCGCTACATAGTGAATAAGGTAGCGAGTGGACAAAGGCTGGAGCGGGATGACCATATTGCGTCTCAAAGAGCGCTGAACGCGCGGGGATGGCTGGGGATCAGTTGGCCACGCGAGCATGGCGGGACGGGCTGGTCGCCGATGCAGCGGCTGATCTTCGATGAGGAACTGGAGCGCGCGGGCGCGCCCAATATCATCCCCATGGCCGTCCTCTACATCGGGCCGATCATATGCGCATTCGGTTCCAGGGAGCAGCAGGAACGCTGGTTGCCCGACATATTGGAATCGCGCAGCCTCTGGGCGCAGGGCTATTCCGAGCCCGAAGCGGGTTCCGACCTTGCCAGCCTGCGCCTGGAGGCGCGGCGCGAGGGCGACGAATATGTGCTGAACGGCGTCAAGCTGTGGACGTCCGGCGCACACTGGGCCGACTGGATATTCTGCCTCGCCCGAACCTCCCGGGAAGCGCGGAAGCAGGAGGGCATTTCGCTGATCTGCCTGGACATGCGCAGCGCGGGGGTGCGGGTCGAACCGATCATCTCGATCGATGGCAGCCATGAACTCAACAGGGTGATCTTCGACGATGTGCGTGTGCCGGTGGCGAACCGCATCGGGGAGGAGGGCAAGGCTTGGCACTATGCCAATGTGCTGCTGGAGAATGAGCGGCTTTCCTACGCGCATATCGGGCGCAAGCGCGCGGAACTGCGAGCGGCGCGGGAAAGGATAGCTGCCGAAGTCAAGGCAGGCTGTTGGTCGGCGGCGGAAGCGGAGATATTCCTGCGCAGGCTGTCAGCCTGCCAGATCGAGGTCGACGCCCTCGAAATCCTGGTCCTGCGCGTTCTGCTGGGTGAGAATGATCCGGCCCTGATCGCCTTCGTCAAGATAGCGAGCACGGAAATTGCCCAGCAGGTGACCGAACTGCAGATCGAATTGGCAGGACGAGGGCGGGGGCCTTTTCCGGCGCGCGACCGCGAGGACTGGCATCAGCAGGCGCCGCTCGTGCCCGAATGGCAGATGCTGGCCGCGCCGGCCTATTTGTTCGAGCGGGCACAGACCATCTATGGCGGCGCGACCGAGATTCAGAAGACGATCGCCTGGCGGAGCCTGACCGGCAGATATTAAGGTCGGCGCGGGCCCAAGCCTGATCGGGCGCATCAGCATAAGGGGCCGGCCGCAGCATCCGACGATGCTGGGGCCGGCCTGATCCGGCTTACCTACCCTTCCACTGCGGCGCGCGCTTCTGCGCGAACGCAAGCGGTCCCTCGCGAAGGTCGGCCGAGCGAAACAGGGCACGCGCGGCAGGATAGTTGCGCTGCTTTTCGAGCGCTGCCTCGAGCGATTCCTCCTCCAGCCCGCGGCGGACGATTTCCTTGGAGGCGCGGATCGACATCGGGCTGCACGCCATGATGTCCTGAGCCCAGCGCTTCGCTGCCGTCAATAGATCGCCGGGTGCAACCACCTCGTTCACGAAGCCGATCTGGAGTCCTTCTGCGGCGCTGACAGTCCGCCCCGTCAGGATCATGCCCATCGCGGGCTTGAGGCCAATCTGCGAGGGCAAGCGCAGCAGGCCGCCTTCGAGCGCGGCCAGGCCGACCTTGGGTTCGGGCAGCGCAAAGCCCGCCGTTTCCGAAGCGATTATGAGGTCGCAGGCAAGGGCGATTTCGAACCCGCCGCCCATTGCTAGGCCGTTGACCGCCGCGATCACCGGCTTATTGAGGTCGGGGCGCATCGTCAGTCCGGCAAAGCCCGTCACCGGCGATTCGATTGCCTGTCCGCGGGCCATCGCCTTCGCCGTGAACTTGAGGTCGTTGCCCGAGGAGAAGGCGCGGTCGCCCGCGCCGGTGAGAATGGCTACCCATTGATCGGGATCGCTGGCGAAATCGTCGAAGATCGTCGCCAGTTCGGCATTGGTAGCTGGATCAAGCGCGTTCATCGCCTGCGGGCGATTGATGGTGACGATGGTGAGATGGCCTTCGCGCTCGACCGAGCAGAACTGATAGCCCGCCTTGACGCGCGCATCGCGAGCCGCTTCCGTTTCCCACACCGGCTTGCCGAACGCGTCGATCCGCACCTGGCCCTGGGTGCCGATGGCGTTGCGTTCGCGAGACTGGAGCAGGGCGAGCGAGGTCTCGTCCGTCGCGGGCACGCGCGCCATGGTGCGGGATCCTTCAGGCGTGCGGACGATGACGATGCCCTGGATCGGCGTGCCATCGCGGCCGTAGATGATCGTGTAGGTTTCGATCGCCGCAGGGCCGGCATAATGTTCCGCCAGCGTCGGAACAGGATCCCGCTGCGCATCTGCCTGACCCTGCACGGAATAGTTTTCCGGCAAGGGCGAGGCGGCAGGCTGGGTGCCGACGACCAGCCCGTGATGCTTGTTGACGAAGCCGCCCTGCCCGTAGAGCAACCCGATCTTCCCTTCGCCATTGCGCAGGCGCCGGACCATGGCCGCGACCGAATGGCTCATATAATTGTTGAGCGGGCCGCCGAAGAAGGTGAGGCCGCCGGTCACCGTCGGGCGATGCTCATGCGGGTCGAGGCCCAGCGTCCGCAACGCCATTTTCGGAACGACGGGGAAGCAGCTGTAGAGTTCCAGCAGGTCGAACCGTTCCGCGTCGCCGCCGGCGATCTCCACGGCCCGTTCAAGCACCGCCGTCTGCGCCGTGCTGTGGTCGTAGCGGTCGCGCAGCAGATAATCTTCCGGCTCGTTCGCTGCCGCTCCGCCCCAGATGTGGATGATGCGCTCCTCCGGCACGCCGGCCTCACGCGCGACAGCCAGGCTGGTGACGATGATCGCCGCCGCCTGGTTGACGTTGGGATTGGCGACCATCAGCTTGCGATAGGGCCAGTTGATCATCCGGTTGTCGGGAGTGACTTCCTCGATCTGGTCGGCGCTCGGCGCGTCCTGTATCCAGGCCGAAGGGTTTTCAGCCGCCGCGCCCGCATATTGCGCCCAGAGAGCCGCCGAAATGGCGTCCGCTTCCGCCGGTGTCTGGCCCCAGCTCTGTTGCGTCGCCATTTCGTACAGGGGGTAAATCTGCGCGGGATCGCGCACGCCGAGCTGCTTGGCGACGTCACTCACCGCATAGCGGCTGGCGGGGAAGGCGACGGCTTCGTCAGGGGCGACCTGTTTGGTCCAGCCGAGTTGCACGCCGGCCTTCTTCGCCTTGGTGCGGGCGCTCAATGCTTCTCCGCCGACGATGAGCGCAACGGACTGTTCGCCTTTTGCGATACGCACGGCCGCCTCGTGCACCAGCCGGATCGGGGTTTCTCCGCCCATGCTGGCGTTTACCTTGCGCGCGGGGGAGATGCCGAGCTGGTCGCAAAGCAGGGAGACAGGGTCGGCGTAGCGCCAGGAG
>DATFDS010000273.1:0-28973 GCA_035251955.1 Sphingobium sp. | reverse complement strand
CTGAGCGCCCTGGTCGCGGTGCCCGTCGCGCTCGCCATCGGCATCGGCTCCGCCATGAACCGGGGCGGCAAGCTGGACCGGGCGCTCAATATCTCGACGCTGTCCATGGTCGCGGTGCCGGAATTTCTGGTAGCGACGCTGGCGGTGCTGATCTTCTCGGTGAAGCTGCGCTGGTTGCCCTCCATCGCTCTGGTGTCCGACGATATGAGCTGGGGCGACTATCTGCGCGGCGCGGCCATGCCGATCCTGTGCCTTTCCATCGTCGTCATCGCCCAGATGGCCCGTATGACCCGCGCCGCCGTGATCGACCAGATGGACCGGCCCTATGTCGAAATGGCGGTATTGAAGGGCGTGCCCCCAGTACGCGTCGTGTTGCGGCACATCATGCCCAATGCGGTCGCGCCGATCGTCAACGCCATGGCACTCAGCCTCTCCTACCTGCTGGGCGGGGCGATCATCGTCGAGACGATCTTCAACTATCCCGGCCTTGCCAGCCTGATGGTGAACGCCGTCACCAGCCGCGACATGCCGCTGCTGCAGGCCTGTGCGATGATCTTCTGCGCGGCTTACCTCATCCTCATGCTGATCGCGGACGTCACCGCCATCCTCGCCAACCCCAGGCTGCGTGCACAATGACCGCTTCCCCCCTCCGCTGGGCGACGGCCCTTCCGCTTTCGGGCAAGATCGGGCTGATGTTCGTCATCTTCTGGCTGATCGTCGCGCTGGTCGGGCCCATGCTGGCGCCCTATCCGGTCGGCGCTTTCGTGGCCTATGATGTGTTCGACGGCATGTCGGGGCAGCATTGGCTTGGCAGCGACTATCTCGGCCGCGATGTGCTGAGCCGCCTGCTGTCGGGCGCCCGCTACACCGTGGGTCTGGCCGCCGCCGCCGCGATGCTGGCGAGCGCAACCGGCACGGCGCTGGCGCTGACCGCCGCGGTGGGCGGACCGAAGGTCGACGAGCCGCTGTCGCGCTTCATGGATACGCTGATCTCGATCCCGTCCAAGATCTTCTCGCTGGCGCTGGTGGCGGCTTTCGGGTCGTCGCTGGGGTTGCTGCTGCTGATCGCGGCGGTGACCTATGTGCCGGGCAATTACCGCATCGCCCGCGCGCTGGCGGTGAACCTCGCGCAGATGGACTATGTACAGGTCGCACGGGCACGGGGCGAAGGGCGCTTCCACCTCGCATGGAAGGAAATATTGCCGAACATGATCCATCCGCTGCTCGCCGATTTCGGGCTGCGCTTCGTGTTCATCGTGTTGCTGCTCTCGGGCCTGAGCTTCCTCGGCCTTGGCGTGCAGCCGCCGGATGCGGACCTTGGCTCGCTGGTGCGTGAGAATATCTCCGGCCTTGGCGAAGGCGCGCTGGCGATCCTGATGCCTGCCATTGCGATTGCGACGCTGACCGTGGGCGTCAACCTGCTGATCGACGGGCTGAAGGGGAAGCGCGTATGACCGCCCCAAGTACAAATCACGTCGAAGTCCAAGGGCTGCGCGTCACCGCCCGCAATGCGGCAGGGGAGACGTTCCCCATCGTCAGCGACATCGACTTTGTACTGAAGCGGGGCGAGGTGCTGGCACTGATCGGGGAGTCCGGATCGGGCAAGACCACCATCGCGCTCACCCTTCTGGGCCATGCCCGGCCCGGCGCGACGATAGCGGGCGGCTCCATCCGCGTGGGCGAGTCCCAGATCCTCTCGCTGAACGCCAAGGACCTCGCCCAACTGCGCGGCAACCGCATCGCCTATATCGCGCAGTCGGCCGCGTCCGCCTTCAACCCGTCGCGCACGATCATGGATCAGGTGATCGAGCCTGCCTTGATCCACAATCTGATGCCGCGTGCTGGCGCCGAGAAGAAGGCGATCGATCTGTTCCGCGCGCTGGCCCTGCCCTTCCCCGACACGATCGGGTCGCGTTATCCGCACCAGCTTTCGGGCGGGCAGTTGCAGCGGCTGATGGCGGCGATGGCGCTCGTCACCGATCCTGAACTGGTCATATTGGACGAGCCGACCACCGCGCTCGACGTCACGACCCAGATCGAGGTGCTGCGCGCCTTCAAGGCGGTGGTGCTGGAGCGCGGCGCGACGGCCATTTATGTGTCGCATGACCTCGCGGTCGTGGCGCAGATGGCGGACCAGATCGTCGTGCTCAATCAAGGCCGAATCCGGGAAAAGGGCAGCGCCGACCAGATACTGCACCGCCCCGCCGACGACTATACCAGGACGCTGATGGCCGCCGCCCGGCCCGCCATCCGGCCTGCGCCTAGCCAAGCCGATATTCCCGCCGCCCCGCTGCTTGAAATGCGCGACATGACGGCGGGCTATGGCAAGATCGGCAAGGATGGCCGCCCGCGCGTGCCCGTCCTGCGCGACATCAACCTCAAGATCGAGCGCGGCGCGACGCTGGGCGTGATCGGCGAGTCCGGTTCGGGCAAATCCACCATGGCGCGGGTGATCGCGGGGCTGCTGCCGCCCGCGCAGGGCGAAGTGCTGCTGGGTGGCGAGCCGCTCCCGCGCGGCCTCAAAGGGCGTAGCCGCGACCAGTTCCGGCGTATCCAGCTGGTGTTCCAGAATGCCGATACGGCGCTCAATCCCGCGCATTCGGTGGGCGATATCCTTGCCCGTCCGCTGGCCTTCTATCATGGCCTCAAGGGCAATGCGGCGCGGCTGCGGGTGCTGGAACTGCTCGACCTGATTCGCCTGCCTGCCTCGATGATCGACCGGCGCTGCGGCGCGCTGTCGGGCGGGCAGAAGCAGCGCATCAACCTCGCCCGCGCCCTGGCGGCCGACCCGGAACTGATCCTCTGCGACGAGGTGACGTCGGCGCTCGATACGGTGGTGGGCGCGGCAATCCTCGATCTGATGGCGGAACTGCGCAAGGAACTGGGCGTCACCTATATGTTCATCAGCCACGATATTTCGACCGTGCGCGCGATCTGTGACGACATCCTCGTCCTCTATTCGGGCACGATGGTCGAGATGGGCGGGCGCGAAGGTTTCCGTGCCGCGCCCTTCCATCCCTACACCGACCTGCTGATCGGATCGGTGCCGGAAATGCGCGCCAGCTGGCTGGAGGAAAGCGGGGCGGCGCGATCGCTGCCGCTGATCGGTGCTTCTGCGGATGAGCCGGACCTTTGCCGTTTCCTGGCCCGCTGCCCGGCGCGGATCGACGGGCTGTGCAACGTCACGCCCCCGCCTCGCCACAGGCTGACCAAGGGCAACAGCATCCTGTGTCACCATGGAGAAGAAAGTTTGATGCAAGTGCAGGGAGTAGCAGCGTGAGCGGACGCTTCGTTCGCCTGGACGAGACCGAGCGCCCCCCCGTGACGCTGCAAGTCGACGGCGAGCCGGTCGCGGCGCTGGAAGGCGACACGCTGATGGTCGCGCTGCTCAGCGCGGGCGGCACGTTGCGCCAGTCGGAATTCGGCGATGGGCGCCGCGCGGGCTTCTGCCTGATGGGCGCCTGCCAGGATTGCTGGGTGTGGACCGAAAGCGGCGACCGCCTGCGCGCCTGCTCCACGCTTGCGGCTTCGGGCCAGCGCATCCTCACCAGCCAGCCGGAGGCGTCATGGCCGAACCTCGCATAATCGTCGTCGGTGCAGGCCCGGCCGGTGTGCGAGCGGCCGAGGCTTTGGTGAAGGCAGGTTTGCGCCCGATCGTCATCGACGAGGCGCGGCGCGACGGCGGCCAGATCTACCGCCACCAGCCCGATAATTTCACGCGTCCCTATGAAAAGCTCTACGGCGCCGAGGCCGCGCGCGCGAAGGCGCTGCACGACAGTTTCGATGCGTTGAAGGGGCAGATCGACTATCGGCCCGAGACTTTGGTGTGGAACATCGCGGACCGGCATGTCTGGACGGCGCGCGGCACCGTGCAGGAAACGCTGCCCTATGACGCGCTGATCCTCTGCACCGGCGCGACGGATCGGCTGATGCCGGTCAAGGGCTGGAACCTGGCGGGCACCTACAGCCTGGGCGGGTCGCAGGTCGCGCTCAAGTCGCAGGCCGTGTCCATCGGGCATGACGTGGTGTTCATGGGGTCCGGGCCGCTGTTGTATCTGGTCGCCTCGCAATATGTACAGGCGGGCGCGAAGGTTGCCGCCGTCCTCGACACCTCGCCCAAGGGCGCGCGGATCAAGGCGCTGCCCGACCTGCTCGCCCTCCCCGGCGTCCTGTGGAACGGCGTTCTGCTGACGCGCGCGCTCGCCAAGGCAGGCGTGCCGGCGCATCACGGCATCACGCCGGTGGAGATCACCGGCGGCGCCGAAACCGGCGTCAATGGCGTGCGCTTTCGTGACGCTTGGGGCGCGGAACAGACGATCAGCTGCGATGCGGTGGCCGTCGGCTATCATCTGCGGCCCGAGACGCAGCTGGCGGACCTTGCGCGCTGCGAATTTGTCTTCGATCCCGGCACGCATCAATGGCTCCCCAAGCGCGATGCGGATGGGCGCGCCACAACGCGGGGCGTCTATCTGGCGGGCGACGGGGCGAAGATACTTGGCGCTCGCTCGGCGGAGGCGAGCGGGAAGCTGGCCGCGCTGGCCGCGCTTTCCGACCTCGGCTTGCCGGTCGACGCCGGCGAGATGACGGCGTTGCGCCGCGCCGTTGCGACCTATGCGAAGTTCGCGCGCGGCCTCGCCAAGGCTTTCCCCTGGCCCGTCAAACAGGCCGCTGCCCTACCCGACGAGGCGATCGTCTGCCGCTGCGAAGCTGTTACCGCCGGCGATCTTCGCTCTGTCATGCGCGAGACCGGCGCCATCGAAGCCAATCGCGCCAAGGCCTTCAGCCGCGTCGGCATGGGGCGCTGTCAGGGCCGCTATTGCGGCCTCGCGGCGGCGGAACTGATCGCCGCTGAGGCCAAAATCCCGGTCGAACAGGTCGGCCGTCTGCGCGGGCAAGCGCCGGTCAAGCCGCTGCCCATCGCCATCGGAGAAGAGGAAGAATGAGCGGGGCAAGCGACGTCATCATCGTGGGTGGCGGCCTCATGGGCTCCTCGGCGGCGCTGTTTCTGCGCGGCCATGGGCTGTCGGTCACGCTGCTGGAAACCGACCTGATCGGGCGGCAGGCGAGCGGCACCAATTTCGGCAATGTGCGGCGGCAGGGGCGTGCGCTGCACCAGCTCCCCCTCGCCAACCGCGCCATTACCATCTGGCGCAAGTCGCGGGAGCTGCTGGGCGCGGACGTGGAATATCTCCAGTCGGGGCATATCCGCGTCTGCTATCGCGAGCGGCCCGAACTGGTCGGCGCGATGGAAGACTATGCCGACAAGGCGCGGCATGAAGGGCTGGACCTCGAACTGCTGACCGGCAATGCGCTGCGGGCGAAATTTCCCTTTTTTGGGGCCGATGTATTGGCGGGGTCTTATTCCGCGATGGACGGCCATGCCAATCCGCGCCTCGCCGCGCCCGCCTTCGCGCGGGCGGCGCAGCGGATCGGGGCGGCGATCCATGAGAATAGCAAGATCGTGGATGCGCAGAAGGTGGGTGAGGATTTCATCGTCACCGCCGAAGATGGCCGCACTTTTCGCGCGCCGATCCTGCTCATCACGGCAGGCGCCTGGGGCAATGCGCTGTCCTCGCAATTTGGCGAGCCGGTGCCCATCGTCCCCAAGGGGCCGAATATGAGCGTCACCGAGCCGGTGCCCTACGCGATCCATCCCGCGGTTGGCGTGATGACTCCGCTGGAGGAGGAAACCGTCTATTTCCGGCAGGTGGCGCGCGGCAATGTCGTGTTGGGCGGGAGCACGCGCGGGCCTTCCTACCCGGACGATTATCGCGCCTATGTGCTGCCGCAGAACACGATGAGTCAGCTGAAGCAGATCCGCCGCCTCGCGCCTGCCCTGGGCAAGCTCAACATCATCCGCGTCTGGTCGGGCATCGAGGGCTATCTGCCCGACAGCCAGCCCGTCATGGGGCCGAGCGCCACGACCAGCGGACTCTATTATGCCTTCGGCTTTTCGGGCGCGGGGTTCCAGATCGGGCCGGGCGTGGGTGAGACGATGGCGGAAATCATCGCCAAGGGTGGGACGGATATTCCGATGGAGCCGTATCGGATCGGGCGGTTTGCTGAGACCTCCTAACTTTCACCAACCTCCGTTCGCATCGAGCGAACGGAGGAAAGGGGTCAAAACTCGATCAGCGCCGTCTTGGTCTTGAGGTTCGCCATATAGGCTTCGCGCCCCAGATCCTTGCCGATCCCGGACTGCTTGAAGCCACCGGTCGGCAGGATGAAGTCGTTGCTCCGCCCATAGCGGTTAACCCAGACCGTGCCCGCCTCCAGCGACCGCGTGGCCCTCAGCGCTAGCGCAACATCGCCGGTATGCACACCCGCCGCCAGCCCATAATCGCTATCGTTGGCGAGCGCGTAAGCCTCTTCCTCATCGGCAAAGGTCTGGACCGTCAGCACCGGCCCGAAAATCTCCCCCTGCACGGCTTCGCTCTTCTGATCGACACGTCCGAGCAGTGTGGGGGCAAAATAGCTGCCCTCCTGCGGCGAAGTCGCCCAGCCGCCACCGGCCAGCACCTCGGCGCCTTCGGATATGGCGCGCTTGACGATGCCGTCCATCCGGTCGAGCTGGCCTTCGGAAATGATCGGCCCCAGCGTCGTATCGGTACGCCAGGTCGGCCCGGCCCTATGCGCGCTGAAGGCAGCGAGGATACGGTCGATCACCTGATCCGCGACATTCTCCTGCACCAGCAGCCGCGATCCGGCGACGCAGACCTGCCCGGCGTTGAGCGTGATCGCCCGCGCCACGATAGCCGCTGCCTTGTCCAGCCCGACATCGGCGAAGACGATCTGCGGGCTTTTGCCGCCCAGTTCCAGCGTCACCGGCTTAGGTCCGGTTTCCGCGCAGGCCGCCATGATCGCCGCGCCCGTGCGGGTGGAGCCAGTGAACGTCACCTTGGCGACTTCTGGACGGCGCACCAGCCGATCGCCCACCGAGCGGCCATCGCCCTGCACGATGTTGAACACGCCTGCGGGCAGGCCTGCTTCAATAGCCAGTTCCGCGAGGCGCACGATGCTGAAGGGTGTCATTTCGGAGGGCTTCAGGACAACGCTGTTCCCCGCCGCGATGGCCGGCGCGATCTTCCAGCCCGCCATCACCAGCGGCAGATTCCACGGCGCGATCGCCGCCACCACGCCATAGGGTTCCGTGAGAGTAAGGCCCAGCTTGTCGGGCGTCGTCGCGGCCACTTCGCCACCGACCTTGTCCGCCCACTCCGCATAGAATCGGATCGTCTCTGCGGTGTAGCTCAAATCCCAGGCGTTGATCTCGTTGATCGTGCGGGTCGACCCTAGCGCCTCCAGCGGAGCCAGATTGGCCGCGTCCGCCTCGATCAGGTCGGCCCAGCGGCGCAGTATCTTCATCCGGCCGCGCGGGTCGCTCTGCGCCCAGCCGCTCTTCTTGTACGCGACCTGCGCGTTTTCGACCGCTTCGGCCAGTTGGCCGGTATCAACAGAATCAAGTTCCGCCTGCACCCGGCCGTCGGAGGGGCGCCGCACCGTGATCGCCTGTCCTCGCCCCTCGACACGGCGGCCGCCGATGAAGTTGTTGGCCTTCGCCAGGTTGATCAGATCGGGGTTGAAACCGTCCACGACGCATATCTCCTTTTACGGGCGTGCCGATAAGATAGGATAGCGTTCCGGCATTTGTCGCAATTGCACGGGAAAGTCGGCGCGATAATCTTCCAAAAAAAATGCGAAGGCGGCAGCCAATGCTTGTCGCCGCGCCATAATGTCCGGGTCAGTGATTCATGACCAAAGGCGGGGTTCCCTCCGCCAAGGAGCAAGACGGATGGCGACAGGCATAGAGGCGATGGTGGATCTGCGGCGCATGACCGCCGAAGACTTGACCGCCGCCCACGACCTTTCCCACGAACAGAAATGGCCGCACCGAATCGAGGATTGGGAGCTGCTGTTTCAGCTCGGCTTCGGCTATGTAGCGGAGCGGGCCAATGCGGATGGTCAACCGGAGATTATCGGCACCGCCATGGCCTGGCTCTATGGCGATGATGCCGCGACTCTGGGCATGGTGATCGTCTCGCCGAAGGCGCAGGGGCTGGGGATCGGCCGCCGCCTGATGGACGCGGTGCTGAACGATCTGGGCGACCGCACCGTGCTGCTCAACGCCACCGACGAAGGCGCGCCGCTTTATCGCAAGCTGGGGTTCGAACCAACAGGGCCGGTGATCCAGCATCAGGGGGCCGCCTTTGCAGTGCCCATCGCCGAACTGATCCCCGATGAACGCGTGCGGCCGCTTGGCGCCAAGGATTTGGTAACGCTGCACGATCTCGCCCGGCGAGCGACCGGCATGGATCGCGACAAGTTGCTCGACACGCTGGTGCCGGGTGCACAGGGCGTGGTGCTCACCCGCAGCAATGAACCGGTCGGTTTCGCGCTCTTCCGCCGCTTCGGGCGCGGCTATGTCGTCGGGCCGACCATCGCGCCGGATACGGGCGGAGCCAAGGCATTGATCTCCCACTGGCTTGGGTCCAATAGCGGCATATTCTGCCGGCTCGACGTGCCGGAAGAAAGCGGACTGTCGGGCTGGCTGGACGAACTGGGCCTGCCCTGCGTCGGCCGCGTCATGCGGATGGTGCGTGGGCCGGCCCCCGCAACCGATCCCTCCGTCCAGACCTTCTCCCTCACGACACAGGCGCTCGGATGACCCTCTCCCTTAA
Organism: Sphingobium sp.; assembly: GCA_035251955.1. Taxonomy (GTDB): domain Bacteria; phylum Pseudomonadota; class Alphaproteobacteria; order Sphingomonadales; family Sphingomonadaceae; genus Sphingobium. The sequence continues at coordinate 20,295 of DATFDS010000273.1, read as the reverse complement.
TAATCCTTCGCTGTTGATCGAACGCGCCTTCATTGGCGGCGAGTGGGTCGGCGCCGTCTCAGGCGCGACGCTCCCGGTCGACAATCCGGCCACCGGCGCGATCATCGGCACGGTCCCCGATTGCGGTGAAGCCGATACGCAGGCCGCCATCGCCGCTGCAGAGGCCGCCTGGCCCGCATGGCGCGCGAAGACGGCGGGCGAGCGCGCGGCGCTGCTGGAACGCTGGCACGCGCTGGTGCTGGAGAATATCGCCGATCTCGGCCGCATCATGACCGCCGAACAAGGTAAACCGATCGCCGAAGCCGAAGGCGAAATCCGCTACGCCGCGAGCTTCATCAAATGGTTCGCGGAGGAAGCACGCCGCATAGAGGGCGGCATCATCCCCGCGCCGGAGGCCAATCGCCGCATATTGGTGATGAAGGAGCCGGTCGGCGTCTCTGCCGCGATCACGCCCTGGAACTTCCCGGCGGCGATGATCACCCGCAAATGCGCGCCTGCCTTGGCAGCGGGTTGCCCGGTGGTGGTGAAGCCCTCCGAACTCACGCCCTATAGCGCGCTCGCCTTGGGCCGGCTGGCTCAGGAAGCCGACATCCCGGCGGGTGTGTTCAATATCGTCACCGGCATGCCGACCGCAATCGGCGGAACGCTGACAGCGAGCCCGGTGGTGCGGAAGCTCTCCTTCACCGGATCGACCCGTATCGGTGCGCTGCTGATGCGGCAGAGCGCCGACACGATCAAGCGGTTGAGCCTGGAACTGGGCGGCAATGCGCCGCTGATCGTGTTCGACGATGCCGATCTCGACCTTGCCGTCGCCAGCACCATGGTCAGCAAGTTCCGCAATGCCGGGCAGACCTGCGTGTGCGCTAACCGGATTTTGGTGCAGGACGGCGTGTATGACGCCTTTGCCGAAAAGCTCGCCAAGGCCGTTGCCGCGCTCAAGGTCGCGCCGGGCGACCAGCCCGGCAGCACTATCGGCCCGCTGATCAACAAGGCTGCGGTGGACAAGGTGAGGGCCCATGTCGACGATGCCCTGTCCCATGGCGCGAAACTGTTCGCGCAGGCGCCCCAGGGCGCGACCGGGGAGCGTTTCGCGACGCCCGTCGTGCTGACCGGCGCGACCCGCGACATGCTGCTGGCGAATGAAGAGACGTTCGGCCCCGTCGCGCCGCTGTTCCGCTTCACCCATGAAGAGGAAGGCATCGCGCTCGCCAACGACACCAGCTTTGGCCTTGCCAGCTATTTCTACACCGAAAATCTCCACCGCGCCTTCCGCGTGGCGGAGAGGCTGGAGGCGGGCATGGTGGCGCTCAACAGCGGTTCGATCGCGATGGAGGTCGCGCCTTTTGGCGGGGTCAAGATGTCGGGCCTTGGCCGCGAGGGTGCCCATGCCGGGATCGAGGAATATCTGGAGACCAAGGTGTTCCACATCGCTGGATTGAAGCTCTGACGCATTTTAAAACGCGGTTCCGTGTTCCTGCGCAGGCAGGAACCCAGTTCCGCCCTCTGGACTAGATTCCTGCCTGCGCAGGAACACGTCTTTTTTAGCCGCTCGGGCTTTTCGAACGAGAGTAGCCAATGACAAATTCCAACCGCAACTACAGCATCTCCGTCATCCCCGGCGACGGCATCGGCAAGGAAGTCATGCCCGAAGGCATCCGCGTGCTGGAGCGCGCCGCCAGCCTCTATGGCTTCACCATCGAGCAGAAATGGCATGATTTCGCCTGCTGCGATTATTACGCTAAACACGGCCAGATGATGCCCGACGACTGGAAGGCGCAGATCGGCAATCCTGATGCGATCTTCTTCGGCGCAGTGGGCTGGCCCGATACGGTGCCGGATCATGTCTCGCTCTGGGGGTCGCTGCTCCAGTTCCGGCGGGAATATGATCAATATGTGAATCTGCGCCCGGTGCGGCTGATGCCCGGCGTCCCCTGCCCGCTCGCGGGGCGTGAGCCGGGCGATATCGACTTCTGGGTCGTGCGCGAAAATACCGAGGGCGAATATAGCTCGGTCGGCGGCAAGATGTTCCCCGGCACGGATCGCGAGGTCGTCATTCAGGAAACGGTGATGACCCGCCACGGCACCGACCGCGTGCTGCGCTATGCCTTCGAGCTGGCAGCGACGCGCGAGCGCAAGCATGTCACCTCCGCCACCAAGTCCAACGGCATCGCCATCACCATGCCCTGGTGGGACGAGCGGGTCGAGGAGATGGCGAAAAATTATCCGACCGTCACCCATGACAAATATCATATCGATATCCTGACCGCGCAGTTCGTGTTGAACCCGGACCGCTTCGACGTGGTGGTGGCGTCCAACCTGTTCGGGGACATATTGTCCGATCTCGGCCCGGCCTGCACCGGAACCATCGGGGTGGCGCCGTCGGGCAATATCAACCCGGACCGAACTGCCCCCTCGCTGTTCGAACCGGTGCACGGTTCCGCGCCCGATATTGCGGGCAAGGGTATCGCCAATCCGGTCGGCCAGATCTGGTCGGCGGCGATGATGCTGGAGCATCTGGGCGAGGCCGCAGCCGCCGCCGCCATCATGCGCGCGGTGGAAACTGTGCTGGCGGAACCGGGGCTGCGGACCGGCGATCTCAAGGGCAAGGCCAATACGGAACAGTGCGGTAAGGCGGTGGCGGAAATGCTGGCCTAAAGCCCCGCGTGCTCCTGCACAGGCAGGAACCCAGTTCAGACGGTGGAACTGGGTTCCTGCCTACGCAGGAACACGAAACTATAAGCCATCGATCACCACAGCACAAAATGCCGCGCCGCTTCCTCAAAAAGCCGCGAGCCTTTCATCAACCTTTTCAAATTGGCGCATCCGACCGTAGGCGAGGGATAGTCTGATCTCATAACCAACCCCTGAAAGTTTCCTGATGATGCTGACTCCCAACCGGTCCCTGATCGACATCGACCGCGATCATCTGATCCACCCCGTCACTTCCTTCCGTGGCCATGAGGCGCGCGGCGTGACCTTGCTGCAGAGCGGCAAGGGCATGTGGCTGACCGATCTGGACGGAAACAAGCTGCTGGACGCCTTTGCCGGGCTGTGGTGCGTCAATGTCGGCTATGGGCAGGAAAGCATCGTCGAGGCTGCGGCCGAACAGATGCGCCGCCTGCCCTATGCGACGGGCTATTTCCACTTCGGGTCGGAACCGGCGGTACGGCTGGCGGAAAAGCTGGTCGATGTGAGTCCCGAGGGTCTCGACCATGTCTATTTCACGCTGGGCGGGTCCGATGCGGTGGATTCCGCGATCCGTTACATAGTGCACTATTACAACGCCATTGGCCGTCCGTCGAAAAAGCAGTTCATCGCGCTGGAACGCGGCTATCATGGCTCCAGCACGACCGGATCGGGCCTGACCGCGCTGACGAACTTCCATCGCAATTTCGACCTGCCGCGCCCCTGGCAGCATCATATACCGTCGCCCTACCCTTATCGCAGCGACCTTACAGACGATGCCGCGATCATCGCCCGCTCGGTGCAGCAGCTCAAGGACAAGGTGGCGGAGCTGGGCGCGGACAATGTCGCGGCCTTCTTCTGCGAGCCGATCCAGGGATCCGGCGGCGTCATCGTGCCCCCCAGGGGCTGGCTGAAGGCGATGCGCGACGCCTGCAGCCAACTCGATATTCTCTTCGTGGTGGATGAGGTCATCACCGGCTTCGGCCGCACCGGCCCGCTGTTCGCGTGCGAGGCGGAGGGCGTGGCGCCCGATCTCATGACACTCGCCAAGGGTCTGACCGCCGGCTATGTGCCGATGGGTGCGGTTCTCCTGTCGGACCATGTATATCAAGGGATTGCGGATGGCGCTGCGCCCGAATTCGCCATCGGTCACGGCATGACCTATTCGGGCCATCCGGTGAGCGCCGCAGTGGGGCTGGAGGTGCTGCGGCTCTACACCGACGGCGGCATCCTCGCCAACGGGCAGAGCGTGGCCAAGCGCTTTGACGCCGGCCTGGCGGGCCTTCTCGACCATCCCATGGTGGGCGACACGCGCGGGCGCGGCCTGCTCGGCGCGATCGAACTGGTGGCGGACAAGGGGAGCAAGGACCGCTTCGATCCGTCGCTCAACATCCCCGACCGGCTGTTCGCCAAGGGCTATCAGAACGGCGTCATTTTCCGATCTTTCCCTGACAACATCATCGGCCTGGCCCCGGCGCTGTGCGCGTCGGACGGGGAGATGGACGAGATTTTCGCACGCATCCGCAGAACGCTGGACGATCTGCTGGAAGAGGCGGATATTCGTGCGGCGGTGGGATAAGAAACAGGGGGAGCAGGCATATGTTGGGTGGCCCAAGACTGGACCGGATCGACCTCAAGATCCTCACGCAGCTTCAGCAATCCGGCCGCATCACCAATGTCGAGCTGGCCGATGCGGTGGGCCTGTCGCCCAGCCCCTGCCTCACCCGTGTCAAGCGGCTGGAAAAGGCGGGCTACATCACCGGCTATGGCGCGCACATCAACCTGCACAAGTTGGGCGAATTCCTGACCGTCTTCACCGAAGTCACGCTGACCGAACATCGGGCGGGGGATTTCTCCCGCTTCGAAACCCGCATCCGCAAGCTGGACGAGATCGTCGAATGCCATCTGGTCAGCGGCGGCTATGACTATCTGCTGAAATTCGTGACGCGCGGCGTGGCGCATTATCAGTCGATCATCGAAGGGATGCTGGAAAGCGACTATGGGATCGAGAAATATTTCAGCTATGTCGTGATCAAATCGCCGTTCATAAAGCATCATTATCCGATCCAGCATCTGTTCGGTGAGCAGAAATGATCGACGACCTGCTCGAACCCCTGATTGCCTTCCGCCGCGACATTCACGCGCATCCCGAACTGGGTTTCTGCGAGCATCGGACGGCGGGTCGCATCGCGGAGCAGCTTCGGGCGTTGGGGATGGAGGTGCATGAGGGGATCGGCAGGACTGGCGTCGTCGCGGTGCTCAGGAACGGCACGTTGGATCGCAGCATCGGGCTGCGCGCCGACATGGACGCGCTGCCGATCCATGAGCAGACCAACCTGCCCTATGCCAGCAAGACCCAGGGCACGTTTCATGGCTGCGGCCATGACGGCCATGTCGCCATGCTGCTGGGCGCGGCGCAGCATTTGGCGCGAAGCCGCAATTTCGACGGCACGGTGAACTTCTTCTTCCAGCCCGCCGAAGAGGGCCAGGGCGGCGCGCGCGAAATGGTGCAGGAAGGATTGTTCGACCGCTTCCCCTGCAATCGGGTTTTCGGACTCCACAACTGGCCGGACCTGCCCGCCGGGACCATCGCCACCCGCCCCGGCCCGATCATGGGCGCGGCCGACAAGTTCGAGATCAGGCTGGAAGGGCGCGGCGGCCATGCGGCGATCCCACAGGATACGCCCGACGCGATCCTCGCCTCGGCCAGCCTGGTGCAGCAGCTCAATAGCATCGTTGCGCGCCGCATTCCGGCGACATCCTCGGCGGTGCTGTCGATCACCCAGATCCACGGCGGCCACACGCATAATGTGATCCCGGAGGTGGTGACGGTCAGCGGCACGGTCCGCACCTTCGATCCCAAGGTGCAGGATGTGATCGAACAGTCGATTCGACAGATCGCGGCGGGCGTGGCGCTCGCCAATGATGTGACGGCGACGGTTGAGTATGACCGTTATTATCCGGCCACCATCAACGATGCCGACGCCGCACATGAGGCGCTCGCGGCCGCGGCGACGGTGGGCGATGCGCAGCTAGCGCCCGAGCCGGCCTTCACCTCGGAGGATTTCGCCTTCATGCTGCAGGCGTGCAAGGGCGCCTATATCTGGTTGGGTCAGGCCAGGCCGGAGGGATCAGTGCCGCTGCACAACCCGCATTACGACTTCAACGACGATGTGCTGGGGCTGGGTATCCGCCTGCATGTCGCGCTGGTCGAGCAGCATCTCGTTAAAGACTGAACCCGAAGCCCACTACCGCCACCGTCGATTTCACCGCTTCTCCCTGCGAGCGGGCCAGAGCGCGCGTGTCGCCCAGCAGGCTTTCATGCACGACGCCCGCATAGGCGTTGATCTTGGCCGTCAGCCGATAGCGCAGACGCACCGTCGCCTCGCCTTCGGTAAAGCCGGGGCGGGCCGCTTCCATAGCGATGCTTTGCGCTGACCAGCCGACCGCCACGCGCGGCTCCAGATAGAGCCGCTGCGTGATCGGCAGAGCGTAGATGAGTTGCCCCTCACCGGTCAGGCGCCCGGCATCGGAGAGGAAGGCATAGCTTTCCCAGCTCAGCCGCGATCCGACCTGACCTTGAATGCCGATGACGGCATGGGTGTCACGGGGATGGGGTTTGAAATCCTTGCGCACGCCCGCCAGAAGCACGGTGTTCCCACTTATGGTGCGCCCATAGAAAAGCCGCGCCTGCGCCTCATCGATCTGCCCGCCCAGAGCGCCGCCGCCCTGCACCACCAGCATCGCCTGATCGGTGGAATTGCCATAGGAAAAGGTGCCGTCCCATATGAAGGCGTCGCCCTCATCGCCCATGCGCAGTTCGATGAGGTCGAACCCGCCGCTCAGCGACGCTGCGTCGTCCTGCGCCATGGCAGGACCGCAAGCCAGCAAGGCGCAGGCACAAAGAAGGGAGCCCGGGAAGGCGAAGCGCACTGATCTACCCTGAATGTTCTTGTTCAGGGGAGACTATGGGACGACGCGCAGCGCATGCGCGCGAAGGAGGCGCGCCGCGCCGTCAATCATGACATGTTGTTGCCGGGTGGCAGCAGATCGTGCTGCCCCCGCCATGCAACCTCCGTTCGCTTCGAGCGAAGTCGAGAAGCGCTATGCATATCGTGTCTCGACTGCGCTCGACACGAACGGCAGTGGGTTTATTCGGAAAAGAAGATGGTTAAAACCAGAAGCGCACGCCCATGACCAAGCTGGTGGCGGATGCCCGCTCACCCTCCGCGCGGGCGAAGCGGGCAGTGTCGCCCAGCTTGCGCTCCCAATTGACGCCGACATAGGGCGCAAACTCGCGGGCGAATTCGTAGCGCAGGCGCAGGCCCAGTTCTATGTTGGATACACCCGAACCAATGCCCAGTTCGGGCACATCCTGCGCCGCGATATTCACCTCGGCCGCCGGTTGCAGGATCAGGCGTTGGGTGAGGCGCTGGTCATAGCTGCCCTCCAGCCGCAGATGCGCGTCGCCCTTGTTGGAGAGGAAGGCCTGAGCGCCGACCTCGAACCAATAGGGAGCGAGCCCCTCAATGCCGACCACCGCATAGGTGCGCTGCGGATCGGGGCGGATGTCGTGGCGCACGCCCGCTTCCAGATTGAACCAGGGATCGATGGCGCGGCTGTAGAGCGCCTGCACCTCCGCGCTTTCCAGCGGACCGCCGATTTCGCCCTCGCCCTCGGTCTTGAAGGCGAAGCGGTTGATGTCGCCGCCGATCCAGCCTTCGCCTTCCCAATGATAGCCATCGCCGTCCTTGCCCATGCGATATTCCAGCCGGTCGAGCATGAGCTGCGAGAAGATCATGCCGCCGCCTTCCTCGATCATCGCGGCGCGGGCGCGGGCCATGGCGGCCGGATCATAGACAGCGTCCGCCGCATGATCGGTCGGCGGGGTCGGAGCGACACCCTTGGGAACGCCGTCATCCTCGGTAACCTGGCCATGCCCGGCATGCGGATTGTCGGCCGGTGTTTCCCCGGCTGGCATCTGATGCGCGGAGTGGTCTTCGGCCTGGGGCTGCTCCGCTGCGCCATGCTGCATCTGGCTATGATCCTGCGCCAGCACCGGCAGCGGCACCGCAGCAAGCAGCAAGGCGACGGGGATGAGCGTCTTCATGCCGCCTCTCCCTCATGCCGCACGGTCACGACGCGCATCATCCCGGAGTGCATGTGCATCAGCATATGGCAGTGGAAGGCCCAGTCGCCGAGCGCATCGGCGGTGAGATCGAAGCTGAGCTTGCCCCCGGGCAGCACGTTCACCGTATGCTTGAGCGGATTATGTTCGCCCGCCCCCGTCACCAGTTCGAAGAAATGGCCATGCAGGTGAATGGGATGCGGCATCATCGTGTCGTTGATCAGGTTGACGCGCACCCGCTCCATATGGCGAAAGGCGATGGGTTCTGCGCCTTCCGACAGCTTCACCCCATCGAAGGACCACATATAGCGTTCCATATTCGCGGTCAGGTGGATATCGAGCGTGCGCGTCGGCGGGCGCCTGTCCTTGTTGGGCGCCAGCGCCTTGAGGTCGGCATAGGTCAGCACCCGATGATCGACAGTCTCAAGCCCCGTCGGTCGGTCAGCGGTCCGATCGGCAGGCATGGGCGACAGGGTGGCGACGCCCGGCCCCATCTTCACCTGCGGCGCGACCGAAGGGTCCAGCATCTTCATCGAATGGCCGGCCATGCCTTCATTGGCCGGCTGGCTGAGGTCGATCACGCCGCCCTGCCCCATGTCCATGCCGGACATGTCCATCCCCATATCCTTCATGCCCAGCAGCGGCCGTTCCCGCAGCGCAGGCTCCTCGGCAGCCATACCGATCCGTGGGGCCAGCGTCGCGCGGACCAGCCCCGACCGGTCGATGGCTTCGGCGATCAGGCCATAGGGTTTCGCCTCGGCCGGCTGGACGACGATGTCGTAGGTTTCGGCAATGCCGATCTGGAACTCGTCGGTTTCGACCGGCTGCACATGCTGGCCGTCGCACTGCACGACCGTCATCGGCAGGCCAGGCAGGCGCAGGTTGAAATTGGTCATGGCCGAAGCATTGACGATGCGCAGCCGGACCTTCTCGCCGGGCGTGAACAGCCCCGTCCAATTCTCCGCCGTGCCATGGCCGTTGACGAGGAAGCTGTAGGTAGAGCCGGTGACATCCGAAATATCGGTCGGGTCCATCCGCATCGCACCCCATTCGCGGCGCTCCCTGGCGCTCTGGTCCTTCCCCGCCAGCAGCCCGGCCAGCGTCTGCCGCTGCATGTTGAAATAGCCGCCCGATTGTTTGAGCCGCTTCAGCAGCACATGAGGATGGACCGGGCTCCAGTCCGACAGCACGATCACATGTTCGCGTTCGCTCCGCACCGGATCGACGCCGGCCGGGTCGATCACGATCGGCCCATAGTGGCCCACCGCTTCCTGCATGCCCGAATGGCTGTGATACCAATAGGTGCCCGACTGACGAATCGGAAATTCATAGGTGAAGGTCTCACCCGGCCGGATGCCGGGGAAGCTGATGCCCGGCACGCCGTCCATCTGGAACGGCAGGATCATCCCATGCCAGTGGATCGATGTATCTTCCTTCAGCGCGTTGGTGACCGCAAGGCGGACATTTTGCCCTTCTTTCAGGCGGATGAGCGGGGCGGGCAATGTGCCGTTGATCGTCACGGCATGTGCCGATCGCCCACCGGTGGAGAAATGGCTTTCGCCCACGGTGAGCGCGATGGTCTCGCCGCTGAGCGCGCCCGGCGCCATGAGGCCAGCGGTGCCGCTCTGCGCCCAGGAAGGGAAAGCCCGGCTCAGCGCCAGCGCGCCGGCAAAGCCAGCGGCGCCCTTGATCAGGCTACGACGGTCGATGGGGGATGCGATCGGCATGAGGGCGAGGCTTTGCTTTGAGTGTTAGCGACGGGGAATGAGGTGCGGACAATTCTAAATCCTCCCCGCGCGACGCGGGGAGGATTTAGAATGTCCCGAAGCGGCAGAAATATGTCATGACAACCTTGGAATAGAGGACTGTTTCCCCTCTATACGCGCGGCTCGACTTCATCCCTCAACATCTCGCTCAATTTGTTGCGCGCGCGGTAAAGCCGGGTCTCCACGGCCTTCTCGCTGATGCCCAGGGTTTGCGCAGCATCCGCCTGACTCATCTCCTCGATCGCGCGCAGCACCAGAACGTCCTTCAAATTGCCCGGCAGCGCCGCGATGGCGTTGTTGATCCGCGCCAACTCCGCCTGAGAATGCGCCGCCTCCTCCGGCGTTTGACCAAAATCAGCCACCACCCCCGCCTCCTCGATCGGCCGGGCGAAGGTGAAGAAGCGCCGCACGGATCGCCGCCGCGCCCAGTCGTGGCATTTGTTGATCGCAATCCGCGCGATCCACAGGCGGAATGGACGTGCACCGTCATAGCGCGCCAGCGCGGCGAAGGCGGCGATGAACGTCTCCTGCGTAATGTCCAGCGCTTCGGTCGCATCGCCCGCATGGCCGCGCGCCAGGCGGAACACCGCCTCCCGGTGCCGCCGCATCAGTTCGCCATAAGCGCTCTGCTGCCCGGCCAAGGCCAGCGCCACCAGATCCGGATCGCTGCGATCGGTTAGCGGCGGGCTCACCGGCGAGGCTGGGTCAGGACCTTGACGAGCGCGGCATCGAACTGCGCCGCCTGATCGGGCCGCAGCACGGCACGCATCGCAAAGATGTGCTTGAGCGTCTCCTTCTGCAGCATGCCCATCACATGATGCGAGCGGTCGACGGCTGCGCCCACCTGGGGACCATAGCCATGTTCCGCCGCGATCGCATGCGCCAGCCGGGCATTGTCGGCGCGCATCTCCGCCTCCATCGTCTCGCGCCTTTGGGCGAAATCCGCCTCCAGCGCGTGAATGCGCCGCTCCTGCGCGGCATCCAGCTTGAGCTTCTGGTGGATCAGCGAATGCACCTCGCTCTCGACACGGGGTTCGGGCGCGATCCACACCCGCACGACCAGCACAGCCGCCAGCGCCGCCGCAAAGGCGACCAGCGCGACCAGCCCGTAACGCGCCGCTCCCTTCATGGCCTTATTGCCCCAGCAGGCGCGAAGGCGCGTAATCGGACATGCCGATCATCACCGGCCGCGACGCCGCCTGCGCCGGGCTGCCGGGAACGAGGCTGCCGACCCAGCCGATGCCGATCGCGACGATGCCCGCCAGCGCCAGGCTGCGCCGCGCGACCGCGCGCTCGCGGCGGACAGCGAGACCCGTCATCACCGCCTCGTCCATATGTTCCAGGCGCGGGTCGGCCGGCACGGCGCGCATTTGCCCCAGCAACTGATCGAGATCGCTCATCACCCACACTCCATTGCGTCATTTGACGATACGCATTTCCTGGTCCGATCCCTCATGCAAAAATTTATCCCCGTGCGTCGAGGGGTCGGAAGGTTCGATGCGTATTCTTCCTGACCGCAACCTGCCTTTGGAGACGTTCCATGCGCCGCATCCTGCTCACCGCCACTTTCGCGCTTGCCGCCCTGCCCTCCGTCGCCCTCGCCCATCCCAAGCTTCTCTCGTCCAGCCCAGCCGCCAATGCGACCGTCGCCAAGCCGACCAAGCTCAGCCTCACCTTCTCCGAAAAGCTGCTGGCGCCCTTGAGCGGCGTCGACCTCACCATGACCGGCATGCCGGGCATGGCCGACCATGCACCGATGCCGATCAAGGGGTTCAAGACCGCCGTCGACGGCAAGACCATGGTCGTCACCTTGCCGCGCGCGCTTCCAGCCGGCAGCTATGACCTCAATTGGCACATCGTCGGCGCCGACCAGCACAAGATCGCGGGCAAATACAGCTTCTCGGTCAAATAAGACGATGCCGTTCGACGGGCTTCTCGTCGCCGTCCGTTTCGCGCTCTACGCCGATCTCGCCGCGCTCGCCGGCCTGCCGCTTTTCTGGTGGAGCATGGGGCGGGGCGCGGCGAGTCGGGGCGTCATGGCCGCGCTGGCGCTGGGAGGGCTGATCCTGTCGGCCCTCTGGCTGATCGCCAGCGCGGCCAGCATGGCGGACAGCCCGCTCCTGTCGCCGGACTGGAGCATCGTCGGCATTTTGCTTCAGGAAACGCCGGTGGGGCCGGTTCTGGCGATCCGGGCCTTCGCGCTGCTTCTGGTCCTGACCCTGCTGCTGGGGCGCCCGCGACAGGGCGTCCTGGTGCTCCCTGCCGTGATCGCGGCGGCCACGCTCGCCTGGTCGGGCCATGCCGCCGCGAGCGAAGGCTTGGCCGGAAGCCTCCACCGCATCGCCGACGCGCTGCACATCCTCGCTGCCTCAGCCTGGTTCGGGGCGCTGTTCGCGTTGATCGGCGCGACCTTGCGTCGGCACGACGGCACCGCCTTGATGCTCGAACGCTTTTCCCTGTTCGGCACCGTGTTCGTGGCGGTGCTGATCGTGACCGGCGCCTTCAACACGGCGATGATCGTGGGCATCGCCAATCTGCCGCTGCTGCTCCGCAGCCTCTATGGCTGGCTGCTGCTGGCGAAGCTGGCGCTGTTCGGGGGGATGCTGATGCTGGCCGCCGCCAACCGCTGGCGGCTCACGCCTGCGCTTGCGCGCGCGGCGGACAAGAGCGCGGCGCTTCGCCACCTGCGCCTGTCATTGGCCGTGGAAACCGGCCTCGCGCTCGCTATCCTCGCGCTGGTGGCCGCGCTCGGCACGCTCGATCCGCTGGCTTAAACCCAGCCTTCCAGCACCTGGTTCGGCGGCCGATGCCCGTCCGCCCAGCTGCGGATATTGGCGATCACCCGCGCGCCGGTCGCGTCGCGGCCCTCAAAGGTCGCCGATCCCATATGCGGCAGCAGCACCACGTTGGACAGCGCCAACAGCCGCGGGTCGATCGCGGGCTCATGCGCATAGACATCCAGCCCCGCGCCGGCGATCCGCCCTTCCGCCAACGCCGCGATCAACGCCGGTTCGTCCGTGATCTCGGCGCGCGAGGTGTTGATGAGATAGGCGTCCGGCCGCATCAGCGCGATCCGACGCGCGTCGATCATGTCCCGGCTGTCGGCATTGAGCGGACAGTTGATCGACACGATGTCGCTTTCCCGCAGCAGCGAGTCGACATCGGCATGCCAGTTCGCCTCCAGTTCCTGCTCCACCTCGAAAGGCAGGCGGTGGCGGTTATGATAGGCAACCGACAGGCCGAAGGCGGCCGCGCGCTTCGCCACCGCCCGGCCGATCCGACCCATGCCGATGATGCCCAGTTTCTTGCCGCCGATCCGATGGCCCAGCATCCCCGAGGGGCTCCACCCGGCCCAGGCGCCCGATCGCACCAGCTTCTCGCCCTCCGCCAGTCGGCGCGGAACCGACAGGATCAGCGCCATGGTCATGTCCGCCGTATCCTCGGTCAGCACGCCCGGCGTGTTGGTGACGATGATCCCCTTCGCGCGCGCTGCAATGAGGTCGATATGATCCACGCCGCTGCCGAAACTGGCGATCAGCTGCAGCCGTTCGGGTGCGGCCTCTATCAGAGCGGCGTCGATAGGGTCGGTGACGGCGGGCACCAGCACATCGCATTGCGCCATCGCGCGGGTCAGCGCGGCGCGGTCCATCGGCACATCGCCGACATTGAAGACCGCATCGAACAATTCGGCCATGCGCGCCTCCACATTGGGGGGAAGGCGACGCGTCACGACAACGCGCGGCTTGGCGGGGCGCGGTTTCTTGGCCATGCTTGGCCGCTATTCCCCGCAAGAGCACGGGTCAAGCGCTAAGAGCAGTTGTCGCCCATGGCGCGCAGCGGCTATGATCGGCCGCAACATCCTATGGGGGACAGTCCGACATGAAGGGGTATCTGCTGGGCGCGGGCGTCGTGACCGCGCTGTGCTTTGCGGGCGGAGCGTGGGCGGCACCGGCCAAGAAGGTGCCCTATTGGGCATCGCTCAGCCAGGGCGAGGCGCGCATGCGGGTCGGGCCGAGCCTCGATTATCCGTCCAGCTGGGTCTATCGCCGCCGCGACCTGCCCGTAAAGGTCGTCCAGGTCATCGGCCTATGGCGCAAGATCGAGGATTCGAGCGGCACCCAGGGCTGGATGCATGTGCGGCTGCTGAGCGATACGGCGACGGCGATCGTCACCTCCGCCCAGGCGCCGATCAGGCAATCGGCCAGCGACAAGGCGCAGACGCTCTATCGCGCCGAACGGGGCGTGGTGGGCCGGCTGTCCTCCTGCAGCGACGGCTGGTGCTTCATCGACGTCAGCGGGCAGAAAGGCTTCATCCGCGTGGGCGACATTTGGGGCGCGACATCCTGAAGGCGGACTCAGGCGGGCTCCTCTGCCTTGCGATCGACGCTGGCGAAGCTGTCGCGCTCCGCGTTGGCCTCCGCGCCTTCTTCGCCGGCCAGCTGATTCAGATGCATGAGCCGCTTAACCAGCGGCGCCAGCGCGACCACGACGCCGCCGATACCGATCGACCACCAGCCGATCCTGCCATAGACCTCCAGCACGCCCTCGCGTGAGGCTGCGCCCTGTTCGCCGCCGGTCGCCGCCGCGATCATTCCGGCGGCATATTCGCCGAGCGCCATCGCCAGGAACCAGATGCCCATCATCAGCCCGATCATGCGCGAGGGCGCCAGTTTCGACATGGCCGACAGTCCGACCGGGGACAGGCACAACTCGCCCAGCGTGTGGCAGAGATAGAGCAGGAAGATGAACAGGACCGGCGTCAGCGTGCCGGGCGCGCCGGCGCCGGCAACCAGCAGCAGGAAACCCGCCCCGACCAGCGCGATCGCAATGCCGAATTTCGCCGGCGTCGAAGGCTCCCATCCCCGCTTCGCCAGCCAGACCCACAGGGCCGCCATGACCGGCCCGAACAGCAGGATGTAGAAGGCGTTCACCGACTGGAACATCGACGCCGGCACTTGGAAGCCCAGGATCACGCGATCGGTATAGCGATCGGTAAACAGGCTGAGCGACGATCCGGTCTGTTCGTAAAGCCCCCAGAATATCGGGTTGATGACCAGCAGGAACAGCGCCGCCAGCATCCGGTCGCGGCCGACCCGTTCCATCCGGCCAAAGGCTTCCCACAGGATGTAGAGCACGACCAGCAGGCTCGCCCCCGCCAGCATCCATCCGACGATGGCATGCTGCTGGATCAGGAACCAGCACAGCAGGATCGACAGCAGGCTGGAGAGATAGACCAGCCATTCCCGGCTGATGACACCGCCCAGGCGCTCGGCGAGGCGGGCGGGATCCGGCGGTTCGCCGCCGCCCTGGAGCAGGGGCCTCGCCAGCACGAAGCCGATGACGCCCGCGATCATCCCCACAGACGCCGCGCCGAAGCCCCAGTGCCAGCCCCAACGCTGGCCGAGATAGCCACATATCACCGGGCCGATGGTCGCGCCGACATTGATGCCCATGTAGAAGATCGTATAGGCCGGGTCCCGGCGCATGTCGTCGCGCGGGTAGAGCTGGCCCACCAGCGCCGACACGCTCGATTTCAGGAAACCGGTGCCGGTGATGACCGTCGCCAGCCCCAGCCAGAATAGGCCGAGGCCCATCGCACCCGCATCATCGCCTTCCAGACCCAGGATCAGATGGCCGATGGCGATGACGATCCCGCCGAACAGCACCGCCTTGCGCTGGCCGAGATAGCGATCGGCCAGATAACCGCCCATGAGCGGCGAGATGTAGATCAGCGACATATAGGCGCCATAGGCGTAGCTGGCGTCGGAATCGGAAAAGAGGAAATGCTGCGTCAGGTAGAAGATCAGCAGCGCGCGCATACCGTAGAAGGAAAAGCGCTCCCACATTTCGACGAAGAACAGCAGGAACAGGCCGCGCGGATGGCCGAGCCAGGTCTTGCCTGTCGCGTGCGTCATGGATGGTGAGGATGCCGTCATCACGGCGAGCGTAGAGCGGAAATCACACGACTGTCAAAGAGCGGTCCTGCCCTTGCGTCGCACGGTTCCACGCGCCATGTGGAGCGCCATGTTCAATGACATTTCCACGCCGCTCTCGCTTCTTCGCACCCGCCGGTCGGGCAAGCCGCGCGACCTGATCGCGCCCGGCCCCGACGAGGGCCAGTTGCGTGCCATATTGGAGATTGCGCTGCGCACGCCCGATCATGGCAAGCTGGCGCCGTGGCGTTTCGTGATCGTGCCGCAGCACAGGCGCGATATCCTGGCGCAGCTTCTCGAGAGCGCCTATCGCGCCGAAAAACCCGATGCCGGCCGGCTGGAACTGGAGGCTATGCACCAGTTCGCGCATCAGGCGCCGACGCTGGTCATCGCCCTTTCCGCGCCCGTCGCCGGCAGCAAGATTCCGGCCTGGGAACAGGAGCTATCGGCCGGTGCGGCAATCATGAACCTGCTGCATGCCAGCCATGCGCTGGGCTTCGCGGCAGGCTGGCTGACGGGATGGCCGGCCTATAATGAGGATGTGCGTGCGGCCTTTGCGACCGGTGACGAGAAGATCGCAGGTTTTGTCTTCATCGGCACGCCGGGCAAACCGCAGGAAGAACGGCCCCGGCCAGATTATGACAAGATAGTTTCCACCTGGGACAGATAGTTACGTTTGCACGCCCGCCCGCATCGGGCCTCAACTTGACGTGCATGGCTGTATTATGCCACTGATGCACTATGGCCGACGACTCAAAACCGGTGTATCTGCGCCTGCGCGAAGCGATCACGGCGTCCATTCTGGACGGGGGCTATCGCGACGGGGACATGCTGCCGTCGGTCCGCGCGCTGGCCGCGCAGCAGGGTGCCAATCCCCTGACGGTGGCCAAAGCCTATCAATCTTTTCAGGATGATGGCCTGATCATCGTCAAGCGCGGCGTCGGCATGTTCCTGGCCCAAGGAGCGACGCGCCAGTTGCACGAAGCGGAACGCCGCCGCTTCCTGGAAACCGTGTGGCCGCCGGTCGCGGATCAGATCAAGCGGCTCGGCATTTCGGTCGCCGATCTCGACCTGCTGCAGGCCTGAGCGTTCAGCGCGCCGCCAGCGTTACGCCCTTCCTGCCGGTCGCCGCATAGGCCTGCGCCAGATGCGCGCGCAGGACGGGATGTCCCGGCGCCAGCGCCACCGCCTTCTCCAGCAGGTCGACCGCCGCCTGCCCGCCCCTTCCGCTCGCCAGCAAAGTCCAGCCATGGATGTCCGCGGTGACGGGACTGGCCGGCATCAGCCGATAGGCATGCGCCGCATAGGCGCCGGCGCCGGCGGTATCGCCTGCCTCCAGCGCGGCGCGCGCGAGATCGGCCATCAACAGCGCGTCGTTGCTGCCGATCCGCGCCTGCACCCCGCGCAGCAGCCTCAGCGCGCCGCGCCAGTCCTGAGCCTGCATCGCCATCGCCGCGGCCAGCCGCTGCGCCTCCACATCATCGGGATTTTGCGCCAGGAACAGTCGGACGACCTTGGCGGACTGCGCCGTGTCGCCAGCCTTCTGCCACGCCGCCGCCAAGCGAAGCGCCGCCTCGCGCGAGAAGCGGATATTGGCGCCCGCCTCATAGGCATGTACCGCCTCACCGGTCCGTCCGGCGGCATCGAGCGCGTCGCCCAGCACCAGCCAGGCCGCCGGCGCACCCGGATTGGCCCGGCTCAGCAGGCGCGCACGCTCCACCGCATCGCCCGCGCGTCCGACATTCAGCAGAGCGCGGATATAAGGGATATTGTCACGCGCCGACTCCGGATCGCGGGGCACAGGGCCGCCGGCGATCACGGCATCCCGCGCCGTCGCAAAGACAACGGCGGCCGGGCGTGACGGCCAGGCCGCGCGCGCCAGCATGTCCTGCGCCATGGCCGATTGCCCCAGCGCCTCCTGCGCCCGCGCTGCCAGCGTCAGCACATAGGGATCAGCATCGCGCTGCGCGACCATCGGCGCCAATATCGCCGCCGCCCCGCTCGCGTCGCCGGCCTCATAAAGCGCCCGGCCGAGCAGCATGCGCGCGATGGCATTGTCCGGCTGATCCGCCACCAACGGGTCAAGAATTTCCGCCGCAAGCACGGCATTGCCGCCATGCAGTTGCAGCACGCCGCGCAGCAGCTTCGTCGCCGGCTCGCCGTCCAGCCTGCCACCCGTCCGGGCCAGCAGCGTGCGGGCCAGGTCGATACGATCCGCCCGCGCCGCCATGATCGCCTGCATCAGCCAGGCCCGGGCATTGCCGGGCTCCAGCGTCAGCAGATGGCGCGTCACGCCCAGCATGCGGCTCGCTTCGCCCAGATCTGCCAAAGTCGCGGCATATTGCTCCAGCGCCGGCACATCGTCGGGGCTCTGCGCCAGCGCCCGCTCGAACCAGGGAAGCGCGGCCGTCAACCCATATTGGTCGCGGATGAGTTCACCGCGCAGCGTCAGCGCCCGCACGTTGCGCGGCGCCTGCGCCAGCGCTCGATCGGCCGCCGCGATCGCACTCGCCTGATCGCCCGTGGCAAGACGGAACCGCCCGAACGCCACCCATGTCTCCGCATCGGCCGGCGCCAGCTTCAGCGCCCGGTCGAACGCAGCCGCAGCGCGCGCCCACTCCCCTTTGGCGAGCCAGGCCCTGCCCGCGATCCGCGCCGCGATCGGGCCGGCGCCCTGCGGCACATCCTTCGCCGTCGCTTCACGCAAGGCGCCGTCGGCATCCCCCTGCAACAGCCGCGCCTCGGCCAGCAGGTGGCGCGTTGCCGCCGCGCTGCCGCCCAGCGTCCGCGCCCGCTGGATTTCCGCCTGCGCCCCCGCGCCATCGCGCAGGTCGAGCAACGCCCGCGCCTGCGCGATGCGCGCGGCGACCGAACGCGGATCGGCCTTGATCGCGTTCATCAGTTCGACGCGCGCCGTCCGGGCATCACCCTGGCCGAGCGCCGCAATACCGCGCGCCAGTGCCGCGCTGCCGTCGGCCCGCGCGCGATGCCACTGCCACGCCGCCGCCAGCGACAGCAGCGCCGCGACGATCCCGGCCAGCAGGAACAGGCGCCGGCGGGCCATGCTCAACCCTGCATCTGATAGTGTTTGAGCAGGTCGTAGAGCGTCGGCCGGCTGATCCCCAGCATCTTGGCCGCGCCAGAGATATTGCCGTCCGTCCGGGCGATGGCGCGGCGGATCGCGCGGCGATCGGCCATTTCCCGCGCCGCCTTCAGGTTCACGACATCGCTCCCCTCGACCCGCTCGCCGTCGAGGTCGAGATCGGCGGCGGTGACATGCTTGCCGTCCGCCATGATGACGGCGCGCTTCACACGGTTCTCCAACTCGCGCACATTGCCCGGCCAGGCCCAGCCATCCAGCGCGGCGAGCGCGTCGGGCGCCAGCCCCTTGACCTGCGGGTTCATCTCCTTGGCGAAGCGATTGAGGAAATGGCGCGCCAGCAGCGCCGGATCGCCCGGCCGCTCCTTGAGCATGGGCACGCGCACGACAATCTCGGCCAGGCGATAATAGAGATCCTCGCGGAAGGTCCCCGCACCGATCATCGCCTCCAGATCATGATGCGTCGCGCAGACGATCCGCACGTCCGGCAGCATCATCCGCTCCTGCAACAAGCGCAGCAGCTTGGCCTGCAGCGCCGGAGGCAGATCGCCCACTTCGTCCAGGAACAGCGTGCCGCCCTGGGCCAGCGCGATCTTGCCCGGCCCTCCCTGCTCGCCGAACAATTCGGCATCCAGCAGCGCTTCGGGCAGCGCCGCGCAATTGAGGGCGACGAACGGCGCCTGCCGCCGGGCGCTGGCGTCATGCAGCCCCTGCGCGAGCAGTTCCTTGCCCGTCCCGCTCGCACCCAGCAGCAGCACCGACACCTGCGCCCCGGCTACCCGCTCGATCGTCCGCGCGACCCGCATCATCTCCGGAGCCCCGGTGATGAGCCGGCCCAGCACCCGCTCCCCCTCCGGCGCGACCTCCGCCAACCGGGCATTTTCCTTCTCCAGCGCGTGGACATGGAAGGCGCGGCGGACGATCAGCCCCAGTTCGTCGATATCGACCGGTTTCTGGTAGAAATCATAGGCGCCTCCGGAAATCGCGCCGAGGGCACTTTCCCGCGCGCCATGGCCGGACGCGACGATGACCTTCGTGTCCGGCTTGATCTGCAATATCTCCGCCAGCGTCGCGAAGCCCTCGCTGGTGCCGTCAGGATCGGGCGGCAAGCCCAAATCCAGCGTCACCACATCGGGCGCTTCGGCGCGCAGCATCTCGATCGCTTCCTCGCGGTCGCCGGCGATAAACAGCTGATATTCCTCATAGGCCCAGCGCAACTGCCGTTGCAGGCCCGGATCATCCTCGACGATGAGCAATTTGGGTCGCGTGTCGCTCATCAGGCGGCTTCCCCTCTCTTTTGCGCCAGCGGCAGCCGCAGGGTGAAGCGGCTCCCCACACCCGGCTGGCTTTCCACATCGATGCGCCCGTCCATCGCCATGGCGAGCGCGCGCGCCTCGAACGCGCCGATGCCGAAGCCGCCCGCCTTGCTCGACGAGAAGGGCTTGAACAGTTCGCGCCGCATGAATTCCGCCGTCATGCCTCTTCCGCGGTCGATGACATCGACCAGCGCGCCACCCGCATCGCCATGAAGCCGCAGTTCGACCGGGGCGTCCGGCGCGCTCGCATCGATCGCATTCTGCAGCAGGTGGACGAGGATCTGCTCGACCCGCGCCGGATCGGCCAGGGCAAGCGGCGCATCCCCCGTCACCCGCACATCATGCTGGCGCGACCGCGTCCGTGCGA
>DATFDS010000272.1:0-35383 GCA_035251955.1 Sphingobium sp. | reverse complement strand
GTCGGCAAGTCGGTCCTGATGGGCCAGATGATCGCCGGCGCCGAGGCCGATATCGTCGTCGCGGGCCTGATCGGCGAGCGTGGCCGCGAGGTCAGCGACTTCCTGGAAACCAAGCTCAAAAATTCGATGCACAAGTCGATCGTCGTCGCGGTGCCGGCCGACCATCCGCCGGTGCTGCGCCTGCGCGCCGCTGCGCGCGCCACCGCCATCGCCGAATATTTCCGCGCGCGCGGCAAGAAGGTGCTGCTGCTGATCGACAGCCTGACCCGCTGCGCCCACGCCCAGCGCGAGATCGGGCTGGCGCTCGGCGAGCCGCCCGCCATGAAAGGCTATCCGCCCTCCGCCCTCGCGCTGATACCCCGGCTGGTCGAGCGGGCGGGCGTCGATACCCGCACCGGCGGCTCGATCACGGCGCTCTACACCGTGCTGGCCGATGGCGACGACACCGACGATCCGATCGTCGATGCCGCCCGCGCCATTGTCGACGGGCATTTCGTGCTGTCGCGGCACCTGTCCGAACAGGCGATCTTCCCGGCGATCGACGTCGGCAAGTCGCTGTCGCGCGTCATGGCCGATGTGGTCCCGGACGAGCATCGCATCGCCGCCGCCGCCTATCGCCGCCTGTGGGCCGCCTATGAGGAAAATCGCGATCTCATCCTGATGGGCGCCTATCGCCCCGGCAACGACCCGGTGATCGACGAGGCCGTGCAGCGCCGACAGGATATCCTCGATTTCATCCGGCAGGACCAGAAGAGCCATATCGACCTGCCCACCAGCGCCGGCGCGCTGATCGCTGAGTTCGGCGCATGAAGGGCGCGCTCAAGACCCGCAACCGCATCCTGCGCGTTCGCCATGTCCAGCATGCCATGGCCGTCGCCGAAACCACGCGCGCGCGCGACGAGGCGGAGGGGATCGAACGCAATGCCGATCGGCTGCGCAAGGTGCGCGGCGATCTTTTTTCCAATCCGGGCATGGCAACTGGCGCGAATTTTGCAGCGATGCAGGAGCTGGCGGGGCGTCTGGAACAGGCGGGCCGCCAGTTGGACGGCGCGCTCTATGACGCGCGCCGCAAGGTGGAAGTGAAGGAAGGTCTGAGCCTCGTGGCCAATCGCGACCGTGAAATTGCCGAAAAGCTCAAGGATCGCGCCCGCGCGGACCTGGAGGAATGGCGCGAAACCAGATTGGCGGCCTTGCCGCGCTATCGCCGCATGCAACGGACAGGGGGTGTCTGACATGACCATGCTTTCCAGCCTCAAGGCTCTGCTGTTTTCTTCGGTCGCAGCGCGCGGGCCTGCCGAAGATACGGGCGTTTCGTCACTGCCGCTCGCAGGAGCGATGGATTTTGCAAAGCTTTTCAGCGGCTCGATGGCCGATGCGGAGCAGGGCGCACCCGTCCTTGCCTCGGAGGGCGCGACGGCCGCGGTGGCGGAGGCATTGCCGTTGACGCAGACAGATGCGATCGACAGCGTCCCGACGGCGGAAGCGCCGGCCATTCCGGCTGAAGAGGCAAAGGCGCAGGCGGGAGCGTCGGCCGTCTGGCGCGACGCTGCCTCTCCCTTGCCGCCGGGATTGGCGCTGGGCCTGGTCAAGCATGCGGCGGCGATGCAGGCGTCGCCCTCCAACGGGCGCGCAGGCGCCGTGGCGGACGCCGTTGCGCCTTCGGAGGCGCCGATCGAATCGCCCATGCCGATGTCCGAGGGTGTCGATGCGCCAGCGCCCGCCCCCGAAGCGGCAACCACCCCGGCCGTGCCCATGTCGAAGCGGGCCGATGCCGTTCGCAAGGAGGGGCCGGTCCGGCGGAAGGCCGAAACCGCCGACCTCCCGGCCGAAGTCGAGTCCCCCCTTGCCGAGGAAAAGCCGTCGTCTGTAAGGGCGGACGAGCAGGCCGACAACGATGGCGAGCTTGTCGCCGCCGCGCCGGCGTTGGTCTCGCCCATGCCCTTGCCCGTGGCCATGCCGGCGGTGGAGTCGGCGCCTGTCCCTGTCCCGGCGCAAGACAATGCCCCGAAGGCGCAGGCCAAAGGCCCGGCAGCCTTAACGCCCGCTGCTCCCGCCGACCGGCCTTCGCCTGAGGCGCATGCCACGTCTCAGCCCCTTCCCGCGGGGGCGGCAGCGCCGATCCTGCGCCAGGCCGAGGCCGGCGGCACCCAGACGCCCGATGGTCGTCAGCCGGGCGCGCGCGCGGGGTCGCCCAAAAGCTCATCCGGCGGCGCCTCCACGGTAGCCGGCACCGACCCGCTTCCCGCCACCAGCGAGCCGCTGCCTGCTGCGGAGGGTGCGCCCGCCGCTCCGGTGCTCAACGGCACGCCGCTAAAGGCCGAGGCGCTCGCCTTGCTCCAGCTTGTGCGCGATCAGGTGACGGCCCGGCAATCGGGCGCGCCGGTGCGCGTGGGGGAACAGGTTTCCGCCGTTGCCAAGCCCCGTTCCGATCGCGTCGCTCCGATAGCGGATGCGCCGGCTGTTCCGCTGGCCATGCCGCCGGAGGCTGCAGCCCAACCCGTTTCCAGCGCGCCCGCGCAGGTCGCTCTGCCGTTGGCGACGGTTCCGGTCGTCGATCTTTCCGCCAGCCTTGGCGCACAGGTCGTCGACATGGGCGTGTCGGGCCAGTGGATCGACGGACTCGCGCGCGACATTGCCGGCCTGTCGGCCAATGGCGCGCAGGGACGGTTCCAGCTCAACAGCGATCAGCTCGGCGCGGTGCAGGTCGACATAAGGCAAGGCAGCGAAGGCGCGGCCGTCAACCTGACTGTGGCGAGCGAAGCGGCCGAAATGGCGCTGCGCCAGGACAGCGACCGCCTGAAGCTGGACGCCAGCCTCTCGTCCGTCCGCATCGCCGAGGTGAAGATCGAGCGTTCTCCGGTCGCGGAAACCGCGCGCCCTGATAGCGCTGGACAGCAATCCTCGCAGCAGGGCTCGTCGCAGGCGCAGTCGGCCTGGGCGAACAACAGCCAGAATATGGGCCAGCCGCAGGGCCAGCAGGGCCGCTGGCAGGGCCGCGAAAATAATGGCTTCACCCCTAAATCCTCGGGCGATCCGGCCGTTCTTAACCATGAACAGGCGCAGCAGCGCGGCGGCGAGTCCGCGCGCGCGCGCTACGCCTGATAGCCAGGATTTCGGGGGATCAGCATATGGGCGATGACAGCAAGCCGAAGAAAAAGAAGGGCGGGGGGATGAAGGTCATCCTCCTGGTCGTCGTCGCGCTGGCGCTGGGGGGCGCGGGCACGGCGGGCGGCCTGTATGCCGCCGGTTTCTTCAGTTCCAAGGAGGAAGGTCCCAAGGAGGATCCGAACAAGCCCGTGCTCGTCCTGGCCGGTGAGAGCGCCGAGGAAGTCGCCAAAGCGCACGGCTTCAGTGGTGGCGGTGAAGGTGGCGAGGGCGGCCATGGCGGCGGCGGCGCGCATGCTGCGCCTCACGCCGGCAAGGGCATCGACCTGCCGACGCCGGCCAATCCGGCAGCCTATCAGGCGACCTATTTCCAGCTGCAGGCGCCCTTCACCTCCAACATGTCGGACACGGACGCTTTTGCCCAGATCTCGGTCGCGGTGTCGACCTATTACGACCTGCGCGTGGTCGAGGCGATCAAGACGCATGAGATGGCGATTCGCAGCCAGGTGCTGATGCTGCTCGCCCAGCAGCCCGAAGCGATGCTTTCGACGCCTGACGGCAAACGCCAGCTCCAGGGCAGGATCAAGGCCATTATTAACGACGTTTTGAAGCAGAAGACCGGTTATGGCGGCATCGATAACGTTTATTTTACTAATTTCGTTATTCAATAGGGGTGCCTGAAAGGTCGGGAAGTCCCCTGACCCTGCGGGCAGGGGACTGACATGACCGACGTTCAAACCTACGCCTTCGGGCGCGGGGAATCGCAGACACCGCAGCTGCTGTCCGGGCTCGACCGGCTGAGCGAGAAGCTCGGCCGGCGTCTTCGTGCCTTGATCGAGCCGATTTCGGGCGCGCGGCCGCATGTCGGCGTGCGCGACGCGCAGGTGCTGGACTTCGCGTCCTGGTCGGCCGAGGTGCCCGCTTTCACCAGCATCGGCGTCTATCGCCTGGCGCCCTTGAAGGGCCAGATGCTGCTGCGGCTCGACGCGGCGATGATCTCGACCCTGGTCGATTGTTTCTACGGCGGCATCGGCAACCGGCCCTTGCCCGCGCGCGGTGAATTCACGCCGACCGAAGACCGGCTGATCGGCCGGATTTCCGAAGCGCTGATCGCCCGGCTGGTCGAATGCTGGAGCGACGTGCTGCCGCTGGAGGCAGGCCTTATCATCCGCGAGACCGGCGTGGGCTTCGGCTCGGCCGCGCTGCCCGGCGAGCAGATGGTGCTGCAGCGCTTCATGATCAGCATCACGCGCGACCAGGAATGGCCGATCGACCTGCTCTATCCGCTCGCGGCGCTGCGCGCCGTCGAGCCGCTGATGGGCAGCAAGGCGCCGGTGGACGAGGAACGCACCGACCCGGTGTGGCAGTCGCGCATCGCCAGCCGCATGCGTGACATCCGCCTGCCGGCCCGCACCATATTGGCGCGCCCCAATCTGTCCCTTGCCGACCTGATGCAATTGAAGGCCGGCGACATCCTTCCCGTCACGATCGGCCGCAGCCTGCCGCTGATCGTCGGCGACCGCATCGTGGCGCATGGTTCGATCGGCGAACAGGATGGCCGCGCCGCCTTCCAGATTGAAAAATTAGCACAGGGACCTGACCAATGAGCGACATGAGCGACACGCCGCGGATCGATGGCTTCGGCGATGAAGGGCTGAGCCGCATGGCCGGCAACCGCCAGTTCCGGCTGCTGGCCGATATTCCGGTCCGCATGTCGGTAGAGGTCGGCTCCACCTCGCTGCGCCTTGCCGAGGTGATGGACCTGGCCGAGGGCAGCATCGTGGAACTGGACCGCCAGGCCGACGACCTGCTCGACATCATGGTCAACGGTGCGCTGATCGCCAAGGGCGAGGTGGTGACGGTGAACGGCCGCTATGGCATCCGCATCGTCGATATCGCGGCGACCGAAACGCGCCTCGCCGGGGTCGAACGGCGCGGTTGATTGCGTGTCCCCGCTTTTAGCGCTTGCTGTGCGCCGATCTTTCTGATTCGGATGGCGACTTAACCATCATTGCGGGCCGCTTCCCATGTTCTGGTATTTCGTCAAACTGCTGATCCTCCTGCCGCTGGTCGGCGGCATGGCCTTCGGCGCGCTGTGGCTGTGGCGCAAATATCAGCCCGGCCTGATCGGCGGGCAGGACGGACGGTCGCTCAAGATGCTGGAGGCGCTGCCGCTCGGCACCTTCGGCAAGCTCGCGGTCGTGGAGTTCGAGGGCAAGAAGATCCTGCTGTCCGTCACCCGCGGGCGGATCGAGAAGATTGCGGAAGGCGATCCCTATCGTGTCGGCCGCTGAGTTTCCCTTTACCGTCGTTCCCGCGGAGGTGGGGATGCATTTCCCCCCACTCACCTCCAGTCGTGAAATCAGGAGATGGGTCCCCGCTTTCCCGGGGATGACGAAGTGGGTTGTCGTGGCGCTGTTAATGGGCGCCATTTTCGCGGTCCCTGCCTTCGCCCAGGCCGCTCCCGCCCCCGTCGACAATGGCGGCGCGCTGACGCGTGCGATGGGCGCGATCTCGGGCGACGGGCGGCCGATGTCACTGTCCTTGCAGATCCTCATCCTCATGAGCCTGCTGTCGGTGCTGCCGTCGCTGGTGCTCATGATGACCAGCTTTACGCGGATCATCATCGTGCTGTCGCTGCTGCGGCAGGCGCTGGGGCTGCAGCAGACGCCGCCCAACCAGGTGCTGGTCGGGCTGTCGCTGTTCCTCTCGCTGTTCGTGATGCGCCCGGCGATCGACCAGATCAACGCGCAGGCCTTCGATCCCTATGGCAAGGGGCAGATTTCGATCGAGGAAGCGGTCGGCCGGTCGGGCAAGGTGCTGCATGGCTTCATGACCAAGCAGACCCGGGAGACCGACCTAAAGCTGTTCGCCAACATGGCCGAAGCGCCCGCCTTCCGATCGCCGGCGGACATTCCGTTCTCGATCCTGCTGCCCGCCTTCGTGACCAGCGAACTGAAGACCGCGTTCCAGATCGGCTTCATGATCTTCCTGCCGTTCCTGATCATCGACCTGGTGGTTGCGTCCACGCTGATGGCGCTCGGCATGATGATGCTGTCGCCCACGATCATCTCCATGCCCTTCAAGCTGCTGCTGTTCGTGCTGGTGGACGGTTGGGCGCTGACCATGGGGTCGCTGGCGGGATCGTTTGCGACATGACCTTTCTCCCGCTCCTGTCCTCCGTTCGGTTCGGCCTTGTCGAGAACTGTTCTCGACAAGCTCGAACCGAACGGGTGGGGAGAGAAGAGGCGTAGAATGGAAAACGCCGATTTCTTCATGGGGCTGGCGCAGCAGGCGCTGTGGATCACGGCGCTTGCGGCAGCGCCGGTGCTGATTCCGGCGCTCATCGCGGGCGTGCTGATCGGCATGGTGCAGGCGGCGACCTCGATCAACGAACAGACGCTGAGCTTCATCCCCAAGATCATCGTCGTGGGCCTGATGCTGGTGCTGTTCGGTGGCTCCATCATGGTGCTGATCGCCGACTTCACCCGAGAAATCTTCGAGCGGATACCGGACCTGCTCCAATGATCGCACCGGGCTTCGCCAATGTGGAGACGCAGCTGTGGATCTGGCTGATCGCCATGATCCGGCCGGGCGCGGCCTTCATCGCGGCGCCCGTCTTCGGTGCGCCCGCCGTGCCGCTGCCGCTGCGCTTCATATTGTCTCTCGCCTTGGGCCTGGCCGCGCTCAACAGCGTCACCATCCAGTTGCCGCACGACGGTGTTGCCAGCTTCGAAGGCGTGATGCTGGTCGCGGGCGAGGTGCTGGCCGGGCTTGCGATGGGCTTTGCGGTGCAGATCGGTTACGCCGCCGCCTTTGTCGCGGGCGAGACGATCGGCAATGCCATGGGCCTCAATTTCGCGGCGATGGTCGATCCGTCCTCGGGCCAGTCGACACAGGCGGTGGGCACTTTCCTTTCGATTCTCGCCACCTTCCTGCTGCTCGGCATGGACGGGCATCTGATGCTCGCCGGCTTCGTGGTGCAGAGCTACAAGGCGCTTCCCCCCGGTGGCGCGATGCTGAGCAATGACGCGGTGTGGCATCTGGTCGAATTCGGCGGATCGCTGCTGGGCGCGGGCGTTACCGTCGCGCTGCCGGTCGGCTTCGCGCTGGTGCTGGTGCAGATCGTCATGGGCATGCTGGCGCGCAGCGCGCCCTCGCTCAACCTGTTCGCGGTCGGCATGCCGGTCGCGCTGATGGCGGGGCTTATCCTGCTGGCGGTCGCGGCGCCGGTGATGGGCGAGGGGCTGACCGCCGCGCTCAAGGCGGGGCTGGAACAGGCCCAGTCGATCGCGGAGGGCCGCTGATATGTCGGGCGGCAATGGCGGCGGCGAAAAGACCGAAAAGCCGACACAGAAGAAATTGCAGGACGCCGCCAAGAAGGGCGACATCCTCCAGTCGCGCGATCTGGCGACCGCGCTGGTGGTGATGGCGGGCATCGGCTGGATCGCCGTCACCGGCCCATCCGTGATCGAATCCCTGTCGCAGATGCTGGTCGAGGCGCTGCGCTTCCGGCGCGAGGATATCACCGATTTCGCGCCCGCCGCGCGCGGCATGAGCCTGCTCACCGGCATCGCGCTGCCGGTCGGCGGCATATTGCTGGCGACGACCTTGGCGGCGATCGCCGGCCCGGCCGTGCTGGGCTCGCTCGGTTTCCGCCCCGGCGCCTTCGCGCCCAAGGCGTCGAAGCTCAATCCCGCCGCGGGCTTGAAGCGCATGTTCGGGCTGCAGGGCCTTATTGAACTCATCAAGTCGATCGCCAAGGTGTCGCTGCTCGGCGCGATCGGCGTCTGGCTGATCTGGGACCGGCTGACGCAGATCATTGGCCTGGGCAAGGCGGGCCTCGCGCCGGCCATGTCGGACCTGGGCCATATTTTCATCATGACCTGCCTGGTGATGGCGGGCGGCCTGTTCCTGATCGCCGGCATCGACGTGCCGACGCAACTCCTGCAGCGTTCGAAGCGGCTCGCCATGAGCAAGCAGGACATCAAGGACGAGAGCAAGGAAAGCGAAGGCTCGCCCGAACTCAAGGGCCATATCCGCCGCCGCCAGTTCGAGGTGCTGAGCGGATCGACCCGCAAGGCGGTGGCCGAGGCCAGCGTCATCATCACCAACCCGACCCATTTCGCCGTCGCCCTGCGCTACAAGCCCGGGCAGGACGCCGCGCCGGTGGTGGTGGCCAAAGGATGCGACGCGATTGCGGCTGCGATCCGCGACCTCGCCGATCAGAATGGCGTAACGGTGCTGCAATATCCCGACCTGGCGCGCGCCATCTACTTCACCTCGCGCGCGGGGCAGATCGTCAATGAAGGACTCTATATGGCGGTCGCGACCGTGCTCGCCTTCGTCTTCCGCGTCGAAAACCGGATGGCGAGCGAGATGGACCGCCCCTTCATCAGCGTGCCGGACGACCTGCGCTTCGACGCTGAAGGCCGGACGGTCTGAAAAATTCACCCATGGTGAACTAAATCTTAGGCACTGCTGGTCGTAATATGTTCATGGGGACGCATTAGGCTGGTGCGTCATGAACGAATATCTGTCGCGGAACGAGTTAACGCAGGTTGATCGGGTGGCTGCCCGAAAGCCTTCCGTGTCTGCGGTCCAGCCGGTGTCCGCGCAGCAATCATCGCTCCAGACGGCCGATTCGCACGCCGGAAAGCCCCAGGAGGCCGATGTCGGCTCCAGCCTTGCCGAAGACGATCTCGCCGGCGCGGCCGAATATGCGAAGGTGCATGCGCGCGTCGCCGACATATTGGCGGACTTGCGCTCCTCTGCCTCGTCGGTCGAGGGGGCGGAGGCGGCAATCCAGTCGCTCTTGCCCACGCCGATCATCCTGGTGCCGCTGCCGCCCGCTTCGAAGGAGGCGGTGGAAAGCGCCGTCGGACTGGGCAAGCGCATCGCTGAGCAGGCGAGCTACGCCCATGGCGCGCAGGCGCATCTGCGTCGCGGCACGGTGGGCCAGGTGCTTTCGACCGTCGTCTAGAGTAGGATGACTTTACCTTGATCCGTTCGTTTCGAGCGAAGTCGAGAAACAGCAAGAACTGCGCTTGCGTTTCTCGACTGCGCTCGAAACGAACGGAGGCAATTTGAATCCATCTAACGTCATCCCGCTAAGGTTTTGGTGCTCCTGCGAAGGCAGGAGCCCAGACCAAACGGCAGAACTGGGCTCCTGCCTTCGCAGGGGCACAATGCGCCTCGACGATGGGCCGTGTCGCCTTCGGCAAACAGTATTTACCACGAAAATCATTCCTAAAGGTCTTCGTCCTAGAGCCGTTCTCATTCTTGAAAGGACGGCAGATGACCTCGGTAAGCAGCAGCATTACGACCGCGCTTGGCATCGGATCGGGCATCGACACGTCCGCGCTGGTGACGAGCCTGGTGAGCGCCGCGCGCGAGCCCAAGGAAAAGATGCTGACCTCGCGTCAGAGCGCCAACAGCGCCCGCGTTTCGGCGCTGGCATCGGCCTCCAGCTCGCTCGACACCTTCGCCGATGCGCTGAACAGCCTGCTTGCGGGCACCGGCTATTCGGGCACGCCGGCCTCCAATGATAGCAGCATCGCGTCCATCAGCGCGCTGCCCGGCGGCACGCCGAGCGGCCTGCCCGCGCAGATCGACGTCCAGCAGCTCGCCTCCGCCCGCACGCTGGCTTCGACGCCGGTGCCCGGAACGACGGCGAGCAGCGCAGTGGGCGAAGGCACGCTGACGCTGACGGTCGGCGGAACGTCCAAGCCGATCACGATCACATCGGCGAACAACAGCTTCAGCGGGCTTGCCGCCGCGATCAATGCTGCCGGCCAGGGCGTCACCGCCTCGGTCGTCACCGATACGCAGGGCACGCGGATCGTGCTGAAGGGCAAGAGCGGCGCCGCCAATGATTTTTCGCTGACCGGCAGCAACGGAACTAGCCTCGACCAGTTCGCCTGGAGCGGCACCGACAGCGCGACGATGAAATCGGTCGCCGATCCCAAGGATGCGATCATCCTGCTGGATGGCGTCGAGCAGCATTACAGCAGCAACACCGTCGACAGCGCGCTGCCCTATCTGCGCATCGACCTCAACAAGGCCGCGCCGGGCACCAGCGTCACGCTCGCAACGACCGAGCCGACGACGTCGATGCGCGACCTGATGGTCGAATTCGTCGCTGCCTACAACACGCTGATGAAGGCCTTGAACACGGCGACGGCCAAGGGGACGGATTCATCCAGCGCCGGTGCGCTGAACGGCGAAAGCTCGATCCGCGACATGAAGCGGCAGCTCTCGCAGATGACGTCGACCGTGCTGGCGACGAGCGGCACCTATACGACGCTGTCCTCGATCGGGGTCGCCACCAATCGCGACGGCACGCTGAAGCTCGACACCGCCGTGCTCGACAAGGCGCTCGCCACCGACGCCAGCGCCATCACCCAGATGCTGAACCCGTCGGTCAAGACCGACACGCAGCCGGGCCTTGCGGGGCTGATGGACAGCGTGCGCGACAAGATCCAGCAGAAGGACGGAGCGCTCGCTTCAGCGCAGGGCAAATATGAGAAGCTGGGCGAGGAACTGACCGGGCAGCTGGAGAAGCTGAACACGCAGATGACCGATTACCAGGCGCAACTGAGCAAGGTCTACACCGCGATGGAAACGCGGCTCACCGCGTTGAAGGCGACGCAGAGCTATCTCGAACAGCAGGTCGCCATGTGGACCAAAAGCGACAATTAAGAACAGGGGTCAGACAGGATGTTTTATTCTCAGGGCTATGCCGGCGCCAATGCGGCGCGCCGTTATGCCGCCGTCCATTCAGGCAGCCGGATCGAAGGTGCGACGCCGCATGGGCTGGTGAAGATTTTGTTCGACGAACTGCTGATCGCGCTGGAAGCGACGACGCTCGCGGAACGCAACAACGATCGCGTCAAGGTGTCGGACAAGCAGGCCCGCGCCATGTCGATCCTGATCGCGCTGGAATCGAGCCTGGACTTCGACCGCGGCGGCGACATCGCCACCGGCCTGGCGCAGATCTACCGCGAAGCGCGCCGGCTGCTGCTGCTGAGCGCCAAGGAACGCGATCCTGCGCTGGTCGAGCAGGCCCGCGCCATCATCGCGGAGATTGCGGAAGCTTGGGGGCAGATTACGTAAGGTTTAAGCATAATGTGCTCCTGCCTTCGCGGGAGCACGCGACATGTGGGGCTCGCTTGTCCGAATGGTACAGGGTTGCGCCGCTCTGGCGGCCCTTGTATAGGCGAGCCTCGCAAAGGGCGGCCCGGCGGGGGCCGCCTTTTTGCGTTTTGGACTTTTTTACATCAGCCCAGAAAGGGAGGGCCCCATGTCGATCACGCCGCTCATGCCCGTTTACCCCCGGTGCGATGTACGCCCGGTCCGAGGCGAGGGCTGCTATCTGATCGGCGAGCGCGGCGAGCGCTATCTGGACTTCGCCAGCGGCATCGCGGTCAATCTGCTCGGCCATGGCCATCCCAAGCTGGTCAAGACGATCGCCGACCAGGCGGCGACGCTGATGCATGTGTCGAACCTCTACGGTATGCCGCTGGGCGAGAAATTCGCGCAGCGTCTGGTCGACACGACCTTTGCCGATACGGTGTTCTTCACCAATTCGGGCGCCGAGGCGGTGGAATGCGCGATCAAGACCGCGCGCCGCTACCACTATGCCAATGGCGAGGCGCACCGGCACAAGATCATCAGCTTCGACAATGCCTTTCACGGGCGGACGCTGGGGACGATCTCGGCCACCAGCCAGCCCAAGATGCGCGACGGCTTCGAACCGCTGCTGCCCGGCTTTACCGTGGTGCCGTTCAACGATCTCGATGCCGCGCTGGCGCAGATCGACGACAATACGGCCGGCTTCCTGCTGGAACCGGTGCAAGGCGAAGGTGGCGTGACCGCGGCCAGCCAGCAATTCCTCTCCGGCCTGCGCAAGGCCTGTGACGAGCATGGCCTGCTGCTGATCCTGGACGAAGTGCAGTGCGGTTACGGCCGCACCGGCACCTTCTTCGCGCATGAGCAATATGGCCTGACGCCGGACATCATGGCGGTGGCCAAGGGCATCGGCGCGGGCTTCCCGCTTGGCGCGTGCCTCGCCACCGAGGAAGCGGCCAAGGGCATGGTGTTCGGCACCCACGGCACCACTTATGGCGGCAACCCGCTGGCCATGGCGGTGGGTCTGACGGTGATCGAGGAAGTGCTGGGCGAGGGCTTCCTGGACCATGTCAACGCCATGGGCGCCCGCCTGCGCGCCGCGCTGGAACAGCTGATCCCCAATCATGACGACATGTTCGAGGATGTGCGCGGCATGGGGCTGATGCTGGGGGTGAAGCTCAAGGAGGCGGTCGACGCCCGCAGCTTCGTCGGCCATCTGCGCGACCATCATGGGCTGCTGACCGTATCGGCCGGCCAGAATGTGCTGCGCATCCTGCCGCCGCTCGTGATCGAGGAAAGCCATATCGCCGAGTGCATCGAGAAGATTTCCGCCGGCGCGCGGAGCTTCGCGGAGGTCAAGGCGGCCTGAAAAACTAACCACCGTTCGCCCTGAGCTTGTCGAAGGGCGCTGCCGAGCGGCGCGAGGCCTTCGCAACGCTCAGGCGGGGGCTTCGACAGGCTCAGCCCGAACGGGTTGGGGGACAATTGTCATGACCAGACATTTCCTGAATCTGTCCGATGCCGGCGGCGATGCGGTCGCCGCGATGATCGCCGACGCGATCGACCGGAAGGCGGCGCGCGCCGGCTGGCCCAAGGGCAAGGCCGACGCCGATGCGCCGCTCGCCGGCCATGTGCTGGCGATGATCTTCGAGAAGAATTCCACCCGGACCCGCGTGTCGTTCGACATGGCGATCCGCCAGCTGGGCGGCACGTCGCTGATCCTGGACGGCGCGACCAGCCAGCTTGGCCGCGGCGAAACCGTTGCCGACACGGCGCGCGTGCTGAGCCGCATGTGCGATGCCATCATGATCCGCACCGACGATCACGCGAAGATCGAGGAAATGGCGCATCATGCCAGCGTGCCCGTGATCAACGGCCTCACCGACCTGTCGCATCCCTGCCAGATCGTCGCGGACCTGCTGACCGTGGTGGAGCATGGCGTGGCGCTGCCGGGCAGCCAGTGGGCCTGGCTGGGCGACGGCAACAACGTCCTCCATTCGATCGTCGAAGCGGCGGGCCTGATGAAGTTCGACGTGCGCATCGCCGTGCCCGAAGGCTATGATCCCGACCCGTCCTTCGAGGCCGACGCCCGCGCGCTCGGCGCGACGATCACCCGCACCCGCGATCCGCAGGCGGCGGTCGGCGGCGCGGACATCGTCGTTACCGACACCTGGATTTCGATGGGCCAGGCCCATGCCGAGGAAAAGCTGGCGGCGATGATGCCCTATCAGGTGACGCAGGCGCTGATGGCGCAGGCCAAGCCTGGCGCCAGGTTCCTGCACTGCCTGCCCGCTCATCGCGGCGAGGAAGTGGTGGCGGAGGTCATCGATGGGCCGCAATCGCTGATATGGGACGAGGCGGAAAACCGCATCCATGCGCAGAAGTCGGTGCTGCTATGGGCGGCCGGGCTGCTTGGGTAAGGTTGCGTTCGGCAGGGTTCGGCCAATCGCGGACATGTTCCCCCTCCCGCAGGCGGGAGGGGGAGTGTCCACAATCCACGCAAAGGCCGTCAGGCGCCGGATTTGCAACCGCTCGCTTCGCTCCCTATCTAGCCGCCTTTGATCATTGCCCGCCAGCGGTGCACACGGAGCCGAAATTGACCCCTGCTGCCCAGATCGACCAGGCCCTTGGCTTCACCATCCCTTCGCGTCACGCGCGCGGGCGGATCGTGCGGCTGGGGCCGGTGCTTGACGATGTCCTCGCCGCCCATAGCTACCCGCCGGCGATCGAACGGCTGCTCGCCTCCGCGATGGTGCTGGCCGCGCTGCTGGGTTCGACGCTCAAGGACGTCGGCGGGCAGTTGACGCTGCAGGCGCAGACCCAGAATGGCGTCGTCAACCTGCTGGTGGCCGACTATAAGGCCGGCGAAGTGCGCGGCTACGCCAAGTTCGACGCGGACGGCCTGGCCGAGCTGGGGGCCGATCCGACGCTGTTCGGCCTGTTCGGCAAGGGTTTCCTCGCCATCACCTTCGACCAGGCGGCAACCGGCGAACGCTATCAGGGCATCGTGCCGCTGGACGGCGAATCGCTGGCGAGCGCGGCGGAACATTATTTCTTCCAGTCCGAACAGATCCCCAGCATCGTCAGGATCGCCACGCGCCACGAAGCCGGGCAGGGCTGTTTCGCCGCCGGCATGCTGCTCCAGCATCTGCCGGAAGGCGAAGTCGGGCGCGAGCGACTGCACACCCGGCACGACCATCCCGAATGGGAACATGTCCAGGCGCTGGCCACCACGCTCAAGGCCGGGGAACTGACCGACGAGACGCTGCCGCTGACCGACATCGTCTGGCGCCTCTTCCACGAAGAGGATGTGGTGCGGGTTACCGAGCCGGTCGAACTGACCAAGGGCTGCCGGTGCGATCTGGCCCATATCCGCAGCGTGATCGGCCGCTTTTCCCCCGATGAGCGCGCGGAAATGGCGGATGAGGAGGGCATGATCGGCGTCGACTGCGCCTTCTGTTCGCGCCTGTTCCCGATCGCGCTCGACAGTTTCGTCCAGGATTGACGCAGATCGTTCCCAATTTGGAACAATTGGGGCAGTGTGGCGGGCCAGGCGCTATCAAATCGCCGCAATTGCGGTGCATGGCGCAGGGTAGGGCCAGGTCGGGCGCGGGGGGCTGCGTCCGACGGGCGGCAACATTAGGGGCTGGTGGATACAGGGGCTGGTGAAATGACGAGAGGTCTGCGTCCCTTGGGCGGGGCAGTTGCGATGGCGATCGCCTTGTGGCCGGCTGCGTCATCGGCCTTGCAGGGTTCGTCGCTCAAGGGGCTTGAGTCGGGCGAATGGGAATTGCGCGAACGGGGCGCCGAAGCGGACCCCAGTGGCGTGCGCAAACTGTGCCTGGCCGATCTGCGCCAGCTGATCCAGGTCCGGCATCCGCGCAATGTCTGCAAGGGGATCACGGTCGATGAGGGACCCAAGCGCCTGTCGGTGAGCTATGACTGCGGCCGAGCGGGCGGTGGCCGCACCGACCTGCGCGTCGAAACCCCACGGCTGGTGCAGATCCGCTCACAGGGCGTGGCGGACGGCGCGCCCTTCGCCTTCGTGATGGAGGGCCGCAGGCTGGGCGCCTGCCGCTGAGCGCAGAGCCGCTTGCGTCGCGCCGTCCGGAGCGGTAGCGCGGGGCCATGACTGCCAAGAATGGAAAATTCGCTGTCGTCCTGCTTTCGGGCGGGCTCGATTCGATGGTTGCCGGCGGCTTGGCGCGTGAGGCGGGCTATCATGTGCTGGCGCTGACGATCGACTATAATCAGCGGCATCGTGTCGAGCTGGGGGCAGCCGCGCGGGTTGCCAAGGCGCTCAACGCCGTGTCGCACATCACCCTGCCGCTCGACCTGACGGCATTCGGCGGATCGGCGCTGACGGCGGATATCGCGGTGCCCAAGGGCGGCGTCGGCGCCGGCATCCCCGTCACCTATGTGCCCGCGCGCAACACCATCTTTCTCTCGCTGACCCTGGGCCTGGCCGAAGTGTCGGGCGCGAACGACATTTTCATCGGCGTCAACGCGCTCGACTATTCGGGCTATCCCGATTGCCGTCCGGCGTTCATCGACGCCTTCCAGACGATGGCGGCGCTGGCGACCAAGGCGGGGGTGGAAGGCAATCCGGTCCGCATCAACGCGCCGCTGCAGCATATGAGCAAGGCCGATATCGTGCGCGAGGCGCATCGGTTGGGGCTGGATGCGGGGATCAGCTGGTCCTGCTACGACCCGACGCCCGACGGCAGGCATTGCGGCTTGTGCGATAGCTGCCGCCTGCGCGCCAAGGGGTTCGAGGAAGCCGGGCTGCCCGACCCCACCCGCTATGCGGCCAAGCCCTGAGGCGCGAACGATGAGCTACGCGGTCAAGGAAATGTTCCTGACGCTCCAGGGCGAGGGCGTGCATGCCGGGCGGCGCGCGGTGTTCCTGCGCTTTGCCGGCTGCAACCTGTGGACCGGGCGCGAGGAGGATCGGCGCAAGGCCGTCTGCCGGTTCTGCGACACGGATTTCGTCGGCACCGACGGCGATGGCGGCGGCAAGTTCGCCGATGCCGATGCGCTGGCCGCCGCAGCCGCCGCCTTTTGGGGCGAGGGCGAGGAACGGCGCTACATCGTGCTGACCGGCGGCGAGCCGATGCTGCAGGTCGACGATGCGCTGATCGACGCGCTGCACGCGCGCGGTTTTATTATCGCGATCGAAAGCAACGGCACGATTGGGGCGCATCCCGCGATCGACTGGGTGTGCATCAGCCCCAAGGCGGGCAGCGAGGTGGTGCAACGCAGCGGCAATGAACTGAAGCTGGTCTGGCCGCAGCCCGGCGTCGGCCACAGCCTCGCCGATGTCGAGGCGATGGAGGGCTGGGCCTTCGAGCATTTCCTGATCCAGCCGCTTGATGATGTGCAGCAGGCGGCGAATATGCAGGCGGCGGTCGACCTGGTGATGCAGAGGCCGCGCTGGCGGCTCAGCCTGCAAGCGCACAAATATCTGGGATTGCGTTAGAGTCTGCCCTGATTAGACAGAAGCGCGACGCGCTCTGCGAGGGCAGGAGCCCAGCTCAGAGGTTGGAACTGGGTTCCTGCCTTCGCAGGAACACGACCAACTGTGTTCGGCAGGGTAGGCCGCCCCCGCCGAGGTTACATCAAGGCTGGAGCGGGATAACTTTAGAGTCCCCTTGAAGGAGGAACCCCTCCGACTTCAGTCGGATGCTGGCTTCAGCCTTAGACTCGGCCAGTAGCCTGTACCCTCGGAGAAAAATGAACAGCCCGAAGGGCGAGAGTTCATTTTTCTCCGAGGGTACAGGCTATGGGCTACAGCAGCGGTTGTCACACAACTTTTCATCATCGCTACCATTTGGTCTGGGCGCCGAAATATCGGTTCAAAGTGCTCCATGGCGAGGTGCGCCTGCGGGTTCGCGAGATCATCCGGCAGGTATGCGCCGAGATGGGCGTGACCATCGTCCATGGCGTGCTGTCTCGTGACCATGTCCACATGTTCGTCGAGATACCGCCGCACGTTTCGGTCAGTGACTTCGTCCGCCGGGCCAAGGGGCGGTCGTCACGCAAAATCCAGCAGGAGTTCGAGCATATCCGCAAGCGCTACTGGGGCCAACGCTTCTGGCAGCGCGGCTACTTCTCCACCACGTCCGGCAACATCACCGATGACATCATCCTGCGTTACCTCGACAAGCATGGCCACAAAAACGGCTTCAGCCCCTCGCCATGATCCTACCGGCGTCAGCCGGTTAGTCATTCAGATGGATTCAAGTTGCCTTCGCTCGAAACGAACGGATCAAGGTAAAGTCATCCTACTCTAGTTTTTTGTTATCGCATCGTTTTTCGCGCAAAACCGGTTCCCACCCTTCGACGGGCTCAGGACAGGCTTTTCCGCACGATGCTCTAGCCGCCCACCTGCTGTTCATAAGCCACCTGGCACTCCGGCCGCAGCTTGTTCTTCTTCCAGCATTTGGGGTCGAAGGAGGGCAGGGTCAGCGAATAGCTGCGGCCCGGATCGCCGTAAAATTGCTCGCCCGCCAGGATCAGCGACTTCTTGATAGAGCCGAGCCCGGTGCGCGCGACTTCGTGCAGCGTGCCGCGATTGGCGAAGATCGCCTGCCGCCCGACCTGCGCCGCCGCCTGGCAGAAGCCGCGCTGCGCCTGGACGGTCGAATAGCCCGAATAGATGCGCGTGCCATATTGGTCGGACGCCATCTGGCCCGGCTTGCCCTTGCCCACCGTGCGCTGAAAATAACCGAGCAGGGTCGCCTGCGCGGCGTCCAGTTCCGCGTCATGATGGGCGATGGTCGC
Organism: Sphingobium sp.; assembly: GCA_035251955.1. GTDB lineage: Bacteria > Pseudomonadota > Alphaproteobacteria > Sphingomonadales > Sphingomonadaceae > Sphingobium. The sequence continues at coordinate 17,365 of DATFDS010000272.1, read as the reverse complement.
ATTATAATTGCTGATCGCCAGCAGCGTCGGTTCGAACTGGCACTGAAGCGCGGCGACGTTGAGCGCGGCGCGCAGGTTCCAGACCAGGCCGGCGCGGATTTCCTCGGGTGTCGCGCCGGGCAGTCCGAGCGCGGTCGCCGCATCCGCATCGGTCAACGGCGCGGCCGAGAAATCGGGCGGCGACCAAAAGAATTGCGCGGCGGCGGGCTGCGCAAACAGGGGTGCCGAGGCGAGCAGAAGCCCCGAGCCGATCCGGTACATTATCGAACGGAATGTCATGCTTTCCCCCTTTGGCGATGGACGGTCGGACAGGATGGCCGCACCGTTCCACTTTTCTCCAGCGTGGCGCGGCGCGGCTTTATCGCGCCTGAACGCTCCACCTTTCTTATTGATCCGAAAGGACTTCGGTGTCGGCCGGCGCTGCATTGGAGGCTGCTTCCGGCTTGGGCGCCGCGTTCGTGCCATTGTCGGCGGCCGCACCCGGAACGGCAGGCGCCGGAACCTCGCTCTGCACCCCGTCGAGGTCGGTCATCGCGTCGGTGGTGGTGCCGTCCACCACCTCCAGATCCTTCATCTGGACCGTGTTGGTGCCCTTGTCCTCCTTGCCGCACGCCGCCAATGTGGCGCATCCGGCCAGAAGCAGGGCAGTCATCATCGTCCGTGCGTCCAGGCGCATCCGGGTCTCCTCAAGCGGTTTAAGTGCCTGGCAGCCCCCCACCCGGCGAAAGCAGGGACCCTAGCCGCCCGTTTGGCATTGCTCAACCCCCGTGCCGCAGCGCCGCAATCGGCTGAGAAAAGCCGGAAAATGGGCCTTTAGCGCCGCATCGAGCGCGGCCATCGAGGCGTTTTTGCCCAGCGCGGCGATGCTGGTGACGGGATATTCGGCCAGGCCGCACGGCACAATGCCTCCAAAATGCGACAGGTCGGGATCGACGTTGATCGAAAAGCCGTGCAGCGTCACCCAGCGCCGCACCCGGATGCCGAGCGCGCCGATCTTCGCCTCGTGCCCGTCCGGATCGTCGGTCCAAATGCCGATCCGCCCTTCCGCCCGGCGGGCGGCGATGTCGAGGTCGCCGAGCGCGTCGATCATCCAGCCTTCCAGATGATGGACGAAGTTGCGCACATCCTTGCCGCGTTCAGCCAGATCGATGTTGAGATAGCCGATGCGCTGGCCGGGGCCGTGATAGGTATAGCGGCCGCCGCGCCCGGCAACATGGACCGGGAAACGCGGATCGAGCAGTTCGGCCGGATCGGCGCTGGTGCCTGCGGTATAGAGCGGCGGATGTTCGAGCAGCCAGACGCGTTCGGCCGCCGTCCCTTCGAAGATGGCGGCGGCGCGCGCCTCCATGTCCCTGAGCGCGACAGGATAGTCGACGGGCGCCGGATCGACGCGCCATTCGATCGCGTCGGGGCCGGCAGGGACGGATGAGATCGGAGAAGGGTTGGACATGGGGGCTTCCTTGACTTGGCCGGGGCGAGCGATCAAGTCTCCTCCTCGTTTCCGACACAGAACAGGGTGAAGATATGGCGATGATGTCGATCGGCAAGGCATGGGAAGAATCGGTCGCTTTCGTCGCGCGCGAACGCAGTCTGTTGTTTCCCGTCGCTTTGCTGTTCATCGCCCTGCCGGGCCTGATCCTTCAGGAAATGACGCCGCCCGAACTTGCCGGCTGGGCCATGACGAAGAACGCGCTGCCCAATGTGCCGAACAGTTTCTGGCTGGCGATGCTGATCGGCATCATCGTCATATGGTTCGGATCGCTGACCCTGTTCGCGCTGGCGCTGCGTCCCGGCATCAGCGTGGGCGAAGCGCTGCGCCTGGGTCTTGCGCGCCTGCCGGTGCTGCTCGGCACCGCGCTGCTGGTCGCAGGCGTGCTCATGGGCGCGATGGTCGTGGTGTCGATCTTCGTGGTGGCGCTGACGCTGGTAGCAAAGCCGGTGGGCGCGGCGCTGGGCATGGTGGGGGCGATCGGCGTGGGCGCGCTGATGGTCTATGCGAGCGTGCGGCTGCTGTTGCTCAACCCTGTGGTGATAGATGGCAGCCAGGGCGTGGTGCCCTCGCTGCGCTATAGCTGGGCGCTGACGCGCGGACATTTCTGGCGCCTGTTCGGCTTCATCCTGGTGCTGACGCTGCTGTCGGCGATCGTCGGTGCGGCGGCGCAGTCGGTGTTCGGCGTGATCGGCCGTCTGGTCGGCGGCGTGGATGGCGCGCGCCTCACCGGTGGTGTGGCCTCCGCTGCCGTCTCGACCGTGGTGCAGGTCTATATGCTGGTGATGCTCGCCCGGCTCTACCGTCACGCTGAAGCGGGCTGAGCCAGCAGAGGCACATGCGGCGCGGCACCGGGGCTTAGCAAACCCGCCAAGCGGGGATCGGCGAAGGTTTCGACCGCGCGCTTATAGGGCACAAAGCCCGACTTGATATAGAAGCCGAGCGCGCTTGGGCTGTCGAGCGTGCAGCTATGTACCCAGAATCGCGTCACATCCTTGCGCCAGGCGAGCGACTTGGCCTGCGCCATCAGCCATTGCCCCAGCCCCTTGCCGGTGAAACCCGGCACCAGCCCCAGGAAGCTGAGTTCGCAGTCGGGCAGGGCGCGGAAGTCCAGCTCCAGCAGTCCGACTTCCACGCCGCGCGGATCGGTGACGGCATAGACCTCGACGGCCGGATCGTGGAGGATCGCGCCCAGTTCCGCATCGCTCATCGCCAGGCGAGAAAACCAGAGCCAAGGCTCGCCGACCCGGCGGAACAGCGTGCGATAGGCTTCCAGGGCCGGCGCCTTCCACGGCACCAACCGCAAGGGCGCCGGCGGGATCGGCGCGGGCCGGGGGCGGGCGCGCATCTCCAGCGACGTCACGATCGTCGCGATCTGATCGTTGGCGACCGGCTCCAGGCTCATGGGGCCGTCAGCTCCAGCTTGCCATCGGCGGCAGGCTCATCAGGATCGCATCGATATTGCCGCCCGTCTTGAGCCCGAACAGCGTCCCCCGATCATGGACGAGGTTGAATTCGGCATAGCGGCCGCGCCATTCCAGCATCTGGCGATAGTCCTCCTGCGTCCAGCTTTCGGCCATCCGCCGCCGCACGATCGGCGGGAAGGCGGCGAGGAAGGCGTCGCCGACCGCGCGGGTGAAGGCGAAATTCGCATCGAACGCGGCGTCGTCCGCGCATTCCAGATGATCGTAGAAGATGCCGCCGACGCCGCGATGCACGCCGCGATGCGGGATGTAGAAATACTCATCCGCCCATTTCCTGAAGCGCGGATAATGGTCCGGATCATGGGCGTCGCATGCGGCCTTGAGCACGGCATGGAATTCGGCGGTATCCTCTTCGCGGGGGAGCGGCGGATTGAGATCCGCGCCGCCGCCGAACCAGCGCTTCGACGTCACCAGGAACCGCGTGTTCATGTGCACCGCGGGCACATGCGGATTGGCCATGTGCGCGACCAGGCTGATTCCCGTGGCGAAGAAGGCGGGATTTTCCTCCGCGCCATGGATCGTCCTGGCGAAATCGGGCGCGAACTCGCCGTTCACGGTCGACACGTTGACGCCGACCTTCTCGAACACCTTGCCCTTCATCACCCCGCGCACGCCGCCGCCGCCTTCGCCGGGCGCAAGGCCGGGCGCCTCGCGATCCCAGGCCGTATAGTCGAAGCGGGCGTCGCTGCCGGCTTCGCGCTCGATCGCTTCGAATTCGGCGCAGATGCGCGTCCGCAGCGATTCGAACCATGTGCGGGCGGCCTGCTGCTGGGGATCCAGGGTCAATGTCATGCGTGAACACTCTTCTATTGCGGGAACTGCCCGGTCTGGCGGAGGGCTTCGGCAACCGCGATGCCCGTGGAAACGGCGATGTTCAAGGATCGGAAGCCCGGTGCCATCGGAATGCGGACGCGGATATCGGCCAGATCGCGCACATCGTCGGGCACGCCGGCGCTTTCCGACCCCATCAAAAGAATGTCGTCGGAGTGGAAGCCGACCTGCGGCAGCGGCACCGAGGCATGGCTGCTCATCAGCACCAGTCGGCGGCCCTGAGCCCGGCGGCTGTCGTCGAAGGCCTGGAAATTGGCGTGGCGAGTCACCTCCGCCGCGGCGCCGTAATCCATCGCGGCGCGCTTCAGCCGGGCATCGGAAAAGGCAAATCCCATCGGCATGATGATGTCCACGGGCACGGAAAAACAGGCGGCGAGGCGCAATATGGCGCCGACATTCCCGGCAATCTCGGGCTGGTAGAGAGCAATACGCATGGCCCGCCCATAATGCAGCAGGGCAAATTGTCATAGCCATGGCCAGTTTGCTGTTGGCAAAAGACGCGTCCTGGGGTTATCAGGCCCGCGAACCACGCCAGGGGGAAGGCGGGACCCGTTTTCGTGGGCGCCGCAATCTCTCGATAACCAGGGCCGGCAACGGCAATGCGGCGGGTAACAGGGACGTCTTTGCAAGGGTTGAGGTGCATGGCGAGCGTTGAACATACGGACAGCCAAGGTCTAGCCGGCGGGGATGGGGTGCGTCGTCGCGACTTCATCAACATCGCCGCAGTGAGCTTTGCGGGGGTCGGGGCTGTCGCCGTCGTCATCCCGCTCATTGATCAGATGAACCCCAGCGCGGACGTGCTGGCGCTTGCCTCGACCGAGGTCGACATCTCGTCGATCCAGCCGGGCCAGGCGATCAAGACGACCTTCCGGTCGCAGCCGCTGTTCGTCCGGCACCTGACCGACAAGGAAATCGCCGAGGCCGACAAGGTCGATCCCTCGACCCTGCGTGATCCGCAGACGCTGGAAGAGCGCACCGTCGACGGCAAGAAGCAGTGGCTGATCACCATGGGCGTCTGCACCCATTTGGGCTGCGTGCCGCTGGGTGCGGGCGAGGGCGAGAATCGCGGCGAATTCGGCGGCTATTTCTGCCCCTGCCACGGGTCGTCCTACGACACCGCCGCGCGTATCCGTAAGGGCCCCGCGCCCAAGAATCTGGAAGTGCCGAAGTTCAGCTTCACTTCCGACACTGCCATTCTTGTAGGCTGAGGTAAGAAACGATGAGCTTTCCCTGGGCTGAGCATTACACGCCGAAGCATCCGCTGACGCAGTGGATCGACGAGAAGCTGCCGCTTCCGCGCCTCGTCTACAATTCGATCGGCGCGGGCTATCCGGTGCCGCGCAACCTTAACTATTTCTGGAACTTCGGCGTCCTCGCCGGCCTGGCGCTGGTGATCCAGATCGTCACCGGCGTCATCATGGCGATGCATTATGGCGCCAACACCGCCGTTGCCTTCGCTACCGTCGAACAGACGATGCGCGACGTGAACGCCGGCTGGCTGATGCGCTATGCCCACGCAACGGGCGCCAGCTTCTTCTTCATCGTCGTCTATCTCCACATCTTCCGCGGCCTTTTCTACGGCTCCTACAAGGCGCCCCGCGAAATGGTGTGGCTGCTCGGCCTCGTCATCTTCCTCCTCATGATGGCGACCGCCTTCATGGGCTATGTGCTGCCCTGGGGGCAGATGAGCTATTGGGGCGCGAAGGTGATCACCGGCCTGTTCGGCGCGATCCCGGTCGTGGGCGAGCCGATCCAGACCTGGCTGCTCGGCGGTTTCGCTCCGGGCAACGCGTCGCTCAACCGCTTCTTCTCGCTGCACTTCCTGCTGCCCTTCGTGATCGCGGCGGTCGTGATCCTGCATATCTGGGCGCTGCACATTCCGGGCTCGTCGAACCCGACCGGCGTGGAAGTGAAGGGTCCGCAGGACACCGTGCCGTTCCATCCCTATTATACGGCGAAGGACGGTTTCGGCGCAGGCGTGTTCCTGATCGCCTTTGCGATCCTGTTGTTCTTCGCGCCGAACTTCCTCGGCCACCCGGACAATTATATCGAGGCGAACCCGCTCTCGACGCCTGCGCATATCGTGCCCGAATGGTATTTCTGGCCCTTCTACGCGATCCTGCGCGCCTTCACCGTCGACTTCTTCTTCGTGCCGGCGAAGCTGCTGGGCGTGCTGGCGATGTTCGCATCGATCCTGCTGCTCTTCTTCCTGCCCTGGCTCGACACCTCGCCGGTGCGCTCGGGCAATTATCGCCCGACCTTCAAGAAGTTCTTCTGGATCCTGATCATCGACGTGCTGATCCTGGGTTATTGCGGCGGTGCGCCGGCACAAGAGCCTTTCGTGATGATCTCTCAGGTCGCCGCGGCTTATTATTTCGCGCATTTCCTGATCATCCTGCCGCTGATCTCGCACTTCGAACGGCCGCTGCCGCTGCCGGGCTCGATCACGGAATCCGTGCTGGCGAAATATGGCAAGACCGACGGCGAAACCGTCGCGGTCCCGGCCGAATAAGGGGTAGATAAGACCATGGTTCGCATCGGCGCATTTCTCGTCGGCCTCTTTTTTGCTGGCTGGCTGCTGATCTCCTTCCTGGTGGGCGCGGTGGCCTATGTCTCCGAACCGCCCGCCAAGACGGTCGAGCATGAATTCCACGAGCATCCCAAGCATGTGGACTTCTCGTTCAACGGCCCGTTCGGCAAATATGATCAGGCGCAGCTCCAGCGCGGCTTCCAGGTGTTCAAGGAAGTCTGCTCGGCCTGCCACAGCCTGAAATTCGTGGCGTTCCGCGACCTCAAGGGCATTGGCTATAATGAGGCGGAGATCAAGGCGATCGCCAAGCAGTGGGCGATCAAGACCCCCGACGCCGATCCCAAGACCGGCGAGGCTTCAACCCGCGATCCGGTTCCGGCGGATTATTTCCCCAAGCCCTTCGCGAACAATATCGCGGCGGCGGCGGCGAACAACAATGCGATCCCGCCGGATCTGTCGCTGATGACCAAGGCGCGCCATGACGGGTCGGCCTATGTCTACTCGCTGATCACGGGCTTCCAGAACCAGCCGGCCGAGTTGCTCAAGGAATTCCCCGACGCCAAGACGCCGCAGGGGCTGCACTACAACCCCTATTTCGCCAACCTGAACCTGGCCATGGCGCCGCCGCTGACGGCCGACGGCCAGGTGACCTATGGCGACGGCACCAAGGCGACCGTGGACCAGATGGCGCAGGACGTCGCGGCGTTCCTCACCTGGACGGCCGAGCCCAAGCTCGAAAACCGCCGCCGCGCGGGTCTGGCGACCATCGTCTTCCTGCTGATCGCGACGGCGCTGGCCTATATGTCCTACCAGAATATCTGGGCGGACAAGAAGAAGGCGGCCTGACTCGGGTTTGTGCTGATATGTTGACAAGAAGGGGCGCGGGTTCTTCAGGGATCCGGGCCCCTTTTTTCTTATGGGGTGCTTGATGAGCGTCGATGAACTGGCGGCATTGGTCCGCACCATCCCCGATTTCCCAAAGCCCGGCATCCAGTTCCGGGACGTCACCACCTTGCTCGCCGACGCGCGCGGCTTTGCCGCTCTGGTGAGCCAGATGGCGTCCATTGCACGGCCGCTCGACCCTGAATTTATCGTCGGTATCGAAGCGCGCGGCTTCATTCTGGGCGCTGCGCTCGCGCAGGTGCTGGGCGCGGGGTTCGTGCCGGTCCGCAAGGCGGGCAAGCTGCCCGGCAAGACGGTGAGCATCGACTATGTTCTGGAATATGGCACGGACCGGCTCGAACTGCATGAAGGCCAGGTGCCCGAGGGCGCGCGCGTCGTCCTGGTGGATGACCTGATCGCCACTGGCGGCACCGCCATCGCCGCGTCCCAACTGTTGCGGGAGCAGGGCGCCGCCGTGCTGATGGCGCTCTTTGCTATCGACCTGCCCGATCTGGGCGGCATGGCCGCGCTGGAGCGGGAAGGGGTGGCCTCAAGGGCGATTATCGCTTTCGCGGGGCACTGAGCGCGTCTGGCAACATGTCCACGGCGGCTGCCAGCCGCTCGTCCAGCAGCGCCAGAAGCTGCGTCCAACCGAGCATGTCGGCGAGCTCGCCAGGCCCGTCGGAAATGCCGCGCAGCCCCATGACCGGCACGCCGAAGCGCTCGCAGGCGCGGGCGATCGCGAATGTCTCCATGTCGACCATGTCGGCATCGATGGCCGCATATTCTTCCCCGCCCACGATATTGGCACCGGTCGACAGGCGCGCCGTTCGAAGCTCCAGCGGCGTTTGCAGGGGCAGATCGACAGGGTGATCGAGAAAAGGCGTCACGCCCTTGGTAAAGCCCAGCCGAGACGCATCCATGTCGCGCCATGAGACGCTCGCGGCCTGATAGACCTCGCCCAGCGTGCATGTCCGTGATCCGGCTGATCCGAGCGAGACGACGAGGTCAGGCAAGCTGTCTGCCTGCCGCAGCGACTGCAGCGCCATGCCGGTCGCCAGCGCCGCCTCCACCGGTCCCACGCCGGTCATCAGCGGACGAAAGCGGCGCTGGAGATGCGGGCCATATTCCGCCTCGACCGCCATCACGAACAGCACGCGCTGATTGGCGATTTCGCAACAAGGGATTTTCACAGCGTCTCCTTATATGTTTGCTGCGTCCGGCATCGCCCTGATCAGACAGCAACGATTTCGGGCAGGATTGCGTCGAGCAGCTGCATCGCATGGGGTGCCACCTGCAGGCGAGCGCCGCGTCGATGGAGCAGGCTCATTTCGCCCAGCCGGATGATCGCCCTTTCGTCGACCAGTTGAGGAACAGGCAGGCCGGTGAGGGCAGCGATTCGGTCGAGATCGACCCCTTCGCCGAGGCGCAGGCCCATCAACAGCGCCTCGCGCGCGCGGTCGGCGGGGTCGAGCGGCTCTTCACTCTGCAGGCCATGGCCGTTGCGCGCCACCGCGCTCATCCAGTTTTCAGGCTTCTTGTGCCGCAGCGTCGCGACGCCATGCCGCCGTCCATGCGCGCCGGGGCCGATGCCGGCATAGTCGCCATAGCGCCAGTAGGTGAGGTTGTGGCGGCTCTCCTGGCCCGGCCGCGCATGATTGCTGATCTCATAAGCCGGCACGCCCGCAGCGGCTGTCATGGCCTGGGTCTGTTCGTAGAGTGTCGCGCCATGGTCGGGGTCGGCGGGGACGAGCTTGCCCTGCGCCACCAGCGTCGCGAAGCGCGTGCCGGGCTCGATGGTCAGCTGGTAGAGAGACAGATGGTCGGTGCCCAAGGACAGGCCCTGGGCCAGCTCGGCTTCCCAATCCGCTTCGCTCTGACCGGGGCGCGCATAGATGAGGTCGAAATTGACGCGGCCGAATACCGACTGGGCCACGTCCAGCGCGGCCAGCCCTTCGCGCACGTCATGCGCGCGGCCGAGGAAATGCAGCGTCTCGTCATCCAGCGCCTGCAGGCCGAGCGAGACCCGATTGACGCCCGCGACGGCGAGGTCCGCGAAGCGCGCCGCTTCGACCGAGCTGGGATTGGCTTCCAGCGTGATCTCCATATCGGGTGCGACGTGCCAATAGCCGCTCGCCGCGTCGATCAGCGCGGCGACGATGGCGGGCGGCATCAGCGAAGGCGTGCCGCCGCCGAAGAAGATCGACGTCAGCGTCCGCCCTTCGTTCAGCCGCGCTTCATGGGCCAGGTCGTTAAGCAGCGCCGCGCGCCAGGCATCGACATCGATGTCCGATCGGACATGGCTGTTAAAGTCGCAATATGGACATTTTGAAACGCAAAATGGCCAGTGCACATAGAGAGCCAGGGGATCGGGCGCTGGCTGCGGGGGTTTGACGGGGAACAGGGGCATGAGTGGGGGCGTTCTTAAACGGCTTTGGTCGGCGCGGCTAGCGCTGGCGGCGATGGCTGTGCTGATCGGCGAGGCTGCGATCGTCGTGGACAGCGGCGATGCGGCGCCGGCGCGCCGGGCAAGGGCGACGCAGCAGACGGTCATGCCGGCATCCTATTATGGCATGGAAGAAGCCGATCGTGGTGCGGATCTGCTGCGCGAGGTCGTGCTGGGCATGCATAATGACGAGCGGGAATCGCTCGGCCTGTCGCCGCTGGACTGGGACAACGCGCTCGCCGCCGATGCCGCGCGCTATGCCCGGCAGATGGCGCAGACCAACATCTTCCGCCATTCGCCGCGCTCGTCCCGTTCCAGCCCAAGCGGCGAGAATCTGTGGATGGGGCCGCGCCGTCTCTATGATTATGAGGTGATGGTCGGCGCTTTCCTGGACGAGAAGAGCCTGTTCCGGCGCGGCGGGAAGCTGCCCGATCTCAGCGTGACCGGGCGATGGGAGGATGTGGCGCATTATACCCAGATCATCTGGCGCGGTACGCGCAAGGTGGGCTGCGCCGTCGCCGAGGGGCGGAATTACGACTATCTCGTCTGCCGCTATTTCCCGGCGGGCAATGTCTTCGGCAAGGGTCCGCTGGACGCGGACGATAGCGCGCAGCCGCCGCAGCCTGAGGGCGAAAGCCCTGATTTTTACACGGACCTGAGGGATTGAGGTTCGTTGGTCCCGCCTTCGCGGGACCACGGTTCGATTGTTTCAGAACACCGTCGCCACCAGTTGGGCGAAGGCGTCGGCGCGATGGCTCATCGCATGCTTCTTCGCCGGATCCATTTCGCCGAAGCTGATGCTGTGACCCTGCGGCTGGAAGATGGGATCATAGCCGAAGCCCCGGTCGCCGCGCGGTGGCCAGGTGATGGTGCCGTCGACCCGACCTTCGAACGCTTCGACATGGCCGTCGGGCCATGCGAGGGCAAGGGCGCAGACGAAATGCGCGTCATGCCCGGCGTCCGGTCCCTTCGCCTGGATATTGTCCCACACCAGTTGCATGGCGAGGCTGAAATCCTTGGTCGGCCCGGCCCAGCGTGCCGAGAATATCCCCGGATCGCCATTCAGCGCCTCGACGCACAGGCCGCTGTCGTCGGCCAGCGCGGGAAGGCCCGACAGATCAGCCGCCTGCATCGCCTTCAGTTCCGCATTGGCGATGAAGGTCGTGCCGGTCTCGTCCGGTTCGGGCAGGTCCAGCGCAGCCGCCGACACCGTCTCGATGCCATAGGGCGCCAGCAGTTCCCCGATTTCCCGGACCTTGCCGGGATTGTGGCTGGCGATCACCAGCTTGCCGGGACCCAGCTTGCGGATCGCCTGTTCCTGTCCGAACTCATCACTCATTGTCTTGATACCTCACCCGTTCGTTTCGAGCTTAGTCGAGAAACAGCAGCTTGCGCCATCGGCTTCTCGACAGGCTCGAAGCGAACGGATGTTGAAAAATTACCGGCCCGTCGCCTTGTCCTGCGCCGCGAAGATCTGGGCGCAGCCGATGCGGGCGAGGCGCAGCAGGCGGAGCAGTTCCTCCTCGTCATAGGCCGCGCCTTCGGCGGTCGCCTGCACTTCGGCGAACTTGCCGTCGCCGGTCAGGATCAGGTTCGCGTCGGTTTCGGCATTGCTGTCCTCGGCATAGTCGAGGTCGAGGACCGGCGTGCCTTCATAAATGCCGCAGCTGATCGCGGCGACTTTCTGGATGATCGGGTCTTCGGTCAGCGCGCCGCTCGCCAGCAGCTTGTCGATCGCGATGCGCAGCGCGACCCAGCTACCCGAAATGGCGGCGGTGCGGGTGCCGCCATCGGCCTGGATCACGTCGCAGTCGACGACGATCTGCCGCTCGCCCAGCTTCTTCATGTCGACCACCGCGCGCAGCGAACGGCCGATCAGGCGCTGGATTTCCTGGGTGCGGCCCGACTGCTTGCCCTTGGCCGCCTCGCGGCTGCCGCGCGTATGGGTGGCGCGGGGCAGCATGCCATATTCGGCCGTGACCCAGCCCGAACCCTTGCCGCGCAGGAAAGGCGGCACTTTTTCCTCGATCGAGGCGGTGCACAGGACGCGCGTGTCGCCGAAGCTGACGAGGCAGCTGCCTTCGGCGTGGATGGTGAAGCCGGGCTCCATGGTGATGTCGCGCATCTGGTCGGGCGCGCGGCCGGAAGGACGCATAAATATTGTTCTCCGAAGCGTTCAGTCGGTGGGGGCATAGAGCATCGCGCGAAAAAGTGGGAACCGGTTTTTCGTAAAGGCGATACGGCAACGAAAAATTGCATCGCGCGAAAAAGCCCGTCCTGAGCTCGTCGAAGGGTGGGAACCGGTTTTTTGCAAAAGCGATGCGGCGACAAATAACGACGCCGGGCGTCGCGTCTTGCCGGTGGCGGGAGGCAGGAAAGATGCTAGGAGGGGCGCATGCGGTTGCGATGGACGATGATTTTGGCCGGTGCGGCGCTCCTGGCCGGATGCGCGATGGAGCGGGCGGAGCTGGAACGGCCGACTACGGCGGGCGACACGATTCGCTTCTCCGCCGGGCCCTGTTTCGGCGTCTGCCCCAGCTACAGCCTGCGCGTCACGCCGGACGGGTCGGGCCTGCTGGAACCGGAGCGCTTCACCGCCGTGCCCGGCGCGACACGCTTCACCGTCACGCCGCTGCAATATCGCCGCTTCCGCGCTGCCCTGATGCAATTCCGGCCCTCCGCCGGCACCACCCGGCGAATCGCGCATGGCGAAAATTGCACGCGCTTCGCCACCGACATGCCCGCCTATGTGATCGAATGGACACAGGGCGACAAGCCTGCGACCCGGCTGGAGTTTCAGTCGGGCTGCATGGACCCGGCCTATGGCAAGCTCCGCGCGACCATCGCGTCCATTCCCAGGATGCTCGACATCGCCGCCATGGTGAAGCCGTCCAACACGCGATGACGCATCGGCTTGAGTGCGGCCGATTGCGCGCCTAGATATGCGGCCATGTCGGTAACGCCGATCTCTGAACTCAACGACCGGGCACGCGACGTATTCCGTCTCGTGGTCGAGAGCTATCTGGGCACCGGCCTGCCGGTCGGGTCGCGCACGATCGCCAAGATGGCGACGCTCAGCCTGTCGCCGGCGTCCATCCGTAACGTGATGCAGGATCTGGAGGAGCTGGGCCTGTTGGCGGCGCCCCATACGTCGGCGGGGCGGATGCCGACCGAAACGGGCTTGCGCCTGTTCGTCGACGGCATGATGCAGGCGGCCGAGCCGTCGATCGAGGAGCGCCGCGCGATCGAGGCGGGGGTGGTCGAGGCTGGCCCCATCGAGGAAGCCCTGTCCGCCGCGACCGCCGCGCTGTCCGGCCTGTCGGCCTGCGCGGGCATCGTCCTGGTCCCCAAGCGCGAGCCGGTACTGCGCCAGTTCGGCTTCGTGCCGCTCAACAGCAGCCAGGCGCTGGCGGTGCTGGTGGGGCAGGACGGATCGATCGAAAATCGCGTGCTCGACCTGCCGGGCGGCGTCACGCCGATGATGCTGAACGAGGCGGCGAACTTCATGTCGGTGCGCTTTGGCGGCATGACCCTGCGCGAGGCCGGCGATGCCTTGCAGCGCGAGATGGACAGCGAGCGCAACGCGCTGCAGGGCGCCGCGCGCGAACTGGTCGAGCGCGGTATCGCGGTCTGGTCGCAGGATGCGGACGAGCGCCCGGTGCTGATCGTGCGGGGGCAGGCGCATTTGCTGGACGACGGCACCGCCGCCGATCTGGAGCGGGTGCGGCAGTTGCTGGAGCAGCTGGAAGGCAAGCAGGAGATTTCGCGCCTGCTGGAGAGCGCGCTGGCGGGCAGCGCGACAAAAATCTTCATCGGCTCGGAAAACAAGCTCTTTTCCCTGTCGGGTTCTTCGGTCATAGCCGCCCCCTATCGGGGAGGCGATGGCCGGGTGGTCGGCGTGGTCGGGGTGATCGGCCCCACGCGCTTGAACTATGCACGGGTGATCCCCATGGTGGACTTCACCGCGCAGACGTTATCGAGATTGATGAGATGAGCGAAGACAAGCAGAATATCGAAAATACCGAGGTCGTGGACGAATTGCCCGAAGATGCGGCGCCTGCGGGCGATGCTGCGGCGGAGCGCATAACCGCGCTGGAGGGCGAACTGGCTGCGGCGAAGCAGGATGTGCTCTACGCCCATGCCGAAGCGCAGAATGTGCGCCGCCGGATGGAAAAGGAACTGGCCGACGCGCGCGCCTATGCCGCGACGTCCTTTGCCCGCGACATATTGTCCGTCGCCGACAATCTGGGCCGCGCGCTGCAGGCGATCCCGGAGGACCTGCGCGAGGACGAGAAGTTCAAGGGGCTGGTCGCCGGCCTGGAAGCGACCGGGCGCGAACTGGAAAGCATATTCGGCCGCAACGGCATCGAAAAGCTGGTGTCGGTGGGGCAGCCGCTCGACCCCAACAAGCATCAGGCGATGATGGAAGTGCCCTCCGACGAGGTGGAGCCCGGAACCGTGCTGATCGAGATGCAGGCGGGCTATACGATCAAGGACCGGCTGCTGCGCCCTGCTCTGGTGAGCGTGGCGAAGAAGCCCGACTGATCGGCCTGACATTTCAGGCAAAAGGCCCGCCGGACCAGCGTTCGGCGGGCCTTTTTGCGTCCATGACCCGTCGAAAAGCTATCTCGACATAAAAAGATATATCGTAAATATTGACGCCGTGTGAATTTAAGATATATCTAAATGCATCAAGAAACAGTTGAGAGACTCATATATGCATTTCCATCATTTCCACCACGGGTGTCATGCGCATCTGCAAGGGCGTGGTTCTGGACGCCTGCTTGGGCCTGAAGGCTTCGAGCGCGGCGGTTTCGGCGGCGGTCGGGGAGGGCGGTTCGGTGACGGTCCGTTCGGCGGCGGCCGGGGCGGGCGCGGCGGTGGGCGCCGGCGGCTTTTCGGCAACGACGCGCTCAAGCTCATCCTCATGAAGCTGATCGCCGACAGCCCGCGCCACGGCTATGACCTGATCCGCGAGATCGAGGCGCTGTCGGGAGAAGCCTATGCGCCCAGCCCGGGCGTCGTCTATCCGACGTTGACGCTGCTGGCGGACATGGGCCTGATCGCCGAACAACCGGGCGAGGGCAGCCGCAAGCTCTTTGCCATCACGCAAGCCGGGACGGCTTATCTGGCCGAACATGAGGCGGGCGTTCAGGAGGTCATGGACCGGCTGGGTTCGCTGGCGAAGAAGGCCGAGCAGGTGGATGGGGCGCCGATCCGGCGGGCCATGCACAATCTGTCGATGGCGCTCCGTGCGCGGCTTGAAAAGGAAGGGGCCGATGCCCAGACCATGTTCGACGTCGCATCGCTGATCGACGAAGCCGCCAGCAAGATCGAAAGGCTGTGAGCATGACTTTGACCGCCCATGTGTCCACCACCAACGGCAGCCGTTATCTGCAGCAGCTGTGCAAACATTGGGGGCACAAATTCGAAACGGCGTTCGACGCGCAGGAGGGCAGGATTGCCTTCCCGATGGGGCCGATCCGGCTGGCAGCGGGGGCCGATAGTCTGACCGTGACGATCGAGCCGCAGGAGGGTGCGGATGTGGAGCGCTTCAAGCAGGTGGTGGCGGATCATCTCGACCGCTTCGCCTTTCGCGAGGCGCCGCTGAGTTTTGATTGGCGGTAAGGGGTGGAGAGCGGACAAGGTTTGTGGTCGAAGCGTAACATGCTCCTGCGAAGGCAGGAGCCCAGGCCCGCCGTCTGAACTGGGCTCCTGCCTTCGCAGGAGCACGAATTGCTCAATGGCAACAGGTCGCCGGAAACCGCCCCTGCTCCGCCGACTGTAACCTTCGGGCCACAGCCGGCGCAAAAAACATCCTACAGACCTCATTCTTCCCTGTCCTACATCCCTCCGACCTGCCTATTTCGGCCCGGTCTTTGAAATGTCGGAATCTCGCTCCCCTCACGCCTACGCGCGCTCGCGCACACGCGCGCATACGGTGTGAACTTCGGCTGAAATTGGCCGTTCCTAGCCCAAGCAGTCTATTTGCGCGGTATCCGCCGGGCGCTCGCCAGATGGTGGGCATGGGTGATGGCGACCGCGAGCGCGTCGGATGCATCCGGCCCCGCCACCTTCGCGCCGGGAAGGAGGCGGGCCACCATCGCATGGACCTGGTCCTTCGACGCATTGCCGACGCCGACCACCGACTTCTTGACCAGCCGGGCGGCATATTCGCCGACCTCCATGCCGGAGCGGGACGCCGCGAGCAGCACCACGCCGCGCGCCTGGCCCAGCTTCAGCGTCGATTGCGGATTGACGTTGACGAAAACCTCCTCGACCGCCGCGCCGTTGGGCTGATGTTCGAGGATGAGATCCGTCAGTGCGAGATCCAGCACCAGCAGCCGGCTGGCAAGCGCCATTTCGGAATCGGTCTTGATCTGGCCATTGGCGATGTGGGTCAGGCGATTCCCGTCTGCAGCGATCAGCCCCCAGCCGGTCGTGCCAAGACCAGGGTCGAGGCCAAGGATGATCATGAACTGAACTCCGTTCGCTTCGAGCGACGTCGAGAAGCGCTTGCGCTACCGTGTCTCGATTTCGCTCGACACGAACGGACGTAAGGCAATTAGCCCAATTTCTCCATCACCGCGTCGGACACTTCATAATTGCCCCAGACGGTCTGGACGTCGTCATCATCTTCCAGCGTGTCGACCAGCTTGAGCAGCGTCGCGGCATTGGCCTCGTCGACTTCGACGGTGGTCTGCGGCTTCCAGGCGAGCTTGGCGCCTTCGGCCGGGCCGAGCTTGGCTTCAAGACCCTTGGCGACTTCGTGCAGCGCGTCCATGGCGGTCCAGATTTCATGCTCGTCTTCGTTGGACGACACATCGTCCGCGCCCGCTTCCAGCGCCGCTTCGAAGATCGCGTCGGCATCGCCCGCGCTCGCCGGATAGGTGATGAGGCCCATCCGGTCGAAACCATGGCTCACCGCTCCGCTGGCGCCCAGATTGCCGCCATTCTTGGAAAAGGCGGTGCGGACGTTGGTGGCGGTGCGGTTGCGGTTGTCGGTCAGCGCTTCGACGATGATGGCGACGCCGCCGGGGCCATAGCCCTCATAGCGGATTTCCTCGTAATTTTCCGTGTCGCCGCCGATCGCCTTGTCGATGGCGCGCTGGATATTGTCCTTGGGCATGGACTGCGCCTTGGCGGCGTTGACCGCCAGGCGCAGGCGCGGGTTCATGTCCGGGTCGGGCATGCCCATTTTTGCCGCCACGGTGATTTCGCGGCTGAGTTTGGAGAACATCGAGGAGCGCTTCTTGTCCTGCGCGCCCTTGCGATGCATGATGTTCTTGAATTTGCTGTGGCCGGCCACGGCCTGCTCCTAAACTTGTCTGTGATCCGAAGCGCGCTCTCTAGCGAGGGCGCCGGGTTCGCGCAACTCAGACGAGGATGGCGGTGCCCGATGCCGACACCATCAGCATCGACCCGCTCGATCCGAGCGTCTCATAATCGAGATCGACGCCGACGACCGCATTGGCGCCCAGCGTCGCGGCGTTCATCCGCATTTCGCTGATGGCCTGTTCGCGGGCGCGCTGCAGCACGTCCTCATAGGCGCCCGCCCGGCCGCCGACGATGTCGCGAATGCCCGCGAACAGGTCGCGCACGATATTGGCGCCCACGATCACCTCGCCGGTGACGATGCCGAGATATTCTTTCGCGGGCCGGCCCTCCAGAGCGGGGGTGGTGCTGACGATGATTTCGGACAT
>DATFDS010000271.1:0-3764 GCA_035251955.1 Sphingobium sp. | reverse complement strand
CGCAGGCAGGAGCCCAGGGCCAGATTGTGCCAAGCCACCTTGGACTCCTGCTTTCGCAGGAATAGGAGATTCTGGAGTAGGATGACTTTACCTTGATCCGTTCGTTTCGAGCGAAGTCGAGAAACAGCAAGAACTGCGCTTCCGTTTCTCGACTTCGCTCGAAACGAACGGAGGCAACTTGAATCCATCTAACGTCATCCCACTCTAAAACCCCGCCGTCACATTGAACGATGCGTAGCGCGTCCACTTGCCCGCCGGCGCATTGGGCGCGTCGCGCAGGAACCGCCCCTTGGCGAGCAGCAGCCCGTCAAATTCGAACCGCAGCCGCGCCGGGACCAGCCAATAGCGCAGCCGCCCTTCCCACTGATGCCCGGCAAAATCGCCCGACCGACCGCTCGCGTCGCGCACGGCGGTGGTGGCGAAACTGTCGGTGTCGGACGCCAGCCACATCGCCCGGTAGGACAGGAACCAATCGAGCCGCTTGCTCGGGTTCGCCTCCACGCGCAGGCCGGGCGTCATGATATTGGTCCGGGCAATCGCATTATAGAGCCCCGCCGGCGCCAAGTCCGCCCGCCGCATGCCGAACAGCGTGTCGAACCGGCCATAGCGTCCGCCCGGCTTGTCGCCGCTCGCCCGGTCGAACTCCACCGACAGGCGGGTTCGGGCAGAATCCTCGAAACTATAGCCGATATCGACATGGATGAAGCTGGCGCTCACATCCTGCACCGGCGCGGCGGGGGCGAGCGAGGCGCGGATGCTGCCGGTCTGGTAGAAGGCCTCCAGCTCATAGTCGAAGGCCCCGGGCGCCGGATCGGCGATGATCCGCCCGCCGACCGTGTCGAGCGACCGGTTGCGCGTCGGCCGGCCCGGCGCATCGCGCTCGCCCAGATGGAAATAGCTGGCCTCCACCATCGCCGGGCCCAGCGCCCTGGCCTTGCCGAGCACCCCGCCCCACAGGACCAGGTCGAAACTTTCGCGATCGATCCGCACCTTGTAATCGCGCACCCCTTCCGCATCGTCGGGCCGCCGCATCTGCGGCAGCGTGTAGATGAAGGTCCCCTTCCAACCCTTGGCCGCCGCCAGATCGGCGCGCAGGCCGGTATAGCCGTTGGTCGTATTGCGATAATCATCCGCCGCGACCAGCCGCCGCGATCCCAGATTGAGCGTCATCCGCCCGAGGGTGAGGCCAAGCCTGCTGCCCTTGCCAAACGGGTCCTTCCAGTCGCGCCCGACATAGGCCTGCACCAGTTCGAACGCATTCACTTCATTGGTCGAAATCGGCGTCCCCGGATCGGCGCCATAGGCCCGGCTGTCGAACAGCTCGGCGCCGATCTTCCAACCGTCGCGCGCATATTCGGCGAGCAGCTGGGTGCGGATGTTGGTGAGGCTGTCGTCGGAATCGAAGCCCGCTCGCGCTTGCCCGTCGATCACTTCGTAGCGCAGCCGCATGCTGCCGGAGAGGCGGAAGCCGTCCGCTTCGCTCGCCTGTGCTGCGCCCGCCAGTGACACAAAGGCGCACAGCACCGTAGCGCGAATCAATGATACATATGTTTTTCTCATGAAGATTTGAGATATATATGTATCATCGACGATGCAATGGCGACCGAACGAAATCCTCCCGCGAAGGCAGGAGCATTTCGAGGCGATTCGAGCAGCGTTTAAGCGTCGAAGCGGATCGGCTGCGGCGCGCCCTGTTCAGGCTGGTCGAACCAGGGCGAGCCAACCGCCGCCGCCCGCTCCTCCTGCGTGCTGCGCGGGAGGAAGCGGGTCAGCAGAAACTGGCCGAACTGCCATTCGCCGAGACCGGAAGCGGCATTGATATGCCCGACCTGCCCGGCGTCGGCAAACTGGCTGCCCCAGAATTGGGCGAGCAGCCGCGCACGTTCGAAACGGATATAGGGATCGTCCCGGCTGGCCACCACGATCGAAGGGAAGGGCAGCAATGCCTTGGGCGCGGGCGCAAAGCCCAGCAGCCGCGCATCCTGCGTCGCTATGTCCACCTCCGGCGGCGCGACCAGCAGCGCCCCGAGGATCTTCTCGTTCCACTGGATGCATTCCAGCGCCGCCCACCAGGCGACCGCATGGCAACCCAGGCTGTGCGCCGCCAGGATGACCGGACCATCGATCCGGCTGATCGCATCATTGAGGTTGCTGACCCAGCTGTTGCGATGCGGGCTGTTCCAGCTGCCCAGTTCCACGCGCTGGCAGTTGGGCAGTTCCGCATCCCATATGCTCTGCCAATGGCCGGGACCGCTGTTCATCAATCCGGGCACCGTCAGGATGACGGGGTTCACTTCGCGCGCACTGCTCATAATCCGGGTCCTCTCAGCCTCCGCATATCTCTATCTTTATAGTTTGGAATGCGAGCGAGGAAAGCTTGCCTTAGCCAAAGCGGCCCTTTGCCGCGACGGTCCGTCCCTGGCTATTCAGAGCGCGATCAGCGCATAGGGCCGGTCGAAGCGCTCGTTCACCACGAACTGCGCGCAATTATAGACCGGCACGCCACGCGGGGTCTTTCCTTCGAACGCGCCGCGATGGGCGTGGCCGTGGACCGCGAAACGGACATTGTCGAACCGGTCGATCGCCTCGGCCAGGCGCGACGAGCCCAGAAAGGGGAAGATTTCGGGCGGCTCGCCTTCGACAGTATCGACCACCGGCGCATAATGCAGCACCGCGACGCAGCGGTCGGTACGCAGCGAGCGCAGCGCATTTTCCAGCTTGCGCGCCTCGTTGATCGATTCCTCGACGAAAAATTTGATCGCCTTCTCCCCGAACGCGCCCAATTCGCCACGCCCGAAGCCGCCGACGAAGCCTTTCACGCCCGCAAAGCCGATGCCCTTGATCTCCACCGCCTGCTCGTCCAGCACGGTCACGCCCGCGCCGTGCAGGATCCGCGCGACCTCCTCGGGCTGGCCGCATTCATAATCATGATTGCCCAGCACCGCGACCGTCGGAATGGTGCAGGCATGCAGGTCCTCGGCCAATATCTCGGCCTCGCGCGTCTTGCCGAAATTGGTGAGGTCGCCGCACAGCGCCAATATGTCCGCCTTTGCGGAGATTTCCTCGAACATCGCGCGATAGCGATGCTCCGACGTGTCGGTGACATGCAGGTCGCCGATCGCAGCCAGCGTCAGTCCGTCATGATGGTCACTTGTTTCGATCATGGCTCTCCTCAAGGCCCTTGCCCACGACATCGGCAAAGCCCCATTCCGTGATGTCGACCAGATAATCGCGCGGGGACAGCAGCCGCCCCCGGCACACGCGGATATTGGGCACCGGCAGTTCCGAACGCGTCTGCAATCGCCCCAGCAATTCCTCGAACAGCCACAGCGGAATGCAGTGCCGCTCGGTCGGATAGATGAAGCGGAAGTTGAGCAGATGGATCAGCAGCAGTTCCCAGTGCAGCTCCATCGAATCGAGCAGCCACTGCCATTTGATCCGCTCATGCTGGCGCAGGATCATATGGACGACATCGGCGCCGTCGTAACGGTAACGATCCTGGATGAAGACCTTGGACAGGATGAACTCTGTCGGCGGCGTGATCCTGACCTTGATGCCATAGACTTCGGCATGATCTTCGTCGCGAAACCATTCTTCCGTCACCGGCACGCTGGCGGAGGAGATATTGTAGATGACGTCGAAGAAATTGCCGCCGCGCCAGACCTTGCCGATCCAGCGCTCATCCTCGAACTCGACCTCATGCCCCAGATGCTTGAAATAGGCGAGGATGCGCGGCGCGTCCCCGGCCTTGCAGAACACGTCCA
>DATFDS010000270.1:0-2940 GCA_035251955.1 Sphingobium sp. | reverse complement strand
CGCAGGCAGGAGCCCAGGGCCAGATTGTGCCAAGCCACCTTGGACTCCTGCTTTCGCAGGAATAGGAGATTCTGGAGTAGGATGACTTTACCTTGATCCGTTCGTTTCGAGCGAAGTCGAGAAACAGCAAGAACTGCGCTTGCGTTTCTCGACTTCGCTCGAAACGAACGGAGGCAACTTGAATCCATCTAACGTCATCCCGCTCTAGCCGATGAGGATCGCGCCGAACGGAGGCAGCTTCCCAATATCGGCGCCATTCACCGCCGCCAGCACATTCCCCTCATCGGCAACCCCCTCCGGCCATTCCACCGCTTGCGTCGACAGGTTGAACACACAGATCAGCGCCTGTCCGTCCGCCACGCGCCGGAACACCAGCCGCGCCTCATCCGCCAGCAGCAGCGCCAGCGCGCCATGCCGCAGCGCCGGGTTCGCCTTGCGCAGCGCCAGCATCGCGCGGGTGAAGTTCAGCAGCGAGTCCGGGTCCGCCTCCTGCGCGTTGACGGCTCGCCCGAGATTCTCCTCGCCCAGCGGCAACCAGGGGATGGCGCTGGTGAACCCCGCCTCGCTCGCGCTCGCTTCCCAGGGCAGCGGCGTGCGCGCGCCGTCGCGCGACAGGGTCAGCGGCCAGTTGGCGATCGCCTCCGGGTCCTGCAGCCGCTCGAAGGGAATGTCGACCTGGGTGATGCCCAGTTCCTCGCCCTGATAGAGGATCGCATTGCCGCGCAGCGCAACGAGCAGCATCATCTTCATGCGCGCGAAGGCGGGGCGCTCCTCCGGCCGGCACCAGCGGGACAGGGCGCGCGGCGCGTCGTGATTTTCGAACGCCCAGCTCGGCCAGCCCATGCCCGGCGTGTCGGGCCAGCGCGCCACAGTCCCTTCGACCAGCGCGGGCGTCAGCGCTTCGGCATAGAGAAAGTCGAAGCCATAGGCGCTGTTGAGCCGATTGCTGCCCGCGGTGAAGGCCTTCATCTCCGCCTCGGCCTTGTTGCCGCCGACCTCCGCGATGGTGAAGATGGCGCCATAGTCGTCGCACAGCGCGCGGATGCGTTCGATGAAGTCGATCACGCCGGGCTGCGACTGGTTGTAGCGGCGGATCTGATAGTCGAAGGGCCGGGTGCGCGGCTTGCCGTCGTCGGGCGCGGGCGGATTGTCGCGCAGCTTAGGGTCGTGCATCGCGTGGTTGAGCGCATCCAAGCGGAAGCCGTCCACGCCCCGGTCCAGCCAGAAGCGCATGGCGGCGAGCAGCGCGTCCTGCACCGCCGGGTTGTGCACGTTGAGCTGCGGCTGGCTGCTCAGAAACTGGTGCATATAATATTGCCGCCGCCGCGCGTCCCAGCTCCAGGCCGGGCCGCCGAACACGGACTGCCAGTTGCACGGCGGGGTGCCGTCCGCCTTGGGATCGGCCCAGACGAACCAGTCGGCCTTCGCATTGTCGCGGCTGGCCCGGCTGGTCCGAAACCAGTTATGTTCGTCCGACGTGTGGGCATAGACCTGGTCGATCGTGACCTTCAGGCCCAGTGCATGCGCCCGTTCGACCAGCGCGTCGAAATCGTCGAGCGTGCCGAAGATCGGATCGATATCGCAATAATCGGAAATGTCATAGCCGAAGTCCCGCATCGGCGAGGTGAAGAAGGGCGATATCCAGATCGCGTCCACCCCCAGTCGCGCGACATGGTCCAGCCGCTGGGTGATGCCACGCAGGTCGCCGATGCCGTCCCCGTCCGAATCCTGGAAGCTGCGCGGATAGATCTGGTAGAGCACGGCGCCCTTCCACCAGGGCAGGTCGGCGGCATCGGTCATCGCGGCGGCTTTCGTTGTTGCGGCAATGCAGCATACACGATGTCGCGCCGCCATCTACCGCTTGCGGCGGGGCGCCGCCCTCTTTATCAGCGCGGATGCGACAGGTTCCCCCAAGGGGATGAAAAGGGAAGTCGGGTGAAGGACCCGCGCTGCCCCTGCAACTGTAAGCGGTGAGCGGACCGGCCACATGCCATTGGGTTTCCCCCGAGAAGGCGGTCGGAGCGCCCTGACCCGCGAGCCAGGAGACCTGCCCGTCGCAGTCGTTCTTCGACCGGACAGGGTGAGCCGGCCGAACGGGGCATTCCCGTCGAGCGGCAGCAGATGCGTCGTGGCAAGTGGAGTGCGGTGATGACGAACATGAAGGCAGGGCGCGGCTGATGTTGCGCGCGGTAGAGCCCGGCGCGGCGGTGGTGGTCTGTTCGACTTGCCGCATTTCGCCCGAACAGCGTGAGGATGCCGAAGGACGGCGCGGCGGCGCGCTGTTGGCGGAGGCGTTGCGTGCCGTGCAGCAGGGCGATGCGGCCTATGCCGGCGTCGACGTGCAGGACATGCCGTGCCTCTTCGCCTGCCAGCGCCATTGCACGGTCCACATCAGGGGCAAGGGCAAGGTCGGCTATGTGCTGGGCGACTTCACCCCGGATGAAGACGCTGCCCGCGCGATCCTGGACTATGCGGTACGCCATGCGGCCAGCGAGGAAGGCGTGGTGCGCTATGCCGACTGGCCGCAGGGGGTGAAGGGCCATTTCATCGTCCGCACGCCCCCGGAAGGATTCGTCTGCACATGATCCGCTTTGCCGACAGGGGCGGCTTCGCCCGCGCGCTCGCTGCGCTGCCGGAGGCCGATGCGCCGGCGGTCGAAGCCGCCGCCGCGCGCCAGGCGGTGCTCACCAAGCCTGCGGGGTCGCTCGGCCGGC
Organism: Sphingobium sp.; assembly: GCA_035251955.1. Lineage (GTDB taxonomy): Bacteria > Pseudomonadota > Alphaproteobacteria > Sphingomonadales > Sphingomonadaceae > Sphingobium. The sequence goes on along the minus strand of DATFDS010000270.1, from coordinate 226 downwards.
TGGAGGAAATCGCGCTGTTCATGGCCGGCTGGCAGGGTCGCGAGCGGCCGCGCGCCGATCGCATCCGCGCCGTCGTTTTCGCCGGCAACCATGGCGTTGCCGCGCGCGGCGTCAGCGCCTTTCCGGCGGCGGTCACGGCGCAGATGGTCGCGAATTTCAACGCCGGCGGCGCGGCGATCAACGCGCTGGCGGCGGCCTGCGGGGCGGAACTGGCGATCGTGCCGCT
>DATFDS010000269.1:0-12159 GCA_035251955.1 Sphingobium sp. | reverse complement strand
CCCGCGAGCGGGTTCTGGGTGGTTTCGTCCTGATGCTGGAACACGCCGTCCAGCTTGACGGAGAAGCCAGCGACCTCCGGCAGGTTGATATGGGCGCTGGCGCTGCGGCTGCCATAATTGCCCGCGCCCGCGTCGACGCGGCCGCCCCATTCGCCGGTCGGCGCTTTGCTGACGATGCTGAGCGCGCCGCCTTCGGTGTTGCGGCCGAACAGCGTGCCCTGCGGACCCTTGAGCACTTCGACGCGCTCAATATCGAACAGCGCGGCGTTCAGGCCATGCTGGCGGCCCATATAGACGCCGTCGACATAGATGCCCACGCCCTGTTCACGGGCGGGCTGGTTGGCGTCGAGCGGCACGATGCCGCGAATGCCGATGGTGAGGGCCGACTGGCGCGCTTCGAAGGTGGCGATGCGCAAGCTGGGGACGGCGCCGTCAGCAAGATCGTAGAGGCTGGAGACGTGACGGTCCTTGAGCGCCTCGGTGCTCATCACCGCCATGGAAATCGGCGTTTCCTGGAGATTGGTTTCGCGCTTCGTTGCGGTGACGACGATCGTGTCCAGGCCGGAACTATCGGCGGCTGCCGCATCGGCGGGCGCCTGAGAGTCGACGGCCGTGCTGGCAAGCGCGGGTGCGGAAACCGAGGCCAGCAGTGCGACGCACAGCGACGCCCGCAGCAGCGAAGTGGAAGAGCGAATCATGACTTAACCCCTTTTGAGGATCCATTGGGTGGATGCTTTTGCGGGGCTGGCCACTAGAACCCGACCACAACAGTTTTATGACATTAACTGTCACATCATCTGCGCATCTCTTGTCATATTCGTTTCATGAAACGGCCCGAACCATGCCGGAACGGCCAGTTCATAGGTATCGAACTGCGCCGGGAATTGGGAATATAGCCGCTTGGCGATGATGGCGCGCGTGGGTGAGACCCCGGCCATCAGCATCACATGGCGCGGAACATGAACTAATTGTCATAAGGTGCTCACCTTTCAGGCATGTGTCGCGGCTTAAAGACTGCGGCGGTCATGGTGCATGGCCAAAAAGTGAGAGGCGGCACGCACCCCTGTCGTGCCGCCTCTCCATACCGCCGAACGGAAAAATGCACAGGCCGATATTCTTTGATGCCAGTGGGCGCCGGCGCCGTCTGACGCTCCCTGCCATATCCTTCGCGCTGATCGCCATCCTGATCGCGGCGATTGTCTTTGCCGTCACCATTGTCGACGTGCCGGTGCCGCTGGCTATGCCGCTGCGGATGGAGCGGTCACGACCTGAAGGGATAGGCCAACAACTGGGCCGTATCGGCGCGTCGCTGCACGCCAGCCTAGCGGGATGGCTTCCGCGCGGCGGACGCGCATCGGCTGCCCGACCGGTCACCGTCGCCTTCTATGTGCCGTGGGACGATGCCAGCAGGGCTTCGTTACGGCAGCATGTCGCGCAGATCGACTGGGTGGCGCCCGCCTTATTGTCCGTCACCGGCCCTGCCCACGCACTGCGCGTGACGCCGGATCCGGTCTTCGCGTCCATCATCCGGACAGGGCGCCATCGGCCGCGCGTGACGCCGGTGGTCCAGAATGTCGCCGATGGAATATGGGACGGCGCCGGGGCGGCGGCCCTGCTTCGCGACCGCGCGGCACGGGGCTTGCTGCTGAAACGACTCCTCCCCGCTCTGGCCTCCCTCCATGCGTCGGGACTGGTGTTCGACCTGGAAGCCCTGCCCAAAGGCGCGCAAGCGGACTATCGCGCCTTTCTCCGCCAGGCGGCGCCTGTCCTGCACGAGCATCATCTTCAACTGATGCTGACCGTGCCGGTCGACGATGCGGACTGGAACATCGCCGCCTATGGACGGATCGCCGACCGGCTGTTCCTGATGAACTATGATCAGCATTATGTCGGAGACAAGCCCGGCCCCATCGCGGCGCAGCCCTGGTTCGTTCAGAGACTTCGCGCCGCCTTGCGCGTGATCCCGCCGTCCCGCGCAATCGTGGCCATCGGCAACTATGCCTATGACTGGACGGAAGGGACCGAGCCGGCCGATGCGCTTTCGATCGAGGATGCCTGGCTGTCCGCCCATTATTCGGGAGCCCCTATCCGGTTCGACGCCGCGAGCGGCAATGCCACGTTCGACTATCAGGAGAACGGGCAGGTTCATCATGTCTGGATGCTGGACGCCGCAAGCGCCTGGAACCAGATCCGTGCGGCAAGGCTGTCGGGAACGGGAGGCATTGCGCTGTGGCGATTGGGATCGGAGGATCCCGGTTTCTGGTCCGCCCTGAAATCCCGCAAGGGGCAGCCGCCCGCATCGATCGAGCGCCTGACGAGTTTCAACTCCGTCGATGTCGAGGGCAATGGCGAAATCCTGCGCATCGACGATGTCCCCACCATCGGGCACCGCACCGTCCGCATGGGAACGGGCCGGGGCCGGGGTCTCATCGTCGACGAAAGTTTCGCGAGCCTGCCCACGCCCTATGTCATTCGCCGGACAGGCTATCGACCGCACCTTGTCGCGCTGAGCTTCGACGATGGCCCCGATCCGGTCTGGACGCCACAGATTCTGGACATCCTCAAGACCGCGCACGTGCCGGCAACCTTTTTCGTTATCGGCGAGAATGCGATGATGCATCCGGGCCTGCTGCGCCGGATCGTCGCGCAGGGCGGCGAGATCGGCAATCACAGCTATACCCATCCCAACCTCGCCCAGGTTTCGGAAACGGGCGTGTCGCTGGAACTCAACAGCACCCAGCGGGTGGTGGAAGCCTATACCGGTCGCGCAATGCGCCTGTTCCGCGCGCCGTATTTCGGCGACGCCGAACCGACAACCGCCGATGAGATCGGGCCGGCGCTGGAGGCGCAGAAGGCGGGATATCTGAATGTCGGGCTGCATGTCGATCCGGGTGACTGGACGCGGCCCGGCGTCGACGCCATCGTCGACCGGACGGTACAGCAGGTGGAGCAAGGCAACGCCGATCGGTCGGCCCAGATCGTGCTGCTGCACGACAGCGGCGGCGACCGCGCGCAGACCGTCGCGGCGCTGCCCCGGATCATCAGGGCGCTGTCGGCGCGAGGCTATCGGTTCGTCACCGTCTCCGCCTTGGCGGGGCTGACACCCGCGCAGGTCATGCCGCCGATCCGCGGTGCCGACCTTGCCGCCGTCCGCATCGACGTGGCCATATTCCTGATCATCGCGAGCATCGTGACAATGCTCAAATGGCTGTTCTTCGCCGTCATCCTGTTCGGCATGGGGCGCGCAATCCTGCTGGCGGGACTGGCACTGGGCAGTCGGCTGCGGTCCAATCGGGTCGATCCCCCCGCCCTTCGTCCCGGCGAATTCGTGTCGGTCATCATTCCCGCCTATAACGAGGCGAAGGTGATCGAGGCGTCGGTTCGGCGCGTGCTTGCCAGCCGCGACGTCACGCTGGAGGTCATCGTCGTGGACGACGGGTCGACCGACGCGACGAGCGCCATCGTCACCCAAGGCTTTGCCGACGATGCGCGGGTGCGGCTGCTCACGCTGCGCAATGGCGGCAAGGCGGCGGCGCTGAACCAGGCGCTGGAAATCGCCCGCGCGCCCATCATCGTCGCCCTGGATGCCGATACGCAGTTCGAGGAGTTGACGATCGCACGGCTCGCCCGCTGGTTCACCGATCCCAAGGTCGGCGCGGTCGCGGGCAATGCCATGGTCGGCAATCGCGTGAACCTCGTCACCCGCTGGCAGGCGGTCGAATATGTGACCGCCCAAAATCTGGAACGCCGCGCTCTCGCCCGCTTCGGCGCGATCACCGTGGTGCCGGGCGCGGTCGGGGCGTGGCGCCGGGCGGCGCTGGATGCCGTCGGCGGCTATCCTCTGGACACACTGGCCGAGGATCAGGATCTGACCATCGCGGTGCAGCGTGCCGGCTGGCACATCGCCTATGATACCGACGCCGTCGCCTGGACCGAAGCGCCCGAGAGCTTCCGTGCGCTCGCGAAACAGCGTTTCCGCTGGGCCTATGGCACGCTGCAATGCCTGTGGAAGCATCGCGGCATCTGGCGCGACGGCGATCCCGCCGGCCTTGCCTGGGTCGGGCTGCCACAGGCATGGCTGTTCCAGATCGGCTTTGCCATCGTCTCGCCGATCATAGACCTTGCGCTGCTGGTCAGCATCATCGACACGGCGGTGCGCGTGCATCAGCATGGCTGGGCGCAGACGGAAAGCGACGTGCTGCGCATGGCGTTCTACTGGCTCATCTTCACCGCCATCGACATCCTCTGCGGCGCGGTCGCCTATCGGCTGGAGCCGCGCGAGCGGCGCTATCCCGCCTTGCTGCTGGTGGCACAGCGGATCGTCTATCGTCAGATCATGTACGGCGTCGTCATCCGCGCCGTCGGCATGGCGGTCCTGGGCGCCTGGGTCGGCTGGGGCAAGCTGGAGCGCACCGGACGCGTGCAGTCCGCTGAAAGCCTGCCCACCGCAGCAAGCGCGCCCGGATGGAGCCATGCGGCATGAAGGTTCTTGCGCGCACGATCATCCTCCTGATCGGCGCGGTACTCCTCGCGCTGTGGCACATCGGCTATATCGGGAACGGCGCGCTATTCGACGTCGTGCCCGCCACAGGTGCCGCGCGGCCGCCGCATCAACGCACCGTCGCACTCTATCTATCCGGCGACATGGGCTTCCATGCGGGACTCGGTCCCGGCATCGCGGAGCGGCTCGCGCGGCGCGGCATCGACGTCGTCACCGAAAACAGCCTGCATTTCTTCCGCACGCGCCGTACCCCCGAACAGACCGGCGCGATGATCGCGCAGGGCCTCCGCCGCGCGCTCACGATCGATTCCGGCGCGCGATTGCTGCTGCTGGGCCAGTCCTTCGGCGCCGACATGATCGCGCCCTCACTCCCGTATGTGCCGGAATCGTTGCGCAAGCGGATCGCCTTTGTCGGCCTGATCGTGCCTGGTGCCACGCGGCAATGGCGCGCTTCGCCCTCGGAAATCTTCTCCTTCGGGGAACCTTACGAGAACGCGGTCATGGCCGCGCGGCGTCTGAGCTGGGTGCCGCTGCTCTGCATCCACGGCGCGCGAGAGGCGGAGAGCCTCTGCCCCTCGCTGCGCCAGCCCAATGCCACACTGGTCGAGCTGCCCGGCGGGCACGAATTGCATCATGATCCCGATGCCGCCAGCACGGTCCTGTTGCACGCGATCGACCGCGCGCTCTCCGGACCGGGACCAAAGGCATGATCGCTGCAGCCGTCAGGCATTGGACGCAAAGACACAAGAGCGCGCTGACGATCACCGCCCTGCTGCTGGTGACGGGCCTCGGCCTCGTCGCGCTCCATCATCTGCTCGCCGAGGTGCGTGTCCGCGATTTCCATGCGGCCTTCCACGCCATTCCCGCCTCGGTCATCGCCGCGTCGGTGCTGCTGACTGCCCTCAGTTACCTCGCGCTCACTTTCTACGACCATGTCGCGCTGCGCATCGTCGGTCGCAAGCTCGGCTGGCGCACGGCAGCGCTGGCTTCCTTTTGCAGCTATACGCTCAGCCATAATCTCGGCCTTTCGCTGCTGACCGGCGGGTCCGCGCGTTTCCGCATCTACGGCGCGGCGGGACTTGGCCCCAGCGACATAGCCCGCGTCATCGCCTCGGCCAGCCTTGCCTTCTGGGGTGGCGTGGTGACGATGGCGGCGCTGCTGATGGCGCTCCAGCCGGTCGCCATCAGCCTGGGCGGCGCGACATTGGGGCCCCTGGTCCAGCGCATCGCCGGTATCGCCATCCTCGCCGTCGCCGCGGCGCTGATCTTCGCACTCGGCCGTATCCCAAGGACCGTGAGCCTGTTCGGCTGGATGCTGGCGCTTCCCACCCGCCGTCAGGCCGCCGCCCAGATCGGCATCGCCTGCATCGACCTCGCCCTGGCGAGCGCCGCGCTGTTCATCCTGGTTCCGCACGCGGGCCTCAGCCTTTATCCGCTCTTTTTCCTCAGCTACGCGCTGGCGATCATCCTGACGCTGATCAGCCACGTTCCCGGCGGCATCGGCGTGTTCGAAGCCGTCATCCTCGCCGCGCTGCCGGGCATCGACAGACCCAGCCTGCTCGCCGCGCTCGTCGCCTATCGCGCCATCTATTATGTCATCCCGCTGATTATCGCCGTCATCCTGATCGCGCTTCATGAAGGGCGCATCTGGCGTCGGCCGGTCAGCCGCGTTCTCGACGGCGCCGAATTGGTGGCGAGCGGCATCGCCCCGGCCATGCTGGCCGCGCTGGTGGCGGTGGGGGGCGCGGTGCTGCTCGTTTCAGGGTCCCTTCCCGCCATTCCGGGACGTTTCCGGGCCTTGAACGCGATCATTCCCATGCCCTTCCTGGAAGCGTCCCATCTGGCCGCCAGCGTCGTCGGCGCGGTGCTGATCCTGCTCGCCTCGGGCCTCTATCGCCGGCTCGACGGTGCCTTCTGGCTCACTCGGCTATTGCTCGTGTCGGGCGCGATCTTCTCCCTGATGAAGGGGCTGGACTATGAGGAGGCGGCCGTCCTGCTCGTCATCGCCGGCCTGTTGCAGGCGAGCCGGTCGGCCTTCTACCGCCGGACCAGCTTCACCGCCGCCGCGCTGACGCCGGACTGGATCGCCACGCTGGCGATCGCGGTCGGCATCTCCATCTGGATCGGCTTCTTCGCCTTCCGCCATGTCGATTATCAAAATGATCTGTGGTGGCAGTTCGGCCGCCACCATGACGCCTCACGCTTCCTGCGCGCGGCTCTGGCGACGGGCGTGATGGTGATCGGCGCCGCGATCTGGAGCCTGCTTCGCCCGGCACCCGCCACCGCGATGGCCGCCGATTCCGGCAGCCCGAGCGCTCAGGCGCTATCGCTGGCCAGGCGAACCGACGCCTGCCTCGCGCTTACGGGCGACAAGCGGTTCCTGCTGTCCCCTTCGGGCCGCGCCTTCCTCATCTATCAGGTGCAGGGCCATAGCTGGATCGTCATGGGCGATCCGGTGGGTGATCCGTCCGAATGGCTCGGCCTGCTCTGGCAGATCAGGGACCGCGCCGACGCGGCGCAGGGGCGGTTGCTCATCTACCAACTGAGCCTCGATTCCCTGCCCCTCGCGATCGACCTTGGCCTCTTCGTCGTCAAATATGGCGAGGAGGCGCGCGTCGACCTCTCTCGCTTCACCCTGGATGGCGCGCAGGCCAGACCGCTGCGCCACGCCGTCCGCCGCGCCGAGCGGGAGGGCGCAACCTTCGAAATCGTGGCGGCGGCGGACGTGGCGGCGCTGATCCCCCGCCTGAAAGTGATTTCCGACAATTGGCTGAAGGCCAAGGGCAGCAGCGAAAAAAGCTTCAGCGTCGGCCGTTTCGACCCCGCCTATCTCCAGCGCTTCGATTGCGCGCTGGTCCGCCATGGCGGAGAGATCGTCGCCTTCGCCAACATCTGGTCGACCGCCAATGGCGAGGAATTGTCGGTCGACCTCATGCGCCATGACGGAAACGCACCTTCCGGCTCGATGGATTTCCTCTTTTGCCGGCTGATGCTCTGGGGGCAGGCGCGCGGCTATCGCTGGTTCAGTCTGGGCCTGGCGCCGCTCGCCGGGCTGGACGCACGGCGGCTGTCCTCGCCGTGGACCAAGGCCGCCGCCTTTCTCTATCGCCATGGCGACAGCTTTTATGGATTTGAAGGGCTCAGGACCTATAAGGCCAAGTTCGCGCCGATATGGGAACCGCGCTTCATCGCCGCGCCGCAGGGCCTGTCGATGGCCCGCGCGATGGTGGACCTGCAAAGGCTGGTTGGCGGCGGGCGGGCGAGTGTGGCATCCCGCATGAGCAGGACCGGCCGACCGCTGGTCGAGGAAGGGACAGAACGATCATGAGCCATAAGGTGCTGCTGGTCGAGGATGATGCGACGACCGCCGACTATATCGCCAGGGGCCTCGGCGAGGAGGGCTTCACCGTCGACCGCGCCGACAATGGCCGCGACGGCCTGTTCCTCGCTACGGAGGGCACGCACGACGCGATCATTCTCGACCGGATGCTGCCCGGCATGGACGGCATGGCGGTGCTGGCGGCGATGCGTGCCGCGTCCATCGACACGCCGGTCATCATCCTGTCCGCCCTGGCGACGGCGGACGACCGCGTGGCGGGCCTGACCGGCGGGTCGGACGATTATCTGACCAAGCCCTTCGCCTTTGCCGAACTGCTTGCCCGGCTGCGCCTCATCATCCGCCGCCGGTCCGGCGGGCAGGCGCCGGAAACCCGGCTCACCTGCAGCGACCTGGAGCTTGACCTCCTCTCCCGCAAGGCCAGGCGGGGCAAGCGCGCCATCGACCTCCAGCCGCGCGAATTCCGCCTGCTCGACTATCTGCTGCGGCACGAAGGCGAGGTGGTGACGCGGACGATGTTGCTGGAGGGCGTGTGGGATTATCATTTCGATCCCGGCACCAACGTCATCGACGTCCATATCAGCCGGCTGCGGCGCAAGATCGATGAGGAAGGGGAAGTGCCGTTGATCCATACGGTCAGGGGCGCGGGTTATCGCCTCGGCGATCAGGGTTGATCTTGCCGATGCGATGGTGGCACTCGGTCATCTGGCGGTTCGCCGCGCTGGTGTTCCTGATGCAGATCGCCTGCGTCCTGCTGGCGCTGTCGGCGGTGCACCAGTTCACCAGCCGGTCGGTCGACCATGCCAGCCGCGAAGTCGCCATAGGCCTGCGTGACGACATTGCCGCGACCTACGCCGCCGCCGGCCTGGATGCGGCGGGGGCGACTGTGCGCAGCCGCATCGCGACGGACCCGGCCGGGGGCTCGGTCATCCTCCTCCTTTCGCCGCAGGGGAAGAGGATAGCCGGCAATCTGGACCGCTGGCCACCCGATGTCGGGCCTGCCGAATCCTGGCATCGCGCCCATCTGCTGCGCAACGATCGGCGCGACCGCGATCCGGAGGTGATCGGACTGGTCAGCACCCGCTTCCCCGACGGCGTCCGCCTGCTGGTCGGCCATGTCGTGGAAAACGACCTGCGCTTCGGCGGCTTCCTGGAAGCGGCGCTGATCGGTGCGGTGCTGCTCGCGGTCCCACTGGCGGCTGGTGCCGCCTGGCTGTCCGCCTCCATCATCCAGCGGCGGCTGCGCGCCGTCATCGCCACGGCGGCGGCGATCGGCACGGGCGACATGGAACGACGCATCATGCTGACCGGCAGCGACGACATATTCGACGCGCTGGGGCGGGAGATCAACGCCATGCTAGACCGCATCACCGGGCTGGTCGGCGAACTGCGGCTGGTGACGGACGGCCTTGCCCATGATCTGCGCTCACCGCTCACCCGTCTGCGCGCCGTTGTCGAAAATGCGCTGAACCAGAGCCGCGATGAGGGCGCGGTCAACGCGCTGGTGCGCGCGCTCGACGAAAGCGATACTGTCCTGCGCATGTTGAACACGGCCCTGATGATCAGCCGGGCGGAGGCAGGCATTGGCCGCGACAGCTTTGGGCCCGTCGATGTGACCGCGCTACTGAACGACTTTCAGGAGATGTACGGCGCGCTGGCCGAAGACAGGAACGTCGCCATGATGGTGGACGCGAAACCCGGCCTTGTCATTCACTCGAATCGTGAAGTGTTTGGCCAGGTATTGTCCAACCTGATCGATAACGCCCTGAAATATGGCGGCACCAGCATCCGGCTGTCGGCCTGGCGCGAAGCGGGAAGGCTATTCGTCAGGGTAGCGGACAATGGTCCCGGCATTGTCGAGGAACAACGGGTGGAGGCGCTGAGGCGCTTTGCCCGGCTCGATGCGGCGCGCCATATCGCCGGCGCAGGACTGGGCCTGTCCCTTGCCACCGCAGTGGCCCGCCTTCACGGCGGCGAACTGGAGCTGGGCGATGCAGGCCCGGGGCTGCTCGTCACCCTGATACTGCCGGCTGAAGCCTCCGACAATGAAGGCGCGCGATAGCCGTGAGGGGTTGGCCGTGGCGCCTCCAATCTCCAGAACGCGCCAAGGCGAATGCCTGGAGCATGATGCCATCAGACCGCATCATAGGCTTTTCCGTTCGGTTCGAGCGAAGTCGAGAACCGGCACGCAGCGTGTCTCGACTTCGCTCGAACCGAACCGGTCAATATAAAGTCATCTCGTTCCAAATTTTTTAGCCGGCCTCTTCCTTCAGCTTGGCCTCGATAAGCCGCCGTCCCAGCGCGAGGCCATTATCGGCCAGGATGTAGGCCATGGGCGCATCACCGCTTTCATCGACCATCAGTTGCTGGGCCTCGATCATCGCGCGGTCCTCCTCGAAGCCCTCAGCGATACGGTCGGCCAGTTTCTCCGTGAAACTGTGGTCGTCGATATTGAAGTTATGCGCATAGGACCAGAAGAAGTGCGAATTGCGGTCATCCTCAGGGGTCACGATCTGCGTCGCATGGAACTGCATCGACTGGGGAGCGCGCCTGCCCTCGGGTGCGCCTGTGCCAGCAGGAGCGCTGCCGGAATCCATTGAAAAGACATTGCCCAGCGTCGTCAGTTCATAGATGTGCCACCGGTCTACCGGTCCCTGGAAGGTCTCGAAGCCGCGCAGATAAGGAGCGATCTCCGCTTCATTGAGATACCAGCGGGTGAGCCGCACGGCGCCGTCAATCTGCTCGACCCTGGGACGAATTTCGGCGAGTTGCGCCGACCCGCCCAGGGTCTTTTCATGCACGAAAGTCAGGTGCGAGAAATCGAGCAGATTGTCGAGGATCAGTTGATAATTGGCCTGGTAATGGACGTAGCGCGGCGTCGACGCCCAGCTTGGATCATCCTGGAAATGGCAGTCCGGGATCAGCGAAGGGTCAGCCTTGTCGACATCGCCCATCCAGACCCAGATCTGCTTGTATCGCTCGACAGACGGGTAACGCTTGACGTCGGTGTTGGGGCTGACACCCTGCCGGCCAGGTTCTTCGACGCATTTGCCGTCCGCATCGAACACCAGGCCATGGTACATGCATCTGACGCAGTCGCCTTCGCGTCGTCCCATCGAGAGCGGCGCGAAGCGATGGCTGCAACGGTCGCGCATGACCGTCACCGCCCCGCTGCTCGTCCGGTAGAAAAGCAGGGTTTCGCCCAATATCTTGCGTGAGACCATATTGTCGACGGAAAGCTCATGGCCCCAGGCGCCAACATACCAGGCGTTGCGAATGAACATCGTATCTCTCTCTCCTCACCAATGATCCGCTTCTACCCCATTGGGCGATGTCCGGTGACAGGGAGGGTTGAAAAACAATTGCCAATTGCTCAAATCAGAAAATGCCTTCCGAACATGAAACGCCGCTCTATTCGATCTTCGGCGTGGCCCCCAGCCTGCTCGAGCCTCAATATTATCATGTCGAGCGAGTGTCCCACCGGGCGATGCTGCACTTTGGCGACGTCCCGGCGCACAGCCATCCCCATCTTCATCAGCTGACCTTATGGGTGCAAGGCACCGGCCGCTTCTTCGTCGACGAGGCGGTCTATGAAGTGAAGCCGGGCACCTTGTGCTGGATGCCGTCGGGCACCATTCATGGCTTCGCGGTTGGTCCGGCCGCCGACGCCATCGTCCTTTCCATATCCGATGATTTCGCGCGGGAGCATCTGGGAAGCGTGCTTCGCGGCCGACCGGACCGACTGCTCCATTCCCATATGGTTATCGATCTAGCTTCCCACGGAAGCGACGCCGTCACGACATGGTTCGAAGCTGTCGAGCGGGAATATCGTCATGCCGACTGGGGCCAGCCGGCAGCGATCGGCGCCTGGGCCCGGCTGATCTTCATCGAGCTTGCGCGGCGTGCCGACGACCTGGTCGCGTGCGACGGGCCCGGTTCGGCTCGGGCGGTCCTGCTCTCGCGCTTTTTCAACGTCCTGGAGGCCGAATTGCGGAGGCAACCTAATGTGGACCGGGTCGCGGCCAGGCTGGGGACGACGCCCTATCTGCTCAATATCGCCACTCGGGAAGCGATGGGCATGCGGACATCCGACGTCATTCGGGCGCGGGTGATGCAGGAGGCCAAGCGGCTTCTGCTCTTTACCATGATCAGCATTTCCGAGGTTGCCGAAGTCATCGGCTATAACGACCCTGCCCATTTCAGCCGTGCCTTCAAGGCTTATACGGGTAGCGTGCCGTCGATCTGGCGCGCCGAGCATGTCGCAGCGCTCGAACGCAGCAGGCAGGATGCCGATGAGCAGGCGTCAAGCAAACCAGGCTAG
>DATFDS010000268.1:0-2154 GCA_035251955.1 Sphingobium sp. | reverse complement strand
ATGACGGTCCATCGCCTGGGCGGCACGGTGGTCGTGATGGAAAAGTTCGACGCGGAAACGGTGCTCAGCCTGATCCAGACCCATCGCGTTACCCATGCCCAGTTCGTTCCGACCCATTTCTCGCGCCTGCTTGCGCTGCCTGAGGAGGTCCGCGCGCGCTACGACACAAGTTCGCTGCGCGTCGTCGTCCACGCCGCCGCCCCCTGCCCGCGCGAGGTCAAGGAAGCGATGATGGCATGGTGGGGACCGATCCTCTACGAATATTATGCCGGAAGCGAAGGCAATGGCGTCACCGTCGCCTCGCCGGAGGACTGGCTCAGCCATCCCGGAACCGTCGGACGCGGCATAGGATGCGAGGTAAAGATTTGCGGCGAGGATGGCGAACCGCTCGCCGATCCGGAGGCCGAGGGCGTGGTCTATTTCGCCGGCGGCCTGCCCTTCGAATATCATAATGATCCCGAAAAGACCGCAGCATCGCGCAACCGCCACGGATGGTCGACGCTGGGCGATGTTGGTCGGCTCGACAAGGACGGTTTTCTGTTCCTGACCGACCGCAAGAATTTCATGATCATCTCGGGCGGTGTTAACATCTATCCTCAAGAGATTGAAAATGCGATCATTTCTCATCCTCTCGTCTTCGATGCGGCCGTGGTGGCCGCTCCGCATCCGGACCTCGGGGAACAGGTGACCGCAGTCGTCCAGCCGCTGAACTGGAACGATGCCGGAACAAAGCTGGCCGCCGAACTGCGCGCTTATCTTCGCGAGCGGATCAGCCATGTGAAGGTGCCGCGCACGATCGACTTCATGGAAGAGCTTCCGCGCTTGCCCACGGGCAAGCTGATGAAGCGCCATCTGCGCGACGCCTATTTCGGCGCGAATGACGGCGTGGCCGCAATGATCGTCAAAGGAGACAGGCCGTGACCATGGATGGCGCCTCAAAGAGAACGGTGATGGCGGCCGTCGCGGAAAAGCCCAACGCCGCATTCGACGTCCGCCAACTGCAACTGGAAGCGCCTCGGCCGGATGAAGTCCTCGTCCGGGTCGCCGGGGTGGGCATCTGCCATACCGACCTGATCGCGCGCGACCAGATTGTGCCGGTCAAGCTACCCGCCGTGCTTGGACATGAAGCAGCCGGGACTGTGGAACAGGTCGGATCGGAGATCGCTGATCTCGCGCCGGGCGATACGGTGGTCCTGACCTTCCTGTCCTGCGGCAACTGCGCGCGCTGCAACGGGGGGGAGCCCGCCTATTGCGCGCAGATGCCGGTCCTCAACTTCCTGGGCCGGCGGGCGGACGGATCGGTCGCGCTGACGGACGGCGGGACGCCGATCGGCAGCCATTTCTTCGGCCAGTCCTCCTTCGCCAGCTACGCCGTCGCGCCAAGGCGCAGCGTGGTCAAGGTGAACTCCCCGCTCCCTACCGAACTGCTCGGCCCTCTGGGATGCGGGATTCAGACTGGCGCTGGCGCCATACTGAACGTGATCGATCCCCTGCCGGACAGCAGCATAGCGATCTTCGGCGGGGGCGCTGTCGGCCTGAGCGCCGTGCTGGCCGCCGCGGCGGCGGGCTGTAAGCGGATCGTCGCGGTCGACCCGAAAGCCGAACGTCGCCAGGCCGCGCTCGATCTGGGAGCGACTGAAGCGCTGGATCCCCTGGCCCCCGACTTCAACACGGCGCTGATGGCGAATGGCGAATTCGATTCGTCGCTCGACACCAGCGGCGTTCCCGACTCGATCGCCGCGGCTGTCACCTGCCTGCGGGTCCGGGGCATCTGCGCGCTTGTGGGAACCCCTGCCGTTGTCGGCCAGACCTTCCCGGTTCGCACCGGCCTGTTCGTCCAGAAAGGGATCACCCTGCGCGGCGTCATAGAGGGCGACGCCGATCCGCAGACGTTCATCCCGCACCTGCTGGCCTTGCAGGCCGAGGGTCGCTTCCCCTTTGAGCGGCTGATCCGGACCTATCCGCTCGCCGCGATCAACGATGCGGTGGCTGACCAGCACAACGGCCATTGCATCAAGCCCGTCTTGACGATGGAAGACTATAGCTGAAAATCGGTGGTTGCACCGTTGAGGAGTTCGACATGAACAGCTTTGCCATGACGATCAATGGCGTCGCCGTGGGCGGCGCATCGCACATCGACGTCGTCAATCCCGC
>DATFDS010000267.1:0-4300 GCA_035251955.1 Sphingobium sp. | reverse complement strand
ATGCCCACCACCACTTATGACGTCGTCATCATCGGCTCCGGCGCTGCGGGCCTGACCGCCGCGATCAGCCTGGCGCAGGACCGCAAGGTGGTGGTGCTGGCCAAGGGGGCGCTCGACAGCGGATCGACCAACTGGGCGCAGGGCGGCATCGCCGCCGTGCTGGACGCGGGCGACAGTTTCGAAGCGCATATCAACGACACGATGGTCGCCGGCGCCGGGCTCAACAATCGGGAGACGGTGGAGTTCGTCGTCTCCGGAGCCCCCGCCGCGATCGAGCGGCTGGCGGAACTGGGCGTCCCCTTCAATCCTAATGAAGAGGGCGGCGGCGAGGAGTTCGGCGAGCGCTGGCACCTGACGCGCGAGGGCGGGCACAGCCACCGCCGCATCGTCCATGTCGACGACGCCACCGGCCATGCGGTGCAGATCGCCCTGCTCAAGGCCGCGCGCGCCAATCCCAACATCACGCTGCTGGAGGATATGGTCGCGATCGACCTGATCACCAGCCGGCATGGCGAGCGCTATTCGGGCGACGGCCATGTCTGGGGCGTCTATGCCTTCAACAAGCAGACCGACCATGTCGATGCGCTGCTGGGCCGCGCGACGATATTGTGCACCGGCGGCGCGGGGCGCACCTATCTCTTTTCCACCGCCCCGCGCGGGGCGACCGGCGACGGCATCGCCATGGCCTGGCGTGCGGGCTGCCGCGTCTCCAACATGGAGATGAACCAGTTCCACCCGACCTGCCTCTATAATCTGGAGGTCAAGAATTTCCTGATCACCGAAGCCGTGCGCGGCGAAGGCGGGCATTTGAAGCTGCCCCCCGGCGTACCCGGCGGCGGCAAGCGCTTCATGCCCCGCTTCGACCCGCGCGGCGAACTCGCGCCCCGCGACATCGTGGCGCGGGCCATCGACCATGAAATCAAACGGCTCGGCCTCGACTATGTCCATCTCGACATCAGTCACAAGCCGCCGGAATTCGTGCGCACCCACTTCCCGACCATCTATGCGCGGCTGCTGGACCTCGACATCGATATCACCAAGGAGCCGATCCCGGTCGTCCCGGCGCAGCATTATACCTGCGGCGGCGTGGTCATCGACCTGGACGGCCGCACCGACCTGCCCGGCCTTTATGCGGCGGGCGAAGTCACCGAAAGCGGGCTGCACGGCGCCAATCGCCTGGCGTCCAACTCGCTGCTCGAATGTTTCGTCTTCGGCGAGGCGGCGGCGCGGCACATTCGCACCCATTGGGACGACCTGCCTGCGCCCCCGCCGATCCGGCCGTGGGACGAAAGCCGCGTCACCGACAGCGACGAAGAGGTCATCGTCCAGCACAACTGGAAGGAAATCCGCCGCTTCATGTGGGACTATGTGGGCATCGTGCGCACCACCAAGCGGCTGGAGCGGGCGCAGCATCGCATCGACCTGCTCGCCAAGGAGGTGGACGAATATTACGGCCATTTCCGCGTCACGCCCGACCTGATCGAACTGCGCAACCTGCTGGAGGTCGCGCGGCTGGTGGTTCGCTCGGCGCTCCGGCGGAAGGAAAGCCGGGGGCTGCACTATACGCTGGATTATCCGGACACGCTGCCGGAGGCGGTCGATACCGTGCTGGCGCCCTGATCAGGGCTTCAGGAAATCCCTGAGCATCGCCGCAAAGCGCGCCGGCTGGTCCTGCATCACCATATGGCCGCTGGGCCCGATCGGCAGCAGCCGCGCGCCCTTCTTCGCGGCATAGGCGGCGCGGAAGGTGCGCGTGATCTCGCTCGCCTGCGCGGGATCGGCGCCGACGGCATAGACCACGTCCATCGGCGCGGTGATGCGGTCAAGCTGGCCCCCAAGGTCGATATTGGCCAGGTCGCGCAGCGCATTGGCGATGACGTCGGGATCGCTGCCCTGCGCGCCCGGCGCCTGCGCAAGCATTTCCGCCAGATAGGCGCGGCCCGCCTTGGTCCCGGTAAAATATTGGCTGAGCTGGTCGGCAAGATAGCCCATCCCCTGCGCCGTACCGCCGACCATGGCCGCGCCTTCGGGCAGCATGTCGACCACCATGACCCGTCCGGCAACGCCCTTCAGGCCCAGCAGCATGGCCAGCGTGCCGCCCATCGAATGTCCCACGATCGCCGGCCGGCTGAGACCCGCGGCGGCAATGTAGCGGGCGATCTCGTCGGCGAGCGGCTGGACCAGCGGGCCGCTGCCGTTGGCCTCCGCGGCCAGCCCGGCAAAGCCGCGCACATGGATGAGGTGCCAGCGACAGCCGGGCACCGCCGCCATCGCCGCCTTCCAGATATGCGGCCCGCTGGCGAGGCCGGGGATCAGCAGCACGTCGCGCCCGCTGCCCTGCACGCTCACCGCGATGCGCCGCGAGGTAAAGGGCGCCGCCCATGCCGGTGCGCTCCGCGTCGCCAGCGCCGCCAGCGCCGCCGCGCCGCCCAGCAGCAGCTTTCGTCTATCCATCGATTCCGCGATCATCCCGTCCCTCTTCACCTGTCGCGGCTTAACCTTAACTGAGCGCAAGACGCAGCCTCGTTCAGACTCCTTACATCGCAATTGTGGAATCGTTCGTCGCATCGCCCTTGTCAGTGCGAGGACGCGCGCCACCTAAGTCGGAGGGAGAGTGCGGGGACGTAGATGAACGATCGAAAAGGTGGGCGCGGTCGGCGCCCGGATGGCGGCTCGGCCCGCCTTGTGTTGTTGATGGCAGCCCTTTCTGCCTGTGTGAGCGCGCCCATGGCGCCGCAAGCCCGTACACCGCGAGCGGTGCAGCCGACGACATCGACCTATCCGATCCGTCCAGTCGCCAATCCGCCCAAGCCTTTCCAGACGCTCGACGTCGACCAGCGCCAGACGCCGCCGCCAGCCCTGGTCAGCGTGGTGCGCAATCTGGGGCAGAGCTTCAACGGCAAGGTCGGCATCGCCGTGCGCCGCATCGGCAGCGACTGGACGGTGGCGTGGAACGGCAATGCGCTGTTCCCGCAGCAGAGCGTGTCGAAACTGTGGGTGTCGATGACCTTCCTCGACGCGGTCGACCGGGGCAAGGTACGCCTGAGCGACACGACCACGATCACCCGCAAGGACCTGACCCTGTTCCACCAGCCGACTGCCGCGCTGGTAGGAACAAGCGGCTGGACCACCAGCTATTCAGACCTGATGTACCGGGCCATGACCCAGAGCGACAATACCGCCAACGACACGCTGCTGCGTGCGGTCGGCGGACCGGACGCCGTGCGCTCCTATCTCGCGCGGCGGATGATCAAGGATATCCGCTTCGGGCCGGGTGAGCGGCTGCTGCAATCGGCGACGGCGGGGCTCGACTGGCGGCAGGATTATTCGATCGGCCGCAGTTTCTACGCCGCGCGCGACCGGCTGCCCCTGTCGGTGCGCGTCAAGGCGCTCGACAATTATCTGGCCAGCCCCCCGGATGGCGCCGCACCTTCCTCCATCGTGGAGGCGCTCGCCAAGCTGAAGCAGAACGATATGCTGTCGCCCGCGTCGAGCCAGCTGCTGATGTCCATCATGAGCGAGGCGAAGACCGGACCGCAGCGGATCAAGGGCGGGGTTCCCCCCGGCTGGCACTATCTGCACAAAACCGGCACAGGCCAGATTCTGGGCGCGCGCTCGACCGGCTTCAACGATATCGGCATCATGACGGCGCCCGACGGCACCAGCTATGCGGTGGCGGTGATGATCGGCAGCACGACCGAATCGATCCCGGCCCGGTGGCAGCTGATGCAGGCGGTGGCGAAGGCGGTCGCGGCGAACCACGAGGCGCGGTGATAAATGCACCGTGTTCCTGCGCAGGCAGGAACCCAGTTCCACCGTTTGAGAGTTATTGCCGCGTTTGAACTGGGCTCCTGCCTGCGCAGGAGCACATCATTCTTCAATCGCCCCCCTCAATCCAGATTCGGCCGCAGCCAGCGCTCCGCCGTTTCCAGGTCGACGCCGCGCCGCCGGGCATAATCCTCCAGCTGGTCGCGCCCGACCCGCGCGACGCCGAAATATTCGGCCTGCGGATGCCCGAAATAGAAGCCGCTGACCGCCGCCGTCGGCAGCATGGCGAAACTCTCCGTCAGCGTGATGCCCGTCGCATGATGCGCGTCCAGCATATCAAACAATAGCGGCTTCAGGCTATGCTCCGGACAGGCCGGATAGCCCGGCGCCGGGCGGATGCCGCGATATTGCTCCTTGATCAGCGCCTCATTGGTCAGCTGCTCGCCCTCGGCATAGCCCCAGAGCGCGGTGCGCACATAATGGTGCAGCCGCTCGGCAAAGGCCTCCGCCAGACGATCCGCCAGCGCCTTCA
>DATFDS010000266.1:0-14100 GCA_035251955.1 Sphingobium sp. | reverse complement strand
ATTCGAGCGCCGAGGGTCCGGCACAATCTCGAACAGCTCTTGGAAACCGCGCATCCTCTTCTCCCAGCAAAGCCAGGAGACACTACAGAATCCAATCTGTCGATCTTGACCAGACCCTATGCGCCAAATGCGATTCCCCTGCCTTGAAAGGGAGGGGGTTAGGGGTGGGCTTAGAGCAGGATGACTTTACCTTGATCCGTTCGTTTCGAGCGAAGTCGAGAAACAGCATGAACTGCGCTTCCGTTTCTCGACTTCGCTCGAAACGAACGGAGGCAACTTGAATCCATCTAACGTCATCCCGCTCTAGGGGGTGGGCTTAGCGCAACGTTGCACTGGCCCACCCCGCTGCGACTACATTCGCTGCGCTCATGAAGTCTCGCTGCCCCTCCCGCTGGCGGGAGGGGCATGGATAAGTCGACGTTCCGACTTCCACCCGCAGCAGAGCTCGGCCGGACACGACCGCTATGGGACAGACTGTCTGAAAGGAATGATGGGGCGATCGACGGGATCCGAACCCGCGACCTCTGGTACCACAAACCAGCGCTCTAACCAACTGAGCTACGATCGCCACAGGGGCGTATGCCCCGAGAGAGAAGGGGCACATATGCGGCCATTTGACAGCCGTCAAGCGGCCAATTGCGTCCATCGGACGGAAAAAGAAAAGGGCGGAGGCAATGCCCTGCCTCCGCCCCGATGCGCACTTTCGGCACTCCGCGCGCGCGAGGCTGTCCCTCGTCGCAGCGCTGCTCTCCTAAAAACCTTCCTGCCGCGACGCCGGTCGTACCTACCGAGCGGCGCCCCCTGACGGGAGCACCGCTGCCAATCAGTTCACCGAATCCTTCAGCCCCTTGCCGGGCTTGAACTTGGGCTGCGCCGAAGCCTTGATGGTCATCGTTTCGCCCGTGCGCGGATTGCGGCCAGTGGACGCCTTGCGCTGCGAAACGGAAAAAGTGCCGAAACCGACCAGGCGAACTTCATCGCCCTTCTTCAGCGCAGAGGAAATCGAGTCGAAAACACCTTCGACCGCCTTGTTCGCATCGCTCTTGCTGAGGCCGCTGCTTTCAGCAACTGCGCTGATCAGATCCTGCTTGTTCATGCCTTGAGAACCCCCTTCTAGCTATGTGGATAAACTTAGGAATCGCGGCGTAGGCCGCGCAATAAGGCGCAGCTTTGAACAACTGTCAAAGGGAAAGCGACAAAGGCCGGCAGCACCGGAATTTTCCCTTATGCTGCATGACCCTTACCGTAGAGACGAAAACCGCTACTTAACCTGGATCAGTGACGCAGGGTCGCGTCTCCATCCCGGCCTTGGGAAGGGCTGGGCTGGGCCGCCAGATCATCCTCTTCGGTCCAGGCGATCGCTTCGGGCGTGGACACCAGCGCGCGCGCGAGCACCTCGTCCACATGGCTGACCGGCACGATCTCCAGCCCTTCGCGGATATTGGCGGGAATTTCCGCCAGATCCTTTTCATTCTCCGCCGGGATCAGCACCGTCTTGATGCCGCCGCGCAGAGCCGCCAGCAGCTTTTCCTTGAGCCCGCCGATCGGCAGCACGCGGCCGCGCAGCGTCACCTCCCCGGTCATCGCCACATCCTTGTGGACCGGGATGCCCGTCAGCGTGCTGACGATGGTCGTCACCATGCCGATGCCCGCCGACGGCCCATCCTTGGGCACCGCGCCTTCGGGCAGGTGGATGTGGATGTCCTTGCGGTTGAACAGGTTCGGCTTGATCCCGTAGCCGGGCGAGCGCGCCCTTACATAGGAGAAGGCCGCCTGAACCGATTCGTTCATGACCTCGCCGAGCTTGCCGGTGGTCTTGATCGCGCCCTTGCCGGGAACCGTCACGGCCTCGATCGTCAGCAGTTCGCCACCGACCTCCGTCCAGGCCAGACCGGTCACGGCGCCGATCTGATTTTCCTCCTCGCCCACGCCATGGCGGAATTTCCGCACGCCGGCATAGTCGGACAGATTTTCAGGCGTGATCGTGACCTTCTCATAGACGCCTTCGAGGATCTTGCGCAGCGCCTTGCGGGCGAGACGCGCCACTTCGCGCTCGAGCGTGCGAACGCCGGCTTCCCGCGTATAGTGGCGGATCAGGTCGCGGACGGCGGGCTCAGTGACTTCCAACTCGCCTTCCTTGAGGCCGTGGGCGTCGAACTGCTTGGGCAGCAGGTGGCGCTGGGCGATCTGGACCTTCTCATCCTCGGTATAGCCTTCAAGCCGGATGATCTCCATGCGGTCGAGCAGCGGCTGCGGCAGGTTCAGCGAGTTGGCCGTGGTCACGAACATCACGTCGGACAGATCGACGTCGATCTCCAGATAATGGTCCTGGAACTTGCTGTTCTGTTCGGGGTCCAGCACCTCCAGCAGCGCCGAGGCCGGATCGCCGCGGAAGTCCTGGCCCAGCTTGTCGATCTCATCCAGCAGGAAGAGCGGGTTCATCGTCCCGGCCTTCTTGAGGTTGGTCACGATCTTGCCCGGCAGCGAGCCGATATAGGTACGGCGGTGGCCGCGAATTTCAGCCTCGTCCCGCACGCCGCCCAGCGACTGGCGCACGAACTCGCGGCCCGTGGCTTTCGCGATGCTGCGGCCAAGCGAGGTCTTGCCCACGCCCGGAGGGCCGACGAGGCACAGGATCGGGCCCTTGAGCTTGTTGGTGCGCGCCTGGACGGCGAGATATTCGATGATCCGGTCCTTGACCTTTTCCAGCGCGAAATGATCTTCGTCCAGGATCGCCTGCGCTTTCTTGAGGTCGGTCTTGACCTTGCCCTTCTTACCCCAGGGCAGGCCGAGCAGCACGTCGAGATAATTGCGCACGACCGTGGCTTCGGCGGACATGGGCTGCATGCCCTTGAGCTTCTTGAGTTCCGCCGTCGCCTTGGCGCGGGCTTCCTTGCTGAGCTTGGCCTTGGCGATCTTCTCGGTCAATTCGGCAAGTTCGTCGCCTTCCTCGCCCTCACCATTGCCCAGTTCGCGCTGGATCGCCTTCAGCTGCTCGTTCAGATAATATTCGCGCTGGGTCTTCTCCATCTGCCGCTTCACACGGCCACGGATCTTCTTTTCGACCTGGAGCACGCCCAGTTCGCCTTCCATGAAGGCGAAGACCATCTCCAGCCGCTTGACCGGATCGGCCTCGACCAGCAGCGACTGCTTGTCGGCGACCTTGACGTTGATGTTGGCCGCGACCGCATCGGCCAGGCGCCCCGCATCCTCGATCTCGCGCAGCTGCACGGGCGTTTCGGCCGGCAGCTTCTTGTTGAGCTTGGCGTAATTTTCGAACTGCTCGGCCACCGAACGCATCAGAGCCGCTGCTTCCGGCCCCTCCGCGACGATCTCCTCGACCGCGCTCACATCCGCCACCAGATGATTGCCGGCGCCGCTGATCGATTCCAGTTGCGCGCGCTGCTTCCCTTCCACCAGCACGCGGACCGTCCCATCAGGCAGCTTCAGCAACTGCAGCACGATCGCGATGACGCCGGTATCATACAGCGAATCCCGGCCCGGATCATCCTCGGCCGGGTCGAGCTGCGACACCAGGAAGATCTCCTTATTGCCCTCCATCGCCGCTTCGAGCGCAGCGACGCTTTTGTCGCGGCCGACGAACAGCGGCACGATCATCTGCGGAAAAACGACGATGTCGCGCAGCGGAAGAAGGGGATATTGCGTAGTCATTCTGTCTCCGGGTCCGCGTGAGCCCTTTGAGACTCTGCCATGCGGTTCATCGGCTTTATGGGAACAATCTTCGCGTCATTCAATTGCGGCACCCTATTAAAGGAAGGATGAACGCGCGCTGATCGTTACGCACCTTGTCAGAAAGGCAGCTTGAAACCCGGCGGCAGCGGCAGGCCGCTGGTCATCTTCGACATTTCGGCCGAACTGGCTTCATCCGCCTTCTTGCGCGCGTCGTTGAAGGCGGCCGTCACCAGATCCTCCAGCATCTGCTTTTCCGACACGACCAGCAGGCTGTCGTCGATCGACACGGCGAGAATGCGACCCTTGGCCGAAGCCCGGACCTTGACGAGGCCGCCGCCGGCAGCGCCCTCCACCTCGATCTTGTCCAGATTTTCCTGCGCGCGCTGCAGTTCCTCCTGCACGCGGCTGGCCATGCCCAATATCTCGTTCAAATCCTTCATCGCTCTGCGCTCCATTGTTCAAGCTCATCGCTAAGCTCGGCACCGGGGAAGGCCGCCATCGCTGCCTTAACCACTGGGGTTTCCAAAATTTCCGCGCGCGCCGTCGCCTGGGCGCGCTGTTCCTGTTCGAGAAGCGTCGGCGCTGCCGGCCCGTCGCTCTGGGTCAAGCGCCAGGCAACGCCCGTCACTTCCCGCAAGGCCGGCGTCACCCGCGCGGCAAAATCGGACGCGAGCGAGGGGGCCGGACAATAGTCCAGCTCCGGCGGAGCGTAGCGGACGAGGCCGACGCAATCGTGCAGTTCCTGCGCCAGCTGGCCCTTGCCCCGCTGCCAGAAGGCCTCGATCAGATCCTCGAACGTCGCGGGGAGAGAGGCCGCCGGTCCTCCGCTTGCTGCGGGGACGCCCGGCGCAGGCGCGGACGCTGCGGGCGCTAACGAACCGCCTTGCAGCAGCCGCGCCAGCTCGCCCGGATCGGGCATGGTCGCCGCATGCATGACCCGCAGCAGCGCCATTTCGCAGCTTTCGATCGGCAGAACGGCGCTGGCCACTTCGTCATGCCCCTTGAGCAGCAGCTGCCAGAGGCGATGCAGCGGCGCGAAACCGACCTGCGAGGCCCAATCGGCGAGCGCGCCGCGTTCCTCGGCCGACTGACCCGGACTGGCTATGTCACGCCCGGCCTTGAGCAGCGTCACCGCATGCACCAGTTCCAGCAGCCCGCGCATCAGCGCCAGCGGTTCAACGCCCAGCGCATATTGCTCCCGCAGCGCGCCCAGCAGCGCGCCGGTATCGCCCTCCAGCAGCAGCCCGAGCAGTGCCCGGACCGCGCCGCGATCCGAGAGGCCCAACATGTCGCGCACTTGGGCAGCGGTGACGCGCGGCGCGCCAGCCTCTTGGGTATCTGGCCCAATTTCCGCATGCGCAATCGCCTGATCCAGGATCGAGAGGCCATCGCGCGCCGATCCTTCGGCTGCCTGCGCGATCAGTGCCAGCGCGTCCGCTTCCGCCGCCACGCCTTCCGCCTCGACGATATGGGCGAAGTGGCTCGCCAGCAATTCGGCGGGAATGCGGCGCAGGTCGAAGCGCTGGCAGCGCGACAGGATGGTAACGGGAACCTTGTTGATTTCCGTGGTGGCGAGAATGAATTTCACATGCTCGGGCGGTTCCTCCAGCGTCTTCAGAAGCGCGTTGAACGCGTTCTTCGAAAGCATGTGGACTTCGTCGATGATGTAAACTTTGTAACGGGCGGAAAATGCACCCTTGCCCGCGATATCGATGATGGCGCGCACGTCATCCACGCCGGTATGGCTCGCCGCGTCCATTTCGATGACGTCCATGTGGCGGCCTTCGGCGATGCCCCGACAAGGATCGCACACGCCACAGGGATCGATGGTCGGACCTCCCTTGCCGTCCGGGCCCTCGCAATTGAGCGCCTTGGCTATGAGACGCGCTGTCGAGGTTTTGCCGACGCCGCGCACGCCGGTCATGATGAAGGCATGCGCCAGCCGGCCGCGACGGATCGCGTTGCCGAGCGTCTGGACCATGGCATCCTGCCCGATCAGTTCGCGAAAGTTGCGCGGCCGGTATTTGCGCGCGAGCACGCGATAGGGCTGAGGTGAATCGGACATCGGATCAATCTAGCGGCTTGGGAAGCGGCTGTCGAAGCCGGAAAGCCGAATGAGGGTGGGAGCCGAAACGACCCGCAGCAAAATCACTGTGGCTGCTTCCGTCAGGACCTGACCAGGTTGGCGACGACTACGTCCGCCCGACTCCCGCGCCGGCATATGGCGAAGTGCAGGGGCAATGACAAGACGGCAATGACAGAGGGGTGCCTTCAGTCCAATCCCGTGCGCTGCGCCTTGCCGACGAAATCCAGCGCGGCGCGGGCCGTTTCCGCGATAGCCGCTTCGGCCGCCTTGGCATCCACGGTCGGCCGGTCGAGGTAGACGGCGAGAAGATATTCCTCGCCCGACGGCGCCTTGACCAGCGCGACGTCGTTGAACGCCGTGCCGCAGCTTCCGGTCTTGCCCCCGGAGGTCCATCCCTTGGGCAGCCCGGCCTTGATCCTCCGGTCGCCGGTCGCGCTGGCATCGAGCCAGCCGCGCAGCCGCTTCGCGCTGTCGGGTTGCATGTCGCGAAAGATCAGCCGCGCCATCAGGCCCGCCATGGCGGCGGGGCTGGTCGTGTCGCGCGGGTCGCCTTGCGCATTTTCATTGAGGCCGGGTTCATTGCGGTCGAGCCGCGTCACATTGTCGCCATGCGCGCGGGCAAAGGCCGTCCATCCTTCCGGCCCACCCACGAAGGGAAGCAACAGATTGGCCGCGCTATTGTCGCTGACCTCGACCGCCGCCCTGGCCAGTTCCTCCATCGACAGGCGGCCGCGCTTGGCATTCTGCTTCACCACGGGTGCATAATCGAGAATATCGGCCTTGCCGAAGGCGACCTGCCCTTCCAACCCGAACTTGCCGCCATCGGCCCCTGCCAGCACTGCGGCGGCGAGCGGCGCCTTGAAGGTCGAGCACATCGCGAAACGCTCGTCCCGGTTGAAGCCCAGGATCAACGCGCCCTTGCTGTCGACCAGCGCCACGCCCAGCCGGCCGCCGCTTTCCTGTTCGATCTCCTTGGGATTGCGCACCGACTTCATCGCCGATTCGCTCACCATATAGCGGGGCGCCGGCGGCAGCAGCGACGCGCGCTCCCTGGTCTCCTGCGATGCGGCGGCGCCAGCGACGAACAGCGGCAGGATGGCCGCGAGGGCGATGGGGAATTTCATCGAAACGCTTACATGCCCTGCATATTGTAGGATTCGCCGGGGATACGGACGGTCAGCCCGTCCAGTTGCTCGTCCAGCACGATCTGGCAGGAGAGGCGACTGGTCCGCGTCGCTGCGGCGGCAAGGTCCAGCATATCCTCCTCCGCCTCGCTCGCGGCCTGCAGCTTGCCAAAATCTCCAGCATCGACAATGACATGACAGGTGGAGCAGGCCATCTGGCCTTCGCAGGTTCCCTCCAGCGGCTGGCCCGCCGCCTGCGCCACGTCCAGCAGGACCGATCCGGCGGGGGCATCGACATCCTGTCGATGCTCTCCATCTGCGCTGACGAACGTGACCCTGATCATTGCGACTTCCCCTGGCTACGGCGCCGCTTGTACGGCTGCCGCTTCATTGATCGCCCTTGCTGCTTCCTCCATCTCGGCCGGCGTCGTGTATCGGCCAAAGCCGATCCGCACCGATCCGCGCGCTTGAGCGTCTGACAGCCCGATGGCGCGCAACACATGGCTTGGACGCCCCGACCCGCTCGCGCAAGCGCTGCCGAGCGAAAAAGCGACATTGCGGCAATCGGACAACAAGCGCGCGCCATCGATATCGGCGCGGCGAAGGTTCAGATTGCCGTGATAGCGCGCCTCGGCGCTGCCGTTCAGCGTCCAGCCTTCGAATAATTCTCCGGCCTGCAGCCACAGCCGTTCGACATGAACGCCATCTTCGTCCGCCCTCTGCCGCATCAAGCGGGCGGCGGCACCGAAGCCCGCGCAAAGCGCCGGCGACAAAGTGCCGGACCGCAACCCCGCTTCCTGCCCGCCGCCATGGATGAGCGGCGCCAGCATTATCCCCTCTCGCAGCCACAATGCGCCCACACCCTTGGGCCCGTGGATCTTGTGCGCGCTGATCGCAACCATGTCGCATGCGGCCGGAATGGGCACGCGACCATAGCCCTGCACCGCGTCGCAGAGGAACAGGGCGCCGGCACCATGCGCCAACCGTGCCAGCGCCTCGACCGGCTGGATCACGCCGATCTCGTTATTGACCAGCATCGCGGCGACCAATGCCACGCCCGGCCTGATCGCCGCCGCAGCCGCCGCCAGATCGACCAGCCCGTCCCGCCCGACGGGCAGGATCGTCACCGCCCGTCCCTGCGCGCCCAATGCCTGCACGGTATCGAGCACGGCCGCATGTTCCGTCGCCAGGGTCACGATGCCTCCCACCGGCGCGCCCTGGATCGCGATATTGAGCGCCTCGGTCGCGCCGGAAGTGAAGACCAGCCGCCCGCCACCGGGCAGCAGCCTGCCGATCTCGTCGCGCGCCCGCTCGACCTGCGCGGCGACGGCCCGACCCAGCCGATGCGCGCTATGCGGATTGGCGAACTGGTCGCGCAGCAGCGGCGCCATGACGTCAAAAACTTCGGGCGCGAGCGGCGTCGTCGCCTGATAATCGAGATAGATGGTCATCGCGCGCGTTCCGCCATTCGCGTCCATTGCTCCAGAAAGCGGCCAACATCCGCCGCGCTGGTCACAGGGCCGAAACTCACGCGGACCACTTCGCCCGCGGCCTCCTCCGTCCAGCCCATCGCGCGCAGCACATGGCTGGTCTTGAGCGATCCCGACGAACAGGCGCTCCCGGCCGACACGGAAATGCCAGCCAGATCGAACTGAATGAGCTGCGCGCGCGCCGATACTCTCGGCATGCGGTAGCTGGCTATGCTGGGAATGCGCGGCGCATCGCGAGCGACGATCTCTCCGCCAGCCCGCTCGATGGCCCTGTCCAACCGATCACGCAACTGCGCCGCTTCCGCCAGCCATTCCGTCCGCGCCTCCAGCGCTGCCGCCATGGCCAGCACGCCGGGCAGATTCTCGGTTCCGGCACGATAGCCCTGTTCCTGCCCGCCGCTGGGCTCGATCAGCGCGAGGTTGCGGAGCAGCAGCGCCCCGACGCCGGGCGGCCCGCCGAACTTGTGGGCACTGATGGCGATCAAGTCCGCGTCCGGCAGCGGCAGCTTGCCCGCACTCTGCGCACAGTCGGCAAAGAGGATCGCGCCCTCCCGTTCGATCCGGTCCAGCGGCTGGATCACGCCGGTTTCGTTGTTGACGTGCTGGATGGCGAGCAGCGTTCTTCTTTCGTCATTCCCGCAAAGGCGGGAATGACGGACCTGGATAGAACCGTTCTTATCCGCTTCCAGCCGTTCGGCACCCGGCGTCACGCGCAATACCGAATCATGCTCGACCGGCGAGGTCAGAACGCGATCCGCTTTCGCCCGCCCGATCGCGATCGCGATCGCCTCGCTCGCGCCGGAGGTGAAGAGGACATGCCCGTCCCAGCCGAGCACCGCCGCGATCCGTCGCCGCGCATCCTCCAGCGCCGCCCGCGCCGCGCGCCCGTCCGCATGGGGGCTCGACGGATTGGCCCAGCGCTCCATCGCCTCGACCATCGCGGCCTTCGCTTGGGCCAGCATCGGCGTGGTTGCGGCATGATCCAGATAGAGACGATCGGCGGCCACGAGGGGCATGTTACTCATTGATTGCGGAAATGGCGGCGTCTTCTATATAGGCGGTCTGCCGCGCAAGGCCAGCATTGGCTTTTGCGCGATCTCCATTCGCCGCCCTCCTTGTCCTGGTGGCCGGCCCAAAACCATAACAGGTGCCATGCCCGACGTAATCTTTCCCGGACCCGAAGGCCGCCTTGAAGGCCGCTTCAGCCCCCCGCCCCGCCCGCGCGCCCCGGTCGCGATGATCCTGCACCCCCACCCCCAGGGCGGCGGCACGATGAACGACCGCATCACGCAGGCGCTCTACAAGACCTTCGTGAAGCGCGGCTTTGCGGTGTTGCGCTTCAACTTCCGTGGCGTCGGGCGCAGCCAGGGCACGTTCGACAATGGCATCGGCGAGCTTAGCGACGCAGCTGCCGCGCTCGATTGGGTGCAGAGCTTCCATCCCGAGGCGCAGACCACCTGGATCGCCGGCTTCTCCTTCGGCGCGTGGATCGGCATGCAGCTGCTGATGCGCCGGCCGGAGATTCGCGGCTTCATCTCGGTCGCGCCGCCGGCGAACATGTATGATTTCTCCTTCCTGGCGCCCTGCCCCTCCTCCGGCATCATCGTGCAGGGCACGGCGGACGAGGTCGTGACCGCCAGCGCCGTCCAGAAACTGGTCGACAAGCTGCGCACCCAGAAGGGCATCACCATCCATCATGACGAAATCCGTGGCGCGAACCACTTTTTCGAACATGAGCTGGAACAGCTGATGAAGTCGGTCGACAATTATCTCGACATGCGCCTGTCGCCGGATTCGCCTATTCGGTGAGTCCGATCGGAGGGGAGGGGCTGCCGGACGATAGCCCCTTTTCCTTGGGCGGCTCATTGATGGGTTCGCGCAGAGGCGCGGAGCGTTTTGCGCGCGCGGCGGCGCCGCTCTTCTGATCGACAGTCGTACCCGAAGCGAGGCTGCAAGGACGATGATGTCTTCGGCTGGGCGCCTCTCTGCGCCTCCGCGTGAACAAACAGGCGCGAAGCTGCGGTTTATCAGTTCATGCAAAATGCCGCTTGGCCGTCCTCCCCGCAAAGGCTAGCCGCCCCGGACGATGCCTGCCGAGAAGAATGACGTCCGCCTGATCTGGAGCCGCTATTACAGCGCCTTCGTCCCCGCCCCGCCCGGCCCCGGCTTTGCCGATCGCCTGAAGGCGGCGAGCGGTGCGATCGGCGGGATCGCGATCACCGGCCTGCTCTGCGGCCTGATGCTCGGCAACGGCATCGCCCATCCGCTGCTGGTCGCGCCAATGGGCGCTTCGGCGGTGCTGTTGTTCGCCGTGCCCGCAAGCCCGCTCGCCCAGCCCTGGCCGGTGCTCGGCGGCAATATCATCTCCGCGTTGGTCGGCATCACCATCGCCCGGCTGATCCCCGATCCGACCGTCGCCGCAGCCATTGCGGTCGGCGCGGCGATTGCGGTCATGTCGCTGCTGCGCTGCCTCCACCCGCCCGGCGGCGCAGTGGCGCTATCGACCGTGCTCGGCGCGAGCGGCCATGCCGTGCCGAGCTATATGTTCGCCTTCGTGCCCGTCGGCGTGAACACCGCGCTGCTATTGATCGTCGCCATCCTGTTCCATCGCGTTGCAGGGCACAGCTACCCCCATGTCGCGCCCAAGGCGCCCAGCGCGCACGGCACCGCCGATCCCGCGCCGCTCCTGCGCACGCCATCCGAGCAGGATGTCGAAGAAGCGCTCAACGCCTATGGCGATACGCTCGACATCGACGCGGCGGACCTGCAGGTCGTGCTCCACGACGCGGAAGTGCGCGCCGCCGCGCGCATCCATGGCGCGCTGACCTGCGGCGAGATCATGTCGCGCGATGTCATCGCCATCCGCGAGAGCCAATCCGTCGCGGAAGCACGCCACCTGCTCCATGCCCGCCGCCTGCTGTCCCTGCCGGTGGTCGACGATGCGGGGCGCGTGCGGGGGCTGATCAGCCCGCTCGACCTGGCACGCGAGGGGGAAGAAGCGCGGGACATCGCGTCGGAGCCGCTGCTGGTGTCCGCCGACACGCCGGTCGCGCAGCTGCTGCGCCCCCTTACCAGCGGGACGCGACGGGAAGCGGTCGTCGTGGATCAGGACCGGATGTTGCGCGGGCTCGTCACCCAGACCGATCTGCTCGCGGCGGTCGCCCTGCGCGCCTGATCAGCGGCTGGTTCGTTCCAGCATCGGCGCATCCGGGCCGGGGATCGCGGAAATCGCGACATTGGCGAACATCACCAATCCGGCTATGATCATCAAAGTGCCGCGTTTGCGGTCGCGCTTCTTCGCGATCGCATAGATGCCGCCGCCGGTCAGGAGTAAGCCCGCCAGCATCAATATCGATAATATCGTGCCTGCCATGAAGCAGGCCATAGGCGGCCAGCTGGACTGTGGCAATTGCGCGCCTGTGCCCCTAAGAGGCGCGGGAACGAATCACCTTTTGCGTGACAGGACAAATCTCGTGAAAATCGCTCTCGCTTCCGATCACGCCGCCGTCGATCTGAAGGCTGAACTTGCAGAATGGCTTCGTGGCGAAGGCCATGAGGTCGATGATCTGGGTCCGGCGACCGCCGACCGCGTCGATTATCCCGATTTCGGTTACAAACTCGCGACTGCTGTCGCTTCGGGCGCGGCCGAACGCGGCATTGCGCTGTGCGGATCGGGCATCGGCATTTCGATCGCGGTGAACCGCAACCCCGCCTGCCGTTGCGCGCTGGTGTCCGAACCGCTGTCTGCCGCCCTCAGCCGCGAACATAACGACGCCAATGTCCTCGCGCTCGGCGCGCGCCTGACCGGCGTCGACATGGCCAAGGCCTGCGTCACCGCCTTCCTTTCCACCGAATTCGGCGGCGGCCGCCATGCCGGCCGTGTCGAAAAACTCTCCCAGCCCGCGCTTTAAGGAGCCTGCCCTATGAGCACCGCCACCCTCGCCAATTTCTCCGATATCCGCGCGGAAGGCTATTTCACGCGCAGCCTGGCCGACGCCGATCCTGCGGTCTTCGCCGGCGTCGCCAATGAACTGAAGCGCGAGCAGAACCAGATCGAACTGATCGCGTCAGAAAATATCGTGTCGAAGGCGGTGCTGGAGGCACAGGGTTCGGTCTTCACCAACAAATATGCGGAAGGCTATCCGGGCAAGCGCTATTATCAGGGCTGCGCGCCGTCGGATGAGGTCGAGCAGCTCGCCATCGACCGCGCCAGGCAGATCTTCAACTGCGGCTTCGTCAATGTGCAGCCCCATTCGGGCGCACAGGCGAACGGGGCCGTCATGCTGGCGCTGACCAAGCCGGGCGACACGATCATGGGCCTGTCGCTCGACGCCGGCGGCCACCTGACCCATGGCGCGAAGCCGGCGCTGTCGGGCAAATGGTATAATGCCGTGCAGTACGGCGTGCGCGAAGACACGCACCTGATCGACTATGACGCTCTGGAAGCGCAGGCGATCGAGGCCAAGCCGACCCTGATCATCGCTGGCGGTTCGGCCTATCCGCGTCACCTCGACTTCGCCCGCTTCCGCGCGATTGCGGACAAGGTCGGCGCGCTGCTGATGGTCGACATGGCGCATTTTGCCGGCCTGGTCGCTGGCGGCGCCCACCCGACGCCCTTCGGCCACGCCCATGTCGTGACCACCACCACGCACAAGACGCTGCGCGGCCCGCGTGGCGGCATGATCCTGACCGATGACGAAGCCATCGCGAAAAAGATCAACTCGGCGGTGTTCCCCGGCCTGCAGGGTGGCCCGCTGATGCACGTCATCGCGGCGAAGGCGGTGGCGTTCGGCGAGGCGCTGCGGCCCGAGTTCAGGACCTACGCCCAGGCGATCGTCACCAATGCCAAGGCGCTCGCGGCCAAGCTGGAGCAGCGCGGCCTGGCCGTGGTGTCGGGCGGCACCGACACGCACCTCGCGCTCATCGACCTGCGCCCCTACGGCATTTCGGGCAAGGATGCGGACGAAGCGCTGGAGCGCAGCTTCATCACCTGCAACAAGAATGGCGTGCCGGGCGACCCGCTGCCGCCGACCAAGACCAGCGGCATTCGGGTTGGTTCCCCGGCGGGAACGACGCGCGGCTTCGGCGTGACCGAATTCGAGGCGATCGGCGACATGATCGCCGATGTTCTGGAAGGGCTGCGCGATCATGGTGAGCATGGCGATGCCGCGGTCGAGGCCAATGTCCGCGAGCGTGTCTCGGCCCTGTGCGCCCGATTCCCGATCTACGAAGGGTAAGCGGCGTTGCGCTGCCCCTTTTGCGCTCATGACGACAGTCAGGTAAAGGACAGCCGGCCGACGGAAGATGGCGCCGCCATCCGCCGTCGCCGGCAGTGCGAAGCCTGCGGCGCGCGCTTCACCACCTTCGAACGGATCCAGCTGCGCGATATCTG
Organism: Sphingobium sp.; assembly: GCA_035251955.1. Taxonomy (GTDB): domain Bacteria; phylum Pseudomonadota; class Alphaproteobacteria; order Sphingomonadales; family Sphingomonadaceae; genus Sphingobium. Next base: position 315 of record DATFDS010000266.1, on the reverse strand, counting down.
GGTGGTGAAGAGCGAGGGCCGCAAGGAAGCGTTCGACCGCGACAAGCTCGCCCGCTCGATCGAGATCGCCTGCCGTAAGCGGCAGATCGACCCGAGCCGGCTGGAAAAGCTGATCTCCGGCATCCAGCGGCAGCTGGAAACGAGCGGCGAAGGCGAAGTCCCCGCCCGCGCGATCGGCGAGATGGTGATGGAGGGGCTGAAGCGCCTCGACAGCGTCGCCTATATCCGCTTCGCCAGCGTCTACAAGGACTTCACCGACGCGCGCGATTTCGAGGATTTTGCCGGCACCGTGAAGGAGGTGGGGAGTGAGTGAGG
>DATFDS010000265.1:0-5269 GCA_035251955.1 Sphingobium sp. | reverse complement strand
TCCGGCGGAAAGCAGGCTTGGGCTACATGTCGCTGAGCATCGGGACGTTCGCGGCCGGCTCGACCGGTTCGATCCAGCTGACGTCCACCGCTTCCGCGCCGGTCCGGATGCCCTCGACGGACACATGCTGCATCAGCAGATGGCCGACGTCGCGCAGGGTGCCGAGGTCCCAAAGCACGCCATTGCAGGTCTGCAGATAGGATTTGACGGCGCCCGCCAGCAGCACGCCTTCGATCTGGAAATATGAACCGATATTCATGAAGCTCGGTTTAGGGCGCGATTTTTCCATTTCCATGACCATGCGCATGAGCGGTGCCGTGACCGGGACGGACGGAGCCGTGCATGCCAGGCAGGCCGGGCGGCGCCGGGATTTCGGACTGGCCAATAGTGAAAGGCCAGCGCAGCCGGTGGCCGAGTTCGCTCAGCCGCGCGGCGCCTCCGCCTGCTTCAACCGCGCGCGGAAGGCATGGAGCAGCGGTTCGGTATAGCCGTTGGGCTGGCTCGTCCCTTCGAACACCAGCGCGCGCGCGGCCTGATAGGCAAGGCTCGTCTTCTCATTGCCGCTCATCGGACGGTAGAGCGGATCGCCGGCATTTTGCGCGTCGACCTTGGCCGCCATGCGCCGCAGCGCCGCGTCGACCTCGTCCGCCGAACAGATGCCGTGCAGCAGCCAGTTCGCCATATGCTGCGAGGAAATGCGCAGCGTCGCGCGGTCCTCCATCAGGCCGATATCGTGGATGTCGGGGACCTTGGAGCAGCCGACGCCCTGGTCGACCCAGCGGACGACATAGCCCAATATGCCCTGCGCGTTGTTGTCCAGCTCTTCGCGGATTTCCTGTTCCGACCAGTTCTGCCCCGCCGCCAGCGGAATGGTGAGCAGCGCGTCCAGGCTGGCGACCGGCTCGGCGCGGCGTTCCTGCTGGCGGGCGAAGACGTCGACGTCATGATAATGGGTCGCGTGCAGGGTCGCGGCGGTGGGGGAGGGGACCCAGGCGGTGTTGGCGCCGGTCTTGGGATGGCCGATCTTCTGGTCCAGCATGTCGGCCATGCGGTCGGGCGCGGCCCACATGCCCTTGCCGATCTGCGCCTTGCCCGACAGGCCGCAGGCAAGGCCGATCTGGACGTTGCGGTCTTCATAAGCCTTGATCCATGCCGCCGCCTTCATGTCGCCCTTGCGGATCATCGGCCCGGCGCGCATCGATGTGTGCATCTCGTCCCCCGTGCGGTCGAGGAAACCGGTGTTGATGAAGACGATGCGGTCGCGCACCGCATGGATGCAGGCGGCGAGATTGGCCGAGGTGCGGCGCTCCTCATCCATGACGCCGACCTTGAGGACATGGCGGTCGAGGCCCAGCAGATCCTCGATCGCGTCGAACAGGTCGTTGGTGAAGGCGACCTCCTCGGGCCCGTGCATCTTGGGCTTGACGATATAGATGCTGCCTGTGCGGCTGTTGACGAACGGGCCGCTCCGGTTGAGATCATGCAGCGCGATCAGGCTGGTGACGATGCCGTCCAGGATGCCTTCGGGCGCTTCGCCGCCGTCGGCCAGCCGGATTGCGGGCGTGGTCATCAGATGGCCGACATTGCGGACGAACAGCAGCGATCGGCCGGGCAGGGTGAAGCTGGAGCCATCGGCTGCGGTATAGCTGCGATCTGCGTTGAGGCAGCGGGTCATCGACGCGCCATTCTTCTCGAACGTGTCGGTGAGGTCGCCCTTCATCAGGCCGAGCCAATTGGCATAGGCCGCGACCTTGTCGGCGGCGTCGACGGCGGCGACCGAGTCCTCCAGGTCGCAGATGGTCGACAGCGCCGATTCCAGGATGATGTCGGCCAGATGCGCTGGATCGTCGCGGCCGATCGGATGGGCGGGGTCGATCACCAACTCGATATGCAGGCCGTTATGGCGCAGCAGGATGTTGTCGCCCGCATGCCCGACAAGCTGTGACGGATCGCGCAGCGCGGGCGCAGTGCCGGTCCAGTCGCGCCAGCTGCCCGTTTCCAGCGGCACCGCCCGGTCGAGGAAGGCGCGGCCCCAGGCGATGACCTGCGCCCCGCGCGCGGCGTCATAGCCCTTGCCCGCCGTCGTGCCGGGAAGGGCATCGGTGCCGTAGAGCGCGTCATAGAGGCTGCCCCAGCGCGCATTGGCGGCGTTGAGCAGGAAGCGCGCGTTGAGGATCGGGACGACCAGCTGCGGCCCGGCCAGCGTCGCCAGTTCGGCGTCGACCTGGGTAGAGCCGATGGCGAAGGGCGCGGGCTCGGGCACCAGATAGCCGATCTCGGACAGGAACGCCTGATAGGCGCCGGCGTCGAGGGCTTGTCCGGCGCGCTGCCGGTGCCAGGCGTCGATCCGCGCCTGCAGATCGTCGCGCCTGGCCAGCAGCGCCGCGTTGCGCGGGGCGAAGCGGGCGAAAATGTCGGCGACGCCGCTCCAGAAGCGGGCGGCGTCGATGCCGGTGCCGGGCAGCGCCTTGTCTTCGATGAAGCGGGCGAGCTCGCCGGCGACGCGCAGGCCGGATTTGTCGATCATGTCGGACATGGGTGACTCCCGTTGAAGCTGGTGTTGGAGCGTCGTGCGGACAATCGGACTCACCTCACCTCCGTTCGGGCTGAGTTTGTCGAAGCCTTCCACTGAGCCTGTCGAAGTGGCTTCGCTTCGCTCAGCCTTGCCCTTCGACAGGCTCAGGGCGAACGGGATTGAGCTGAGTTTGATGACGCACGATGCTCTAAGCAGGCCCCACCATATAGACGCACCGCGATCATCGCAGTAGAGCGAAAAACTGCAAAGCATATTTTCCTTTGGGGAAAAGATCATGATGGACCCCGACTATGTCCTCTTCGCCCGCGCGGTCGAGGCGGGGAGCCTGTCCGCGGCGGGCCGGGCGCTCAACATCTCGCCGGCGATGATGTCGAAGCGGATCGCCCGGCTGGAGGCGCGGCTGGGCGCGCGGCTGGTCCATCGCACCACGCGGCGGCTGGCGCTGACCGAGGCGGGGGCGGGGCTGCACAAGGATATCGTCGCGATCCTCGACGCCATCCAGCAGGCGGAGGACCGGGTGACGAACCGGCACCGGGTCGCCTCAGGCCCATTGCGGGTGTCCGCGCCGACGTCCTTCGGCCGCCTGCATGTCGCGCCCCATATCGCCGATTTCCTGACCGCGCATCCACAGGTCGAACTGGAGCTGAACCTGTCCGACGCCTATGAGGATCTGCTGGCCGAGCGGGTCGACGTGACGATTCGCATCACCAGCGAGGTGCCGGCCAGCCTGGAAGCCCATTATCTCGCCGCCAATCGCCGCATCCTCTGCGCCAGCCCCGCCTATGTCGCCGAGCATGGCGCGCCACGCCGGATCGGTGATTTGGGCCAGCACCGGCTGCTGGCGGCGGAGGGGCAACTGCCCTGGCGGCTCATCAACGGCCGGGCGCGCGGCCAGGTCGACGGGCGCAGCCACGTGCGCACCAATTCGAGCGAGATCGTGCGCGAGCTGGCGCTGGCGGGGGTCGGCATCGCCCTCCGCTCGCTCTGGGATGTGGGCGAGCAGCTGGCGGACGGAAAGCTGGTCCAGCTGCTGGACGAATGGGAGGGGCCGGGCGACCTGGCCGTCCATGCCGTCCATCCGCGCGCGGGCGGCCGGCCGGCGGCGGTGGACGCCTTCATCGCTTTCCTGCGCGATCGGTTCCGGCACATGTCATGGAACGAGGCGGGATGAATCATTCCGCATCGGGCTGGACCTCCGGCGCGGCATGGGCGAAGGCGTCCAGCGCCAGGCAGCGCGCCTCGATCTCCAGCAGGCGGGGCCAGCGCAGATCGACCCCGAAGCGGCGCGCATTCACGAGCTGCGGCACCAGCACGATATCCGCCAGGCTCGGGTCGTCGCCGAAGCAAAAGGGGTCGCCGCGCCCCGCGATCAGCGCATCGCAGGCGGCCAGCCCCTCCTCGATGGTGGTGCGCGCCCATTGATCGACGGCCTGCTTGTCCAGGCCAAGGGCGCGCAGCCGCTTCAATATCTTGAGATTCTGCACCGGATGCACGTCGCAGGCGATGACCTGGGCGAAGGCGCGGACATGGGCGCGCTCCAGCGGATCGTCGGGCAGGATCGGCGGTTCGGGATAGACCTCGTCGAGAAATTCGCAGATGGCGAGCGACTGGGTCAGCACCGCGCCCTGCACCTCCAGCGCGGGCACCTGACCCTGCGGATTGAGCGCGAGATAGGCGGGCGCGCGCTGTTCGCCCTGCAGCAGATGGTAGGAGGCGGCATCATAGGCCAGCCCCTTGAGATTGAGTGCGATGCGCACGCGATAGGCCGCACTGGAGCGGGAATAGCCGTGAAGCAGCATGGCAGCTTTCCTTTCGCAGCTTCATCCCTCTTCCGTTGCTTTGGGTCGAAGCCGAGACACAGGGTTGCGCAACGTCTCTCCTCCTTCGTGCGGGCGAACGGATGAAAGACGGTTGATCCTAATCCGCTCGCTGCTGCTGTCCATGGCGGGCGTAGGGATGGGCGCAAAAAAGAGAGGGCCGGCTGACAGGGCTGCCAAGTTGTGAACCATGCTCCCACCTCGTGCCCTTGCTTTCGCAGGAGCAGGTTCGGCTTTTGCGGCGAGCCTGTCCGACCTCTCCAATCCTTCGGGCGCGGCGAATAAGTTCATCCTTACCGCAAATGGGGTATGACGGGCCGTCCGCTTTCCCGCACAACACGCCATTCGATCGCAGCCCGGGCTTTGGGAGACGCCCGGCGCGCCGGTGCGGGGGCGAAACGACTTGGTTGTGGGACGGGGGCAGTGTGAGTTGGACAAGAAGGCGGGCGATGGGGCGCGCCGCAATGCGTTGGCTGCTGCTGCCCGCCATGATCGTGACGCCCCTTCTTCCCGCCCATGCGCAGACTTTTACCCAAGTGCTTGAGACTGCCGCAGCCGATCATCCCAGGATTGTCAGCGCCCGCCACCTGATCCGGGCGGGCCGGGCGGATGTGTCCGCGGCGCGGGCCAGCTATCGCCCGCAGCTGGGGGTCGAGACCGATCTGGGCTGGTCGGAGGGCACGGCGAGTTCCGCTTCGGGCGTGGCGGTGCTGCCGGAAGCGAAGGTCAGCCAGCTTGTCTATGACGGCGGCCGCACCCCGGCGGAGATCAGGCGGCGCAAGCTGCGCGTCGATCTGCTCGGCGTGCAGGAGCAGCAGGCGCTGGCCGATGTCGCGACCGATCTGGCGCAGGCGTGGATCGACCATGGCCGCGCCGCCGAACTGGTGGCGATCGGCGAGCAGCAGGTGGCCGCGCT
>DATFDS010000264.1:0-8167 GCA_035251955.1 Sphingobium sp. | reverse complement strand
GGGTCCTGCGAGTCCGCCGGATTGGCCGCATACCAGCGCCGTCCGCCCCAGACCGACAGGAGGCAGAGAAGGGCGAAGATCAGCAGTTGAACCGGGACGGAGACCGGCAGCGCCAGCGCGATCAGTCCTGTCACCGCAGCGGCCAGTGCCACCCAGATCAGGAACACGCCGGGCAGCATCACCTCGGCCATGCCGAGCAGGGCGGCGAGGACGAGCCAGCCCCAATGGTCGTCCAGCAAGCCGAGCCAGTCCATCACCCTTGACCCTGCGCAAAGGGGCCGCGTCGCGTCGGGGCTGGGGGCGGCGGCGTGCCCCCATCGCCCAACGCTTCCTTCGCCAGCGCGCCGATGCCGCCCAGCGTGCCGATCAACTGGGTCGCTTCGACCGGGAAGAGGATGGTCTTGGCATTGGGGGAGGTGGCGAACTGGCTCACCGCCTCCACATATTTCTGCGCCACGAAATAGTTGATCGCCTGGGCGTTGCCGTTGGCGATGGCGTCCGACACCATCTGCGTTGCCTTGGCCTCTGCCTCCGCCTCGCGCTCGCGGGCTTCGGCGTCGCGGAAGGCGGCTTCGCGGCGGCCCTCGGCTTCCAGGATCTGGCTCTGCTTCTGCCCTTCGGCTTTCAGGATTTCCGACGCGCGCAGGCCTTCGGATTCCAGAATCAGCGCGCGCTTTTCACGCTCCGCCTTCATCTGGCGACCCATGGCGTTGACGATGTCGGCGGGCGGGCGGATATCCTTGAGTTCGACGCGCGTGATCTTGATGCCCCAGGCGTTGGTGGCGTGATCCACCACGGACAGCAGCCGGGCGTTGATCTCGTCGCGCTTGGACAGGGTTTCGTCGAGGTCCATCGACCCCATGACCGTGCGCAGGTTCGTGGTGGCGAGCTGCATGATCGCGACATAGAGTTCGGACACTTCATAGGCCGCCTTGGCGGCATCCAGCACCTGGAAGAAGACCACGCCGTCGACCGACACCATGGCATTGTCCTTGGTGATGATCTCCTGTCCCGGAATGTCGACCACCTGCTCCATCATGTTGATCTTGCGGCCGACCGCGTAGAAGAAGGCGGGGTAGAAATTGAGGCCGGGCCGCGCCACCTCTGTAAAGCGGCCGAAGCGCTCGATCGTATATTGATAGCCCTGGCGCACTACCTTGACGCTCACGGCCAGATAGAACAGCACCAGAAACGTCACTGTCAGTGCGAATGTCGTCAGCATCTTTGTCTCCCCCGAAGAAGCGCTTGACTATGACGCGGATTCGTTAACGGGAAAAGGCAAACCGTTATAAGGGCGCGCCAGCCCGATAGAGGAGGATAAGTCCATGTTGCTGCGTCACGCCCGCTCGCTGCTTTATCTGCCTGCGTCGAACCGGCGCGCAATCGCCAAGGCGCGGATCCTGCCTTGTGACATGGTGATCCTGGACCTGGAAGATGCCGTGCCCGACAACCGCAAGGAGGAAGCGCGCGCCAATGCCGTGGAAGCAATTCGGGAAGGGTTCGGCAGGCGGCTGTCGGCGGTCAGGATCAATGTCGAGCGGACGAGCTGGCATGGCCCGGAAATGGTGGCGATGAAGGGCGCTGCCGTCGACTATGTCGTGCTGCCCAAGGTCGAGAGCGCCCGTCAGGTGAAGGATGTGTTCAGCGTCTGCCACAAGCCGGTGATCGCGATGATCGAAAGCCCGGCCGGCGTGCTGGCCGCGCCCTCGATCGCGCAGGTCGAAGGTGCGGCGGGGCTTTTTGTGGGCACCAATGATCTGCGGCAGAGCCTGGGCATCCCCGCCACGGCTGATCGCACCGGCCTGTCCTTCGTTCTGCAGTCGGTCATCCTGGCCGCGCGCGCCGGGGGCATCGCCGCGTTCGACGGGGTGTTCAACCGGCTGGACGATGAAGCGGGCTTCGAGGCGGAATGTGCTGCCGGCCATGCGCTTGGTTTTGACGGCAAGACGCTGATCCACCCGAGCCAGGTGCTGGTTGCCAATCAGGTGTTCGGACCTGACCCGCAGGCAATCGCCGACGCCCGCCGCCTGATCGACGCCGCGACCGGCGGCGCCGAGCGGTTCGAGGGGCGGATGATCGAGGCGATGCATGTCGAGGAAGCCAGGGCGCTGATCGCCCGCGCGGACGCGGTGGGGGTGTAGGCGGGTTGGTGGCCGGTTTCGGCCAGGAGCGGACATGTTCCCCCTCCCGCAAGCGGGAGGGGGTTAGGGGGTGGGAATGGGCTAGGCGCTGCAATGGCCCACCCCGCTGCGACTACATTCGCTGCGCTCATGAAGTCTCGCTGCCCCTCCCGCCAGCGGGAGGGGAATGGATAAGCCGACGTTCCGACTTCCACCCCTAACCCGCCGGAAAAGGCAGCAGCGCCTCATAGACCGCAAGCGGCGGCTTCCCCTCGATCTGCGCGCCCTGGCGCATCAGGAACGCATGGCGCACAATCTCCGCCTGCTGCTCCAGCCCATAGCGGATAAATGGCCGCCCCGGCACGATCTCATAGCCATAGCGGCAGAATGGGTGGCGCATCAGCGGCAGATACCATTTGCCGCCTTTCTGCGCCTGCCAGACATGGGTCATTTCGTGGATGAAATGCCCCTGCATGTGCAACGGACTTTCGCAGAAATCGGCGCAATAGAGGTTGCCGGCTGGATGAAACCACAGGTCGCCATCGGGCGCCATGGTGACGCGCCGGGGCTGGAACGGCCACCATTTGCGATTATGCACCCGCACCCGGTCAAAGGCGATCGCCCGCCCGAAGACCGAGCGGGCGAGCGCGACCTCGTCGCCGGTGAGGGCGCGGCTGGTCAATGGTCCTTGGGTGCGGCGGGGGCTGGCGCTTCGCCACCGGGCTTTCGGATCACGGCGTCGACCAGCAACCGGTCGCCATTGGCCAGCAGGAAGGTCAGCGTCATCTTGCCGCGGCTGATCGCCGTATCGTTGACACCCCAGAGCATCAGATGCTTGCCGCCCGGCGCGAAGGCCACCGTCCCTTTGGCGGGAATGTCGACGCTCTCGACCGGCTGCATCATCGCCATGCCGTCATGGTTCATGCTCTCATGCATTTCGACCTTGAGCGCATAGTCGGTCAGCACGCCGCGCAGCTGCGTCGGCGCGTCGCCGCCATGGACGACGAAATAGCCGGCCGAGGGGGAATCCTTGTTCGGGCTGAGGCGCACCCAGGCCTGGTCGATATAGGTGGGCGCGGGATCGCCGCACGCCGCCAGCGCAAGAGGAGCAGCAAGAACAAGGGAGGATAGGATGGCGCGCATGGACAAGGCTTTCATGACTGTCTCGTTTCCGGTCATTGTTACGGTAATCGCGCCCGCTTCTTGTGCCAAGGAAGATCGCGCCTATATCCCATCCGCAAACGCCCTTGCCTTGGCGCTTTCGTGAGGTATGGGGCCGTCAACCGCTGAATGAATTTGGGGTTCAAAGAGGACACAATGGCAAAAGTAATCGGTATCGACCTTGGCACGACCAACAGCTGCGTCGCCGTGATGGACGGCGGCAAGCCCAAGGTGATCGAAAATGCGGAAGGCGCGCGCACGACCCCGTCGATCGTCGCCTTCACCAAGGATGGTGAGCGTCTGATCGGCCAGCCCGCCAAGCGGCAGGCCGTGACCAATCCTGACAATACGGTGTTTGCGGTGAAGCGCCTGATCGGCCGCCGCTTCGATGATCCGATGACCAAGAAGGACATGGAACTCGTTCCCTACACGATTTCCAAGGGCGGCAATGGCGACGCCTGGGTCAATGCCGGCGGCAAGGATTACAGCCCCTCGCAGATTTCCGCCTTCACGCTGCAGAAGATGAAGGAAACCGCCGAGTCCTATCTGGGCGAGACGGTCACGCAGGCGGTCATCACCGTTCCGGCCTACTTCAACGACGCCCAGCGGCAGGCGACCAAGGACGCCGGCCAGATCGCCGGTCTGGAAGTGCTGCGCATCATCAACGAGCCGACCGCGGCGGCGCTGGCCTATGGGCTTGAGAAGCAGGACGGCAAGACCATCGCGGTCTATGACCTTGGCGGCGGCACCTTCGACATCTCGATCCTGGAGATCGGCGATGGCGTGTTCGAAGTGAAGTCGACCAATGGCGACACGTTCCTGGGCGGTGAAGATTTCGACGCCAAGCTGGTGGAATATCTGGCGGCCGACTTCCAGAAGGCGGAAGGCATCGACCTCACCAAGGACAAGCTGGCGCTCCAGCGTCTGAAGGAAGCGGCGGAAAAGGCGAAGATCGAACTATCGTCGGCGCAGTCGACCGAGATCAACCTGCCCTTCATCACCGCGGACCAGAATGGGCCCAAGCATCTGGTGAAGAATATCACCCGCGCCGATCTGGAGCGTCTGGTGGCCGACCTCATCAAGCGGACCATGGATCCCTGCAAGAAGGCGCTGGCCGATGCGGGCGTTTCGGCGGCCGAGATCAGCGAAGTGGTTCTGGTCGGCGGCATGACCCGCATGCCCAAGGTGCGCGAGGCCGTGAAGGACTTTTTCGGCAAGGAACCGCACACCGGCGTCAACCCGGACGAAGTCGTCGCCATGGGCGCGGCCATTCAGGCGGGCGTCTTGCAGGGCGACGTCAAGGACGTGCTGCTGCTCGACGTGACTCCGCTGTCGCTCGGCATCGAGACGCTGGGCGGCGTGTTCACCCGCATGATCGACCGCAACACCACCATCCCCGCCAAGAAGTCTCAGGTCTATTCGACCGCCGACGACAATCAGCAGGCGGTGACGATCCGCGTGTTCCAGGGCGAGCGTGAGATGGCGGCGGACAACAAGCTGCTCGGCCAGTTCGATCTGGTCGGCATCCCGCCCGCGCCGCGCGGCGTGCCGCAGATCGAAGTGACCTTCGACATCGACGCCAACGGTCTGGTCAACGTCCATGCCAAGGACAAGGGCACGGGCAAGGAACAGCAGATCCGCATCCAGGCTTCGGGCGGTCTGTCGGACGCCGACATCGACCAGATGGTCAAGGATGCCGAGCGTTTCGCCGAAGAGGACAAGAAGAAGCGCGAATCAGCCGAGGCGAAGAACAATGCCGAGAGCCTGGTCCACACCACGGAGCAGCAGCTTTCCGAGCATGGCGACAAGGTGGACGCGTCGCTGAAGTCGGAGATCGAAACCGCGATTGCCGCCACCAGGGCGGCGGTCGAGAGCGGCGATGCCGAAGCGATGAAGGCCAAGGCGCAGGAGCTTGCCACCGTCGCGATGAAGCTTGGCCAGGCGATCTATGAGAAGGAGCAGGCGGCTGCCGCGGCTCCGGGTGCGGACGCGCCCAAGGCGGATGACGATGTCGTCGATGCCGAATTCTCGGAAGTGGACGACAACAAGGCATAAGCTGATGCGCTTCCCCCGTCATTCCCGCGCAGGCGGGAATCCATCTCCCCAAGGCCGCACCAAGCGTGTAGCTTGGGAGATGGATCCCCGCATGCGCGGGGGTGACGGCTGTGGGTTGCCGTCGGGGGCGATATGACTACCGAAGTTGATTATTACGAACTGCTCGAGGTCGAGCGCACGGCGGACGCGGGTGCGATCAAGAGCGCCTATCGCAAGCTGGCGATGAAATATCACCCGGACAAGACCGGGGGATGCAGCGACGGCGAAGCCAGGTTCAAGGCCGTTTCCCAAGCCTATGAGTGCCTCAAGGACCCGCAGAAGCGCGCGGCCTATGACCGCTATGGCCATGCGGCCTATACCAACGCGCAAAATGGCGGCGGAGGCGGCGGCTTCAACGGGCGCGGCGCGGGCGGCTTTTCCGACCTTGGCGATATTTTCGAGACGATCTTCGGCCAGGGCGGCTTTGCCGGCGGCGGGCGTCAGACGCAGCGGCGCGGCGCGGATCTGCGCTACGACCTGGAGATCAGTCTGGACGAAGCCTATCACGGCAAGAAGACCGAGATCGAGATCGAGGTTTCCGCTTCCTGCGAGAGCTGTGAAGGCTCAGGCGCCCAGCCCGGCACCGGCGTCAAGACCTGTACCACTTGTCACGGCCATGGCCAGGTGCGGGCGCAGCAGGGCTTCTTCGTGGTCGAGCGGACCTGTCCGTCCTGCCACGGCGCGGGTCAGGTGATCGAAAGCCCCTGCCGGTCGTGCCGGGGCGAGGGCCGCGTGGACAAGCCCAAGACGCTGTCGGTCAGCATCCCCGCCGGTGTCGACGAAGGCACGCGCATCCGCCTTTCGGGCGAGGGCGAGGCCGGCGCGCGCGGCGCGCCTTCGGGCGACCTCTACATCTTCCTGCATGTGAAGCGGCATCCGATCTTCGAACGCGACGGCACGACCCTGTTCGCCCGCGCGCCGGTCAGCTTCACCACGGCCGCGCTCGGCGGTTCGATCGAAGTGCCGGGGCTCGACGGCCAGCGGCATGAGATCAAGATCCCGAGCGGCATCCAATCGGGCAAGCAGATCCGCCAGCGGGGCGCGGGCATGCCGGTCCTCAATGGCCGGGGTCAGGGCGACCTTGTCATCCAGGTGGATGTCGAAACGCCGACGCGCCTGACCGCACGGCAGAAGGAACTGCTCGAGGCTTTCCGCGAGACCGAGACCGGCGAGGAATGTCCGCAGTCGACGGGCTTCTTCAGCAAGCTCAAGGAATTGTGGGGGGATTGATCCTCTCGCTGGCGCAACACTTACAGTCTCGTGCTCCTGCTTCTGCAGGAGCACGGAACTTTTGGTTCAAATGGCTCTTTCCCACTCCCGCCGAGCCCACCAGTAGATGGGCAACCCGCCAACCATCAGCAGGAAGCTGGAGCCGCTGGCGATCAGCCCGGCGCCCCACAAAGTCCACAGCGCATAGGCTGCCGCCAGCAGGGCCACCGGCACGGCAATGCGAAAGCGCAGGCTGGCCAGCGCGCAGCCGAGATAAAGCCACAAGGTTGCCGACGTCGCCAGCAGCGCCATCGCGGTGAACAGCGCGACCAGCCCCTGAAGGCTGTTGGCGAGCAGCAACAGGCTGGCGAGCGCAGTCGACAGGATAAGCCCGCGCACTGGGGTGCCCCTGGCATCGGTGCGGGCGAGCCAGCGCGGCAACTCGCCCGATCGCGCCATGGCGAGCGGCACTTCCCCCTGTAGCAGCGTCCAGCCGTTGAGCGCGCCAAGGCAGCTGATCGCGGCGAACAATGCGATGAAGCGCGCCGGCTCCGGCGACCAATAATGGCCGACAAAGGCGGCGAAGGGCGATCCCGATCGGCTGAGCGCAAACGGCAACGCCAGCGCAATGCCCGAACAGACGAGCAGATAGAGCAGTCCCGTCGCCCCCGTGCCGATGATGGTGGCGCGCGGGATGGTGCGGGCGGGGTCCTTCACCTTGTCGGCGGCGACGCTTGCCGATTCGAACCCCAGCAGCGCCCACAGCGTCAGCGCCGCCGATGCGGTGATGCCGGCGCCGCTCAGCGTGGCCATCGAAAAGGGCGGAATCGCGGCTCTGCCGGTCGGCAGCAGGATGGCCAGCATGATCAGCACGACCAGGATGGGCACCAGTTTGATCGATGTGGTGGCGAGCTGCGCGACGCCAGCGGCTCGCGCGCCGGCCAGATTGATCAGCGTCGTCAGCCATAACAAGAGGATCGACATGAGCGCGCCGATGCCCGGCCGCGCCAGCATCGGCGCCAGCGTGCCGAGATTGGCGGTCGCCGCGACTGCGATCGTCACATTGCTGATGATGATCGACAGCCAATAGATCCAGCCGATCGCAAAGCCGGGCACGGGACCGAAGGCGCGCGCGATCATCTGTGCCGGACCTGCCGCATCGGGCAGATGGATGGTCAGGCGGGCGATCACGAACGCCAGGGTGAGCGCGCCGCCGATGGTGATGATCCAGCCTGCCACCGCATTCCAGCCGTAAGGCGCGAGTGCGGCGGGCAGCAGAAATATGCCGGACCCGATCATATTGCCCATGACCAGTGCGATGCAGGCGGGCAGGCCAAGGCTGCGGGCGGAGGAGGAGCGGAGAGACGCCTCCACGATCTTACGCTTCTGTGTCCCGCTGTCTGCGCCCATGGCGGAATGCTATCGGTGGTGCGGGGACTTGGCTAGATGCGGGTGAGTTTGGGTGGATGGCGGACGTTCGTCAGTCGTCACCCCGGACTTGATCCGGGGTCCCGCTGTTCTTTCAAACTGCTGAGCAAGCACATAAAAAGAAGAAGCGGGATCCCGGGTCAAGCCCGGGATGA
>DATFDS010000263.1:0-13477 GCA_035251955.1 Sphingobium sp. | reverse complement strand
TGGATGTTGAGCGTGTCATACCAGGTGTCGGGCAGCAGCCGCGTCACCGGCATGCGGCCGCCCCACAGCAGCGACAGCCGCCCGCGCCAGTGGGCGAAGTTGGGAAAGGACACGAAGGCCTGCCGGCCGATGCGCAGCAATTCCTCCACCACCCGGTCGGGCCGGCGCGTGGTCTGCAGCGTCTGGCTGAGGATCGCATAGTCGAAGCTCAAGTCGGGATAATAGCCAAGGTCGGTGTCCGCATCGCCCTGCACGACCGAGAGGCCGCGTCCGACCGCCGCGGCGACATTGCTGCCGTCGATCTCCAGCCCGCGCGCGTCGACCTGCTTGGCGTCGCGCAAGGCCGCCATCAGCGCGCCGTCGCCGCAGCCGACATCCAGCACGCGCGCGCCCGGCGTCACGGTCCGGGCGATCAGGGCAAGGTCGGGGCGCAGTCCCTCTTCGCTCACGCGCGGCCGCCTTTCAGAAAGCCGTCGACCACGCGATTGAGTTCGGGGCATTCGAGCAGGAAGGCGTCGTGGCCGAAGGGGCTGGACAGTTCGACGAAGCTCGCCTGCGCGCCGCTGGCGTTGAGCGCATGGACGATCACGCGCGATTCGGCGGTGGGATAGAGCCAGTCGGTATCGAAGCTGACCAGGCAGAAGCGCGCCCTTGTGGCGGCAAAGGCCATTGCGAGGCTGCCGCCATGATCCTCGGCAATGTCATAATAGTCCATGGCGCGGGTGATATAGAGGTAGCTGTTCGCGTCGAACCGCTCGACGAAGCTGAGGCCCTGGTGCCGCAGATAGCTTTCCACCTGGAAATCGGCGTCGAAGCCGAAGGTCTTGGCTCCGTTGGGATTTTCCGGGCGCCCCTGCAGCCGGCGGCCGAATTTTTCGGTCAGGCCCGCTTCGGACAGATAGGTGATGTGCGCCGCCATGCGCGCGACAGCAAGGCCGGCGCTGGGCACCTGGCCGTCGGCATAATAATCGCCGCCGCGCCAGTTGGGGTCGGCCATGATCGCCTGCCGCCCGACTTCGTGGAAGGCGATATTCTGGGCGCTGTGGCGGGCGGTCGAGGCGATGACCACGCAGCTTTCGACCCGGTCGGGGAAGAGCGTGGGCCAGGTGAGCGCCTGCATGCCGCCCATCGATCCGCCGATGACGGCTGACAGGCGATCGACGCCCAGATGGTCGAGCAGCAGCGCCTGGGCACGCACCATGTCGGCGATGGTGAGCACCGGGAAGCGCATCGCATAGGGGTCGCCCGTCGCGGGATCGAGGCTGGCGGGGCCACTGGACCCCATGCAGCTGCCGATGACATTGGCGCAGATGATGAACTGGCGCGCGGGGTCGACGGGCTTGCCCTCCCCCACCATGCGCCACCACCAGCCCGGTTTGCCGGTGACGGGATGGTCGGACGCGACATATTGGTCGCCGGTCAGCGCGTGGCAGATGAGGACGACGTTGGAGCGGTCCTCGTTCATCGCGCCATAGGTTTCATAGGCTATGTCGACCGGGGCGAGCGCCGCGCCGCTGTCCAGCCGCAGGGGACCCGACAGGCGAACCTGGCGGCGGAGGCCGAAACGGCTGTCATCGGAAAGCGGGGCGCTGGCCATGGTGGATGCGGGCTAGGACCGTGGAGGGAGGCTGTCAATCGGGAGGCGTGTCGGCACGCATCGCCCACTTTGCCTTTGGCGCGGATGGCGCTAAAGCGCGGGCCATGACGAAACCTGCACCCAAGGAATGGATTCTCGGCATTTCGCCCTATGTGCCGGGCAAGGCGGCGGCCGATGACGGACGGCCGCTGATCAAGCTGTCGGCCAATGAAAACCCGCTGGGCACCGGCGCGGCGGCGCGCGGCGCCCTGGTGGCCGCGACGGCGGACCTGGCGACCTATCCCGATCCGGGCGCGACCAAGCTGCGTCAGGCGATTGCGGCGGTGCATGGGCTCGATCCGGCCCGGGTGATCTACGGCACGGGATCGGACGAACTGCTGCATATCGCCGCCAGCGCCTATGCCGGGCCGGGCGATGAAGTGCTGTATGTGCGCTACGGCTTTTCGGTCTATGACATTGCCGCGCGGCGTGTCGGCGCGACGCCGGTGATCGCGCCGGACAGCGATTATGCGACCGATGTGGACGCGCTGCTGGCCAGCGTGACCGACAAGACCAAGGTCGTCTTCCTCGCCAATCCGAACAATCCCACCGGCACCATGACGCCGCGTGAGGAGATCGCCCGGCTGCATGCCGCGCTGCGCCCCGATATATTATTCGTGCTGGACCAGGCCTATGCCGAATATCTCGACACGGACGAAGATGATGGCGGGCTGGAACTGGCGAAGAGCGCGGCCAATGTGCTGGTGACGCGCACCTTCTCCAAGATTTACGGCCTTGCCGCCGAGCGGATCGGCTGGGGCTATGCCAGCGCCGAGGTGATCGACGTGCTGCATCGCATCCGCGCACCGTTCAACGTCACGACCGCGGGCCAGGCGGCCGCGATCGCAGCGGTGAAGGACCTGGACTGGGTCGAAGCCAGCCGCACCCATAACCGCCAATGGCGCGAATGGCTGGCGGGCGAGGTGGCATTGCTGTCCAACCACGGACTGCGCGCCATTCCCAGCAGGGCGAACTTCCTCCTCATCCTGTTCGACGGCAGGCTGACCGCCGAAGCGGCGATGCGGGGGCTGTGGGACGAAGGCTATGCGACGCGCTGGCTGCCGGGGCAGGGCCTGCCCAACGGGCTGCGCATCACGATCGGCACCGAGGAACAGATGCGCGACATCGCGGCAAAGCTGCGCACCATGGCGGAGGCGGCCTGAACCATGCTGCCTTTTTCGCGCGTCACCATCATCGGGCTGGGGCTGATCGGCTCCTCACTGGCGCGGGCGGTGCGCGAGCATATGCCGACCGTGCGGGTCACGGGTTATGACGCCGACCCGCGCGTGCGGGAGATCGCCCGCGCCATCGATCTTTGCGACGATGTGACCGACACGGCGGGCGCGAGCGTGACCGACGCCGATCTGGTGGTGCTGTGCGTGCCGGTGCGCGCGATGGGCGCGGCGGCGGCGGAGATTGCCGACGATTTGCCGGCCGACGCAGTCGTCAGCGATGTGGGATCGTGCAAGGCCGATGTGCTGGCGCAGCTCGATGCGGCGCTGCCCGGCCGCGCGATCATTCCCGCGCATCCGGTCGCGGGCACCGAGAATAGCGGCCCGGAAGCGGGCTTCGCCTCGCTGTTCCACGGCCGATGGTGCATCGTCACGCCGCCCGCCGGTGCCGATACCGCTGCGGTAGAGCGCGTCGCCGAACTGTGGCGGCGCGTAGGTGCGGAGGTGGAGACGATGGACCCGCAGCATCACGACCTGGTGCTGGCGGTGACGAGCCATTTACCGCACCTGATCGCCTATACGATCGTTGGCACCGCGAGCGATCTGGAGGATGTCACCCAGTCCGAAGTCATCAAATATTCCGCCGGCGGCTTTCGCGACTTCACCCGCATCGCCGCGTCGGACCCGACCATGTGGCGCGACGTGTTCCTGGCGAACAAGGATGCGGTGCTGGAAATGCTGCAACGCTTTTCCGAGGACCTGTCGGCGCTGCAGCGCGCGATCCGCTGGAATGACGGCGACGCGCTGTTCAACCTGTTCACCCGAACGCGGGCGATCCGCCGGTCGATCATCGAACAGGGTCAGGACGATCCCAAGCCCGATTTCGGGCGCAGCCATTAGAATGCGGCCTGTTCCTGCGCAGGCAGGAGCACCGTGTATCAAGCTCCTCGATTCAGCGCATTGATCGCCGCATGCACGCGCGCCTCGGCCACGCGGCGGTCGAGGCCGGGCTGGATCGTTTCGCCCACCTTGTAGGTGATCGTACCGGCGCGCTTGAGGAAACGCCCGCGCGGCGAGACCCGGCCGCTGTCGATCGCGATCGGCACCACCGGCAGGCCGAGCAACACATAGAGGCCGGCAAAACCAGCGCGCAGCGGTGGCGCTTCGCCATGGGGCACGCGCGTGCCTTCGGGAAACAAGCAGACCGCGCGCCCCTGCGCGGTGGCGGCGCGGGCGGCGGCGCGCAGCGAGCGCATCGCGCTGGCGCCGGCGCTGCGTTCGACCGGGATCAGGCCGTAAAGCCGCGCGATACGGCCCCAGAGCGGAATGTCGAACAGCTCGCGCTTGGCGACGATCGCCGGCTTGTCGAACAGGCAGAGCATGTCGATCGTCTCGAACATCGACTCATGCTTGACGATGTAGAGATAGGGGCCTTGCGGCAGATCCCCCTCGATACGGACCTTCTGCCCCAGCAACCAGCGGGTCGCATGGCGGTGGAACCAGCCCCACGCCGTCGCCACGTCCTGCACCGAGCCCGGCGCAACCCAAGCGACGAGCAGCGCCGTCAGCACCAGCAGCAGCGAGCCGCTGTAGAAAAATAGCATATAGGCAAGGGATCGCAGCGCCGTGATCATGCCGTCAGATGCCCACCAGCGCGGCAGCCCGACGCAACAGATATTTATTATATTCGCGCAGCAGCATGGTGAGGCTCGGCCGGCTGGGCACGGCGTCGTAGACGATCGTGACACGGCCCGGCAGCGCCTGCCGCAGTTCCAGCGCGGCGCGGCGCATATGCCAGTCGGTGGTGATCAGCCGCACCGTCTTGTAATCCCGCCGCTCCAGCCAGCGCGCGGTTTCGATGGCGTTGGAGCGGGTATCGATCGCCTCGCGGCCGAGCGTGATGCAGCAGGAAAAGAGGCGTTCGGGCGCGTCATATTGCGCGGCGAGCTCGGTCGGACGCACGGAGCGGTCCACACCCGAGATCAGCATCCGCTTCGCCGCCCCTTCCCGCAGCAGGGCGACGCCGCGATCGATCCGCCCGGCGCCGCCGGTCAGCACGACGATGGCGTCGGTCGGCCGGCCGTCGAGCGGCTCGGGCAGGAAGACGGCGAACCAGACGAAGCCCAGCATCCAGCCGAGCAGCGAGACGGCGAAGAGACGGACGATCACAGCAGCCGCCCCAGGGACCGCAGCACGGTCCAGCGCGCCGCCAGCGTCGCCAGCAGCACCCCGCCCACCGGCAGGGCGGCGAGCGCCGCCCAGCTGGTCCAGGGCAGGGTGATCGCCGTCAGCAGATCCGAACCGGTCGCGCCGAGCCTGATGCCGAGCAGGATGATGACCAGCAGCGCGACGACAAAGCCCAGCGCGCTGCCGAACAGCGCGTCGAGGCCGATGCGGCGCTGGAACAGCCGCGCGATCTGCACGTCGGTGGCGCCCATCAGGTGCAGCACGTCGATCGTACCGCGATGTCCATCATGCGCGGCGCGCGCCGCCAGCACGACGATCGCCGCGGTCGCGAGGCCCATCAGCAGGACGATGCCGGCCGCCAGTCCGCCCAGCGCGGCAAGCAGGCTGGCGAGCGGTTGCAGGAAGACGGCATGCGGCTCCACCCGGATGCGGGGCGAGAGCGCGCCCAATTGCCGGCGCAGGCGATCGATCCTGGCGCGGGTGGCACCGGGGGCCAGTTCGACATCGATCAGCGCCGGGATGGGAAGGTCGCCGCTGGTCGCCTCCTCCCCCAGCCAGGGACGGATCTGTTCGGCCAGCGCGGCCTGATCGACCGGGCTAACCGTGCGGACATCGGCGGCGCCGCGCAACAGGGCGACGGCCTGCGCGCTGATCCGGCCGCGTGTTTCGGCGCTCGCCTCCACGATCTGCACGGTGGCACGGCCGGCAAGGTCGGCGCCGACCGCCTGCACCGCTGCCCCCAGGCCCAGGCCGGCGGCAGCGGCCAGCACCGTCAGGAACATCATGATCGCGATGATCCACGGCATCGGCCCGGCCACCCGGCCTTCGGGCAGCAGCCGGTGGCGCGCGGCGGCGGCGGCGCGGCGGTCGGCGCCGCTCATGACGCCGCCGCCCCCTGCGGACGGGGCGGGTAGCGCAGCGATCCGGTGGGATCGGACAGCCGCCCCTTGTCCAGCCGCATCATCTGCGCGCCTTCGACCTGGCCGATCAGCGGCAGATCGTGGGTGGCGACGACGATCGTGGTGCCGAGGCGGTTGAGCGCTTCGAACAGGGTCATCAGGCGACGCGCCATGTCGGCGTCGACGTTGCCGGTCGGCTCGTCCGCCACCAATATTTCGGGCCGCCCGATCACGGCGCGGGCGATGGCGACGCGTTGCTGCTCCCCGCCCGACAGCGTCGCCGGGCGCGCCTGTCCCCGATCGCCGAGGCCGACCCAGTTCAGCATTTCCGAAACGGAGGCGTCGATCTCGCTCTCCGCCATGCCCGCGACGCGCAGCGGCAGGGCGATATTGTCATAGGCCGACAGATGCGGCACCAGCCGGAAATCCTGGAACACCACGCCGATGCGGCGGCGGAAGCCTGGCAGGCGCTTGCGGGGCAGCGTCACCACATCCTCCCCGAACAGGCGGATGACGCCCCGGCTGGGCCGCTGGGCGAGGTAGAGCAGCTTCAGGAGCGAGGTCTTGCCTGCCCCGGATGCGCCCGTCAGGAAGTAGAAGCCGCCGCCATGCAGCGAGAAGCTGACGTCGGACAGGGTTTCGCTGTCCAGGCCATAGCGCAGACCGACATTTTCGAACTGGACGATGGCCGACATGAATGTGTGAATGCCCTGCTTCCCCTGGAAAGCAGCCATGGCACAGCGGGCAGGCGGCCGTAAAGCCCATGCGGCCTCTTCCGCCGAGTCGCGGCAGGATGGCGCGCCTTTGCTGATGCCGCTTGCCCTCGAGTCGAAGGCATGGCTATGAAGCGTCATGATCCTGGTGTGTCCCAATTGCGCCACGCGCTATATTGTGCCGGACAGCGCCGTCGGCCCCAATGGCCGCCAGGTTCGCTGCGCCTCCTGCAAACATAGCTGGTATCAGGAAGGACCGGTGCTCGCGCCACGCGCGCCGGCGATGGCTGCGGCCGCGCCTGTCGCCGCGCCGCCGCCGCCCGCTCCCCCTTCCTCACCGCCCGTTGCGGCCGAGCCCCGGGCGGCGCCCGTTGCGGTTGCGACGCGGGACGCCGTCATGGCTGCGCCGACCGCCGCGGCGCCGCCTGAAGCCACGCCTGTCGCCCCCGCATCCCGGCCCGATTATTGGTCCGACGATATTTACGACCGGGCGCGCGCCACGCCCGCCGACGCGGTCGAGCCCGATTATGAGGCGCCATCCAAGCCGCGGCGCAATCTGGTGAAGGTCTGGACCAGCGCGGCCATCGCCTTCTGCCTGGCAATCGGCGCGGCGGGCGGCGCGCTCTGGTATTTCGGCACGCCGAGCTGGGCGATCAACCTGGGACTGGTCGCCGAAGAAGGCGATCCCGACCTGCTCTTCTACCTGTCCAAGCCCGCAGAACGGCGCAAGCTGCCGACCGGGGAGGAATATTTCGCCTTCGGCGCGCGCATCGTGAACAGCGGCAAGCAGAGCCTGCCGGTGCCGCCGGTGCTGGTGCAGCTGCGCGACCGGCAGAACCGGCTGGTGTTCAGCTGGACGACGAAGGCCGACCGCACCAGCCTGAAGCCGGGCGAGGAAGCGTCGATCAACGAAAGCCGGATCGACATTCCGAAAAATGCGGAAAATCTGTCGCTGACCTTCGTGCAGTAGCGATCCCGTCCCATGTGCTCCTGCGAAAACAGGAGCATAAGGGGCGGGATCAGGGATAGCTCACCGTCTTGGGCTGTCCCTCGGGGATCGGGATGAACTCCTGATCGTCGCCGGGGATCAAGGGGAAGCGCAGCGCGTCCCAATCCTCCCGCGCCTGATGGATGCGATCAGTCGAGGAGGACACGAAATTCCACCAGACATGACGCGGCGTGGCGAAGGCCTCCCCGCCGCACAGCATCACCCGGCCGCCGTCGACGCTCATCAGCGTGGCGCGCACGCCGGGGCGCAGCACGTACAGCGTCTGCGGCTGCAGGGCCACGCCGTCGAGCGCCGCATCGCCACCCGCGACATAGACGGCGCGCTCGGCCGCATCGACGTCGATCGGCACGCTGCCGCCCGGAGACAGCTGGATATCGGCATAGATGGTCTGGGCATAGGTCGTGACCGGCGCGGTCTCACCCCAGAGCCTGCCCATGATCACCCGCGCGCGGGCGTGGCCGCAGTCGATGACCGGCAGGCCGCCCTCGCTCACATGTTCGAAGGCGGGTGCCATTTCCTCCTGCCCGTCGGGCAAGGCCAGCCAGGTCTGGATCGCCGAGAGCTTCGACAGCTTGGCGCGCTCGCTTTCGGGCGAGCGTTCGGAATGGACGATGCCGCTGCCCGCCGTCATCAGATTGACCGCACCCGGCTCGATCAACTGCTCGGTGCCGAGCGAATCGCGGTGGAGGAAGGCGCCTTCGAACATATAGGTGACGGTGGCGAGGTTGATGTGGGGATGCGGACGCACGTCGATCCCCTGCCCCGCCGCGATGCGCGCCGGCCCCGCCTGATCGAAGAAGATGAAGGGACCCACCATCGTCCGGTCGCGCGCGGGGAGCGCGCGATGGACGCGGAAGTCGCCCAGATCATGGGTGGTGGGTGTGATCGTCTGGATGACGAGCGGTTCCAGGGTCATGGCGCGTCCAGTTCGGGATAGTGGCGGAAAATTGGCCGGCTGCTAGGCCTCGCCCGGCGCGCGCAGCTTCATGGCGAGGGCGTGGACCCTGTCACGCAGCAGATCGGCCAGCGCGGCGTTGACCAGCCGCTGGCGGGCGACGCGCCCCTGGCCGGCGAACTGCGCCGACACCATCTCCACTGTGAAATGGCTTTCGCCCGAGCCGTCGTGGCCGGCATGGCCGCGATGCTTTTCGCTGTCGTCGATCACGGCGAGATGCTCTGGCGACAGGGCGGCGCGCAGCCGCTGTTCGATCTCGGTGGCCACCGGGCCTTTCAGTTGGGTGCTCATCGCCCCTATATAGGGGGCTTTCTTCACCCACGCATCAGGGCAATCTTGTCTACCGATCCTTTCTCGACCCGTCGTTTCAACCGGTTCCACGGCCGCGTGGAAAGCGACCGTCCCTGCTCCGTCGATGGCTGCCCCGAGCCGGGCGAGTTCCGCGCGCCGCCGCTGGAAGGCGGCGCATCCAGCCATGAGGGGCCGCGCTGGCGCTGGCTGTGCCTCGATCATGTCCGCGCCTTCAACCAGGGCTATAATTTCTTCACCGGCATGAGCCCGGAGGAAATCGCCGCCGCCCAGCGCCCCTATGCCGGGTGGGAGCGGGAGACGCGCGCCTTTTCCTCCAACGCGGCCAGCCCGCCGCCGCGCTGGTCCGACTTTCAGGACCCGCTCGACGCGATCGGCGCCAAGTTCAAGGAGCGGGTGGCCAAGGCCCGCGCCGACGCCCAGATGCGGCAGGACGGCAAGTTCCTGTCGAACGAGGATCGCAGGGCGCTTGGCGTGATGGGCCTGCCCATCGACGCGGACCGCACGGCGCTGCGCCAGCGCTATACCGAGCTGCTGCGTCGTTTTCATCCCGATCATAATGGCGGCGATCGCAGCCATGAGGGGGCGCTGCAGGGGGTGATCGAGGCTTATGGGCTGCTGCGCAAGGCACCGGCCTTCGCTTAACTGACACCATCATTCCCGCGAAGGCGGGACCCCATCTCCCATAGCTGGCACCCAGCGCGACGCTCAGGAGATGGGTCCCCGCCTTCGCGGGGATGACGGTATAAAAATGCACTGGCCTTGTTAAGCCCGCGCTGCCATAGGCGCCGGCCCTTTCCCGGAGACATGACCATGAGCAGCGCCGCCCGTACCCTGGGCCTGGATTTCGGCACGACCAACAGCGTCGTGGCGATCGCCAGCGGCACGCAGTCCGATCTGGTGGACTTTGCGGGACCGGAAGCGACCGGCGCAATCTTCCGCTCCGCCCTCTGTTTCTGGCACGACAGCGGGGTCAAGGGCGGCATGGCGCATGAAGCCGGTCCCTGGGCGATCGCGGAATATCTGGAATATCCCGAGGACAGCCGCTTCATCCAGTCGTTCAAGTCGGTGGCCGCCAGCCCGATCTTCGAAACGGCGAGCATATTCGAGAAGCGCTTCCGCTTCGAGGAGCTGGGCGCCATGTTCCTCGACCGGATGATCGGCCATGCCGGCGGTGCGCTCGACCAGCGGCCGGAGCGGATCGTCGTCGGACGGCCGGTCGAATATGCCGGCGCCCGGCCCGACGAGGCGCTGGCCCGGCGGCGCTATGACGCAATGTTCGCGGGGTTCGGCGCGGAGATCCATTATGTCTATGAGCCGCTGGGCGCCGCCTTCAGCTATGCCAGCCGGCTTAGCCGGGAGGCGACGATATTGGTCGCGGATTTCGGCGGCGGCACCAGCGATTTTTCGGTGGTGCGAGTGGCCGCGCCGAACTCCACGCGACGCTGCCTTCCGCTGGGTTCGGCGGGTATCGGCATCGCGGGCGACCGGTTCGACTATCGCATTCTCGACCATCTGGTGCTGCCGATGCTGGGCAAGGGCGGCAGCTATCAGAGCTTCGGCAAGCAGTTGGAGATACCGCGCAGCTATTTCGCCGATTTCGCCGACTGGTCGCGCCTGGCGCTGATGCGCAACCGGCGGACGATGGACGAGCTGGCCCGGCTGCAGAAGGCGGCGAACGATCCCGCCGCGATCGGCCGGATGATCAGGGTGATCGAGAAAGAGCTGGGCTACCCCCTCTATCATGCGGTGGGCACATTGAAGCGCCAGCTGTCAAGCGAGGAGAGTGCGCCGTTCCGTTTCGAAGGCGGCGGCATGACGATCGAGGCGGAGGTCAAGCGCGCCGAGTTCGAAGGCTGGATCGCACCCGACATCGCGCGGATCGAGACGACGGTGGATGCCGCGCTGACGAAGGCGGGTGTCGAACCGGCGGCGATCGACCGCGTGTTCCTGACCGGCGGATCGTCGCTGATCCCCGCGATCCGGGCGATTTTCGACCGGCGCTTCGGCACGGAGCGGATCGCGACCGGGGGCGAACTGACCTCCATCGCGCACGGGCTGGCGCTGGTCGGGCAGGAGGCCACTCTGTCCCAATGGGCCGCTTGATCCGCAGGCCCCAAGCCCCCACTCTATCGACATGCCGTTGCCCTGTGGTTAGGGCATGGATGACTCGACCGTTGCAAGAGACCAGAAGATGACCGACATCCCCAACGTCCAGCCCGATACCCGTTCCGAAACGCTGCTGGCGGCGCCCGACCGTGAGGTGGACGCGCGGGAAGTCTTCGGCATCGATGTCGACCTGAAGATCCCCGCCTTTTCGGAGGCCGACGAGCGCGTCCCCGATCTGGACCCCGCCTATGTGTTCGACCCGGACACGACGCTGGCGATCCTGGCTGGCTTTGCCTTCAACCGGCGCGTCATGGTGCAGGGCTATCACGGCACCGGCAAGTCGAGCCATATCGAACAGGTTGCCGCCCGCCTGCGCTGGCCGTGCATCCGCATCAACCTGGACGCGCATATCAGCCGCATCGACCTGGTCGGCCGCGACGCCATCGTGCTCAAGGACGGGCAGCAGGTGACGGAATTCCGCGAAGGCCTGCTCCCCTGGGCGCTGCAGCGGCCCGTCGCGCTGGTGTTCGACGAATATGACGCCGGCCGCCCGGACGTCATGTTCGTGATCCAGCGCGTGCTGGAAACCGACGGCAAGATGACGCTGCTCGACCAGAACCGGGTGATCCGCCCCAACCCGCATTTCCGCCTGTTCGCGACCGCCAACACGGTCGGCCTGGGCGACACGACCGGCCTTTATCACGGCACGCAGCAGATCAACCAGGGCCAGATGGACCGCTGGAACCTGGTCGTCACGCTCAACTATCTGCCCGCCGCGACCGAAGCGCAGATCGTCCTCGCCAAGTCGGGCGAGTACGACCATGACGGCGGCCGCAAGGAAGTCGAGAATATGATCAAGGTCGCGGAACTGACCCGCCAAGGCTTCATCAACGGCGATATTTCGACCGTGATGAGCCCGCGCACCGTGATCAGCTGGGCGCAGAATGCGCTGATCTTCAACAATGTCGGCTTCGCCTTCCGCCTGAGCTTCCTCAACAAATGCGACGAGGCGGAACGGCCGCTGGTGGCGGAATATTATCAGCGCGTCTTCGGCAAGGATCTGCCAGAGAGCGTCGCGCACCGGGCGAACTGATGTCGCACGGGCTCCGAAAGCGCGATCTGCAAACCCTGAGTGCGACGAGGTTGAACGACGCCCAGCTATTGTTCGAGCATGGCCGATGGGCGAGTGCCTATTATCTGGCCGGTTATGCCGTGGAGCTAGCCCTAAAGGCATGTGCGGCAAGCCAGTTTGCGGCTGATGCCATTCCCGACCGGAAGCTGGTGCAGGATCTACATACCCACGACCTGCCCAAACTGATATCGTTGGCCGGGTTGCAGCCAGAGTTGAAAACGCGTCAAGATGAGGACGTAGAATTCGCCCTCAATTGGGGTTTGGCAGCTGAATGGAAGCCTGAATCCCGCTACGAACTGAACGACGAAAGTTCTGCTGATTACCTCATCTACGCCGTCAGCGAGAACAGGCACGGAGTCCTGCCATGGATACAGACATTTTGGTGAAAGAAGGGCAGAGGCTGGTTGGCTATCTTGACGAAGGCAAGATCAAGCCACGCGGAGCAGTGTGGGTATATAGCTCTGACGCTGACGCCTGGAAGCTATGGATTGTCCCGTCGCAGACCATCACAGACAAGCGAGAATTCTACAGGATAGTGGCCCAGACGATTACCAACCATCGCGAGGAGTTGCCGAGCCTGGATGTCGGAATGGTCGAATTCAAACTTGCTGATCATCCAGTGGTGGAGGGTTTAGGCCGCTTCATGCATGTCGAAGGAATAAGTGCCGTTTCTGTTTCGAACAATCGGTTCAACGGCTTCCTGCTGCCCGACGGCGTCGTGCTGCGCATGGCGGTGTAATCCATGATCGTCGTTGAACGCATCGCGCCGGATGGTACGGCCCATCGGATCAGCATTCGCGGCCATGAGCTGGTCGCCGACATGTCGGCGCCGGACGGGCATGATGCAGGGCCCGATCCGCATGACCTTTATGACTCGGCACTGGGCGCGTGCAAGGCGATGACCATGCTCTGGTATGCGCAGCGCAACGGCATACCGGTCGAGGGGATCCATGTCGGCGTGGTCCGCGACGCGAGCGAGGAGCGCAAGGGCGTCTACAAGCTGACCACGCGCATCGCGCTGAGCGGCCCGTTGACCGACGCGCAGCATGACAAGCTGATCAGCGTCGCCGCCAAATGCCCGGTCCACAAGCTGATGAGCGAGGTGGAGACGCAGATCGAGACGGTCGCGGTTCCGCGTGTGGGAGACGCCGAGCGGCCATGAGCGAACGCTCGCCCCTCGACGCCTTCAAGGACGTGCTGTCCGGCGCGGCGCGATCGATCGCGCGCGATGCGGAGGTGGAGGTGGGCTTCACCGCCGACACCCCGCATATGGCGGGCAAGGCGATCAAGGTGCCGACGCCGGGGCGCAATCTACCCGCCGATCAGGTTGCGCTCGCGCGGGGCTTTGCCGACGCC
>DATFDS010000262.1:0-14908 GCA_035251955.1 Sphingobium sp. | reverse complement strand
GCGGATCAGTCGCTGGGCCCTGGCGGCTTCGAGAATGTTGCGCCAGCGGGTCATATAAATGTCGCGAACCTCCGCCCGCACCCGCTCGGCCCCATGCCGGAACAGCGACAGCACGATGTCGCGCCGATAGCGGAACTTCGTGGAGAAGGCCGATCTGATGAAAGGGACCATGCCGAACATCTCGTCGAGCGGATCGCCGAAGCCGAGCGCTTCTCTTTCCCGGGTGGTGGAAATCATGTCCTCGATCAGGATCTCGAGCAGGATATCCTGCTGAGAACCCACCAGGTTGTAGAGCGTCATCACGCTCAGCCCGGCCCGCTTGGCAAGGCTTCGCACCGGAAAGCCGACGTCGCCCTCCTCCTGGATCAACTGCCGGGCAGTTTCGAGGATTCGGGCTTTCCGCGCGCCCTTGTTGCGCGCCCTTCTTCCTTCGACGATTGCTTCAGCCACGGACGGGCGATCTCCTGACATGCCGTAATTCCCCTGACGCGCGCGATACAGGCATTTCGCGTGCGGTCATAGCCATGCGTGACATCGGATCCTCATCCGCCGGCATGATCGGCGGGACGGCGGGGCTTGAAAATCATCTTAAAAAATATAACGTGTTCTAAGTTTATTTGCCAGGTGCGTGCCTGGCGAGCCAGCGAGGAGAGGTTTGAATGTCCCTGGGCCAGCATCTGGAAGCCATGCGCACGCAGGGCTATGTCATCATCGAAAATCTGTTCGCCGACGATTATTGCGACCGCGCGCTCGACGCGCTGCACCGTATCGAGCGCGACCATGCGATCCGTCCGATCGACCAGGATTTTTCGGGCCGCCATACCGTGCGGATCATGAACCTGCTGCAATATGACGATCTGTTCCAGGAAATCCCGGTGCATGACGGCTATCTGCCCGTCGTCCGGGAATATCTGGACCGCGAATGTCTGCTGTCCGGGATCGACAGCTCGGAAATTCATCCGGGCGAGAAGGCGCAGCCGCTCCATTGCGATACCTGGTGGCATGACGATGTGCGCCTGCCCATCCCCATCACCGTCAACACGATCCTGACGCTGTGCGATTTCACCAAGGACAATGGCGCCACCCGCCTGGTGCCCGGCAGCCATCTCTGGAGCGCCGAGCAGGTCGCCTATGATGTCGCCGAAGGCGGGACCGTGACCCATCTGCCGGCCGTCAACCCCAAGGGCTGCGGCACCGATTGGACGCCGATCTACGCGGAGGCGCCCAAGGGATCGATCATCATGTATGACAGCCGGCTGCTGCACAGCGGCGGCGCCAATGTCACGGACAAGCCGCGCCCCAGCATCATCTCGCCCTTCTGCCTCGGCTGGGTGCGGCAGTTCGATAATTTCGCCTATGGCCTGACGCAGGAGAAACTGCGCAGCTTTTCGCCCGAGCTGCAGCAGCTGATCGGCCTGGAGCGCCATCGCGGTGGCTACGGCCACGTCAATAATATGAGCCCGCGCGAATGGTTGTGGGGCGAGCGCAACGTGCATCAGGCGGGTTAGGGGAGGTTTTCTCTCCCCTGCGTGGTCCCGCCGCACGTGCCGGTGTCGACCACATCGTCGCACAGGATCAGCATCGTCGCCTCCCGGTCGAGGAAATTCTCCTCGTCCGCATAAAATTCGCGGCCGATCGGCGTGTCCCCCATCATGCGCATGATCTCGTCGAATGTTGCCCGGTCGGGCAGCATCCATTCTGAAATACAATCGAACGGACTGTCTTCCTGCGTCCTCGCGACCCTTGCCCCGCGAATCACCTCGGCAGGATAGTTGCGGTGATAGCCGACCATCAGATGACCGAAATATTTCTGCGCCATCTTTACGTGAACATTCTCGAAATGCGACCGGAACTGCTCGTGGCTGAGCCCGGCCTTGCGCCTGATGTGAAACAAGGCCTTGAACATATCCTCTCCCTTCGGATGTCTGTCGGACGACGACTGTCCATCGATCGCCCTTGGCCAAGTCTTGCACAGGCGGCGGTCGCCGTCCATGCTGCCGGCAAACGGAAAGAAGGAGAGCACAAGGCCATGCGATTGGACCTCGTCCTGCCCAATCAGGGGGGCTTCGCCGAAGAGGCGCTGCGGGCTGGACCGCATTTCGAGGCGATGGGCTGGGACGGCCTCTGGTTGACCGACCATGTCGTGGGCGCCGGCGCCTATGCCAGGCATAATGCCGGCTATGGCGCGCACTGGCAGGAGATCATGGTCTCTATGGCCTGGCTCGCCGCGCAAACCAGCCGCATCCGCATCGGATCGGGCATATTGGTCGTGCCCTATCGCGATCCGGTGGTGACCGCGAAGATGGTCTCGACACTCGATCTGCTTTCGGGCGGCCGCATCGACCTGGGCGTCGGCACCGGCTGGGCGCGGCGCGAGTTCATGGCGCTCGGCAAGGGCGCCATCTTCGAACAGCGCGGCGCCTATACCGACGAGGCGCTCGACGTCATGCTCGCCTGCTGGAAGGGCGGAGATATCACGCATCGCGGCCGCTTTTTCGATGTCGAGAAGGTGAGCTTCGCTCCCTCCCCGGTCCAGGGCGAGCGCGTGCCGATCTGGGTTGGCGGTTTCGAACTGGCCCCCGCGCCGTTGCGCCGAACGGCCAAATATGCCGATTATTGGCACCCGACCGGGATCACGCCTGACCAGGTGAAGGAAGGCGGTGATCGCATCGACGATATGGCGGGACACGCAATCAAGCGCAGCGTGCGCATCCGTTGCGACGGCGATCCGGCCGCAGCCGCCGCGATGCTGGCGCAATTCAAGGAGGCGGGCTGCGTCATGGCCGCATGCGCCTTCGACGCGCCCACCACATTCGCGGAATTCGAGCGCGCCGCCGCCGCCCTGTACCAGGCGACGGAAGCCCTGCGGGGAAACGGAAAATGGGTATAGGCTTCCGCTCACGGCACGATCGCGAATTATGATCGGAAATTAGCGTTGACGCGCGCTCCGACAGGCGCTTTCAGTGGCAGGCATCAGGAGTCGGCCTGCCCGGCACGCCAAGAGGGGAGATGATGCCGAACCGGGAGTGCTTCTGCTTTCCGTTTGGCCGGCGATGACCTATCGTCGCCGGCGAGGCGCTCACAATCAACGATACGGAACAAGGTGAGGACGATGAGCTATATCGACGCGCTGCCCCCCGAAATCGCCGCCTTCGTGCGCGGCCGCATCTTTACCGAATATGCGACCGTCAGCAAGGAAGGGGTGCCGATCGACACGCCCACCTATGTCTTTCCCAGCGCCGACCTGGAGACGCTGGACCTGGCCACCGGCCTCGCCTATCCCGCCAAGGCGGAGCGCGCGCGCAACAATCCCAAGGTCGGCCTGCTGCTGGAAGGGGGGGCGGACGATCCGGTGATATCCATCGCCGGCTATGCCGCGGTGCGGGATTCGGACCTGCAGGCCAATCTCGATCGCTATGTCGCCGAAACGATCATCACGCCGATCACCAATCCCCAATATAATGACTGGACCGTGGTGCGCGGCGCGGTCTTCTACCTCACCCGCATCATCATCTGCGTGAAGCCGGCGCATGTCCGCTGGTGGGCGAACCCGGCCGCGATGGACGGCCGCCCGCAGGAGTGGCGCGCGGCCGAGGGCACCGACTTCCCCGCCTCCGACCCGGTCGCTCCGGGCAAGCTCAGCGCAGCGCCGCAATGGGGACAGCCCGCCTGGCAGGACCTGGCCGACGGCGTGATGGGCAAGGCGCCGGGACATCTGACGCTGGTGGACGAAGGCGGCTTTCCCCTGCCCATCCGCGCCCGCTCCTTCGAGCGGACGCCGGCCGGCTTCCGCCTGACCATGCCCGCCGGCGCGCCGCGCCTGTCGGGCAAGGCGACCCTGTCCTTCCTGGGCCAGGAAATTTTCGTCGGCACTGCGACGCGCGAGGGCGACACGGTCGAATTGGCGGTCGAGCGCGCGCTGCCGATCCTCCCCTCCATGGCCGATCCCAAACAGGTGCTGCAGCCAGAGCCCGAGACCTACGCCAAGATGATGGCGCGGCTGGAGCATGAGGCGACGCGGCGGGGTCAGCCGATCCCGGTGGTCCCCGAAACGCCGCCCGCGCCGACCGAGGGCGCGAAACTGCGCGTGCCGACATTGGAGGCAATGTTGGCCGCTGCCGCTGGTTGAACAGCCTGATCGGTCTGGCCGCGCCGTGAATATACAGGGCCGGTAATTGGAGAGGAACGAAGTCATGAGTACAGGCAAAGGGCTGGCTATACTGCTTGCCGTCGTCGTCGTGGCCGCCACCTATATTGCGTTGGCGACGTGGATCGGCATCAAGGATTATTGGGTCGGGTTCCTGCTGTTGACGCAGTGGACGGTGGTGGACGGCGGCAAGCTGGGGCAGCTGCCGCGGACGGTTGCCGGGGCGCTGTCCGGCATGGTGCTCGCGCTGATTCCGGTGCTACTGTCGGCTCAGATCGGCTCCACCCCCGCGCTGGCCATCATGCTGGCGCTGATGTTGATCGCGATCTTCCTGTTCATCACCATGCGCGCGACCTATGTGGTCAACGCCGCGACGATGATCTTTCTGACCGTCCTGACCGTGCCGGAGATAGCGCCAAACACCACGCCTGCGGCCCTGTTCGCCGGCTTCGCGCTGGGGCTGGTCTTCTTCGGTGGCCTTGCCCTCCTCGGCTCGGTGATCGCAAAGGGCCAGGCGTCCAAGGCGCCGGCCACGAGCCCGGAACCGTCGGGCGCCTGACCGGCCGCGCCGCCGCCACTCAGAACCAGCGCGCGTTGTCTTCGCCCCGTCCCTTTGCTTATCCGCCTGCCAGCGCGCTGACCCCCGGATTTTCGATGATGTCCTTGAGGATGGTAAGGAAGCGCTCGGCCGCCGCGCCGTCGGTGATGCGGTGGTCGTGTGTCAGGCTGTAGGGCAGCATCGGCGCGATGATGATCTGGTCGCCGCGCACGATCGGCTTCTTGGTGAGGCGGCCGACGCCCAGGATGCCGGCTTCGGGCATGTTGATGATCGGCGTGGAATAGGCGCTGACGCCGACCGAGCCGAAATTGCTGACGGTGAAGGTGCCGCCGGTCATCTCCTCGGGCAACAGCTTGTCGTTCCGGGCGCGCTGGCCCAGATCCTTGGCGACCTTGGAAATCTCGACCAGCGACTTGTTCGCCGCATCGCGGATGACCGGCACCACCAGCCCCTTCTCCCCATGGTCGCCGAGCGCAACGGCCATGCCGACATTGATCGTCTTCCAGACCTTGATCTCATTGTCGATCAGGCTGGAGTTCATCAGCGGGAATTTCGCCAGCGCGCGTGCGACCGCCCATATCAGGATTTCCGCATAGGTGACGCGGGTGCCAAGCTCGCCTTCGCGCGTCACCAGCGCCTCGCGATATTGCGCGGCCAGCGTCAGGTCGAAGTCGCCCGACATGGTGTTGGGCGCGTTGACGGCAAGGCTGCGCATCATATTCTCGCCGATGACCTTGCGCATGCCGCGATAGGGGATGACCTGCGCCACTTCCTTTTCGCCGGGCGCGACCGGCGCGGCGACGGGTGCGCCGGTCTTCCGCGCGGCGATGGCCTGTTCCACGTCGACCTTCTGGATGCGGCCATTGGGGCCGGAGCCGGCGAGGGTCCTGATGTCCAGATCCGCTTCCTTCGCCATGCGGCGGGCGACGGGCGTGATGAAGATGTGGCCGTTCGCCGCGGCCGTGGCGGGCTGGGTCGCCTGGGGCGCAGGCTTCGCCGCGACGGCAGGCGCCGGCGCCGCGTCGTCCCCGGCAGCCTTCGTCAGGCTATCATATTCCGCCTGCGTCTCGGCGATGAAGCCGACCATCGTGTTCACGTCCGTCTCGACGCCTTCGGGCATCAGGATATGGAGGAAGCCCGCAATGGGCGAGGGCATTTCGAAGGTGCTCTTCTCTGCCTCGATGTCGAGGACGGCATCGCCCTTCTCGATCCGTCCGCCTTCCTTCACCTTCCATTCGGTCAGCGTCACGACGGCGGCGGCCATGCCGAGTTTGGGGACGATAAGCGGTTCAGCCATTTCTCTCTATCCTTGACATGCATTCATCCTGGCCCGGCGCAGGGCGCGCGGGCCGACCGGAAACGGCCCTGGTTCTTATTTCGCGGTCGGCCGCAGCGCCGCCATGCTCATGTCCGCAACGGCGCCGCTTGCCAGCCTGACCGGCGGCGCCCCGACCAGGGAGGTGATCGCATCGGCCATGTCCTGCGGATTGGGCAGAACCAGCTTGTCGATCGCGGTCGCAGGAACCCAGCCCTTCGTGCCGATCCGCTTGACCGGGCCATCGAGCCAGTCGAACGCATGCTCCATGATCTGCATGGCGATTTCGCCGCCAGGGCCGCAGGTGATGTAATCCTCGTCCACCACCAGCGCGCGGTTGGTCTTCTTCACCGACTTGACGATGGTCTCGATGTCGAGCGGGACCAGGGTGCGCGGGTCGATCACCTCGACGCTGATGCCGTGCCCTTCCAGTTCCTTCGCGACGTTGAGGCAGAGTTCGACCATGTAGCTGGTGGCCACGACGGTGATGTCGGTGCCTTCGCGCTTGACGTCGGCGACGCCGAACGGGATCGGCGGCGCGTCATAATCGACCGGCCCTTTCAGGCGCATCAGCCGCTTGTGGAAATAATAGACGACCGGGTTATTGTCGCGGATCGCGGTCTGCAGCAGGCCGCGCGCGTCCTGGATCGTGCTGGGCAGCACCAGCTTCAGGCCGGGCATGTGCATGGCCTGCGCCTCGGGACAGCCCGAATGTTCCGCACCCAGGCCCAGATAGCCGCCCATTGTGGTCAGGATCACCATGGGCATGTCGATCTTGCCGCCGTGCATGAAGCGGTTCTTGCTGGCGATGGTCATGGCCGCATAGGCCGGCGTCAGGAAGTCCGCCATCATCGGATCGACGATCGGGCGGTAGCCACGCTGCGACAGGCCGATGCCGGCGGCCACCATCGTGTTCTCGATGAGGCCGGTCTCAATCATGCGGGTCGGGCCGAACTGTTCGAAAATGCCCTGGGTCATGCCCATGGCGCTGCCGATCACGCACTCGCCCATGTAGATGACCTTTTCGTCGCGGGCCATCTCCTCCTTGAGCGTGTCGTTGAGGACCTGCAACATGGAGTTTTCTACGATCGTCATGCCTCTACCCTTTATCTGTTGTCCTGGCCTTCCGGCGGAAATCTGTCGGCTCAGTCGGCGAAGAGCAGCGACTGCAGATGCTCGAAGCTCGGGATAGTGGGCGCTGCCTCGGCCAGTTTCAGGGCTTCCTCGATCTCGTCCCTCGCTTCCTGCGTGATGCGCTCGATATCCGCCTCGGTCAGGATCTTTTCCCTGATCAACTGAGCGCCGAACAGCTTGACCGGATCCTTGTCGCGCAGCCACCGCGCCGCCTCTTCCTGGGAGCGGGGCTGGTCCATCGACACGTCGGGGCCACCTTCGGAATGGGGACGCAGACGATAGGTCTTGCATTCTATCAGCGAAGGACCCTCGCCGGCGCGGGCGCGGGCGACCGCTGCCTGGACGGCGTTATGTACGGCGATCACGTCCTGCCCGTCCACGATCTCGCCCGGGATGCCGATGCCCTTGGCATAGTTGGCGACATCCTTGCTGACGAGATAGGTTTCGATCGGCGTATGCTGCCCCATCTCGTTATTCTCGATCACGATGACCATCGGCAGCTTGTTCACCGCGGCGAAGGTGATGGCTTCGTGGAATTCCGCCTTGGCCGCGGCGGAATCGCCTTCGAAGGACACGACCACGCGACCCTTGCCGTCGAGCTTGTGGCCGAGCGCGGTGCCGGCGGCGAGACCCAGATTCTCGGCGATCAGGGCCGTATACATCGGAAAGCCCTTTTCCGGCGCGACGGGGTGCCAGCCGGACGCGCCGCCGCAATTGCCGGTCACCTTGCCGAAATGCTCGGCCAGGATCGATTCGATGCTGACGCCGCGCGGAAGCAGCTTGCTGATTCCGTGGCCGCGGTGCGTCGCATAGACGCAGTCGCCATCCTCCAGGAAGGTGCAGCCGCCAACGCCCACCGCTTCCTGCACCTGGGTGCTGTGGTAAAACAGCGGCAGCTTTCCGGACATCAGGGCGGCGATGAACCATTCATCCAGTTCGCGCACGCGGATGAGGTTCGTGAACAGAGTTATTTTCTGATCATTGGTCAATTCCATGTCTTCGCCTTTCAATTAGCGATACCGGTTCGGAATCCTTTTAATGCGGATTTCCGGATTGGGCTAGCCCACCCTTCAGTCCCATGATGGGGCGTTGCGGGAGGAGGCACCGCTCCTCCCGCCTGCGCCTTCTCAGTGCGCGATGAAGATCGACTTTTCCTCGGTATAGGCGTGCAGCGCGTCGGTGCCGAGTTCCCGGCCGACGCCGCTCTGCTTGTAGCCGCCGAAGGGCCGCGCGAATTCGCCGGACCGATACTGGTTGACCCATATGGTGCCGGCGCGCAGGCGCGGCACGATGCGGTGCGCCCGCCGCACGCTTTCGGTCCAGACCGCCGCGGCCAGCCCGAAGTCGGTGTCGTTGGCAATGCGGATCGCATCTTCCTCATCGGTGAAGCGGATGACGGCGCCGATCGGCCCGAACACTTCCTCGCGCGCAATGCGGTTCTCGTTGGTGATGCCGGTGAACAGCGTCGGCCTGACGAAGAAGCCGTTTGCAAGCGCCGGATCGCTCGGCCTTTCGCCGCCGGCGAGCGCCGTGGCGCCCTCCCCCTTCGCCACGTCCAGATAGGACACGACCTTGGCGAGATGCGCGCGCGAGGCCAGCGGCGCGATCTCGCTCGCCGAATCCAGCGGGTCGCCCAGACGCAGCGCGTTCACGCGCCGGGCCAGTTCCGCGAAGAAGTCCGCGCCGATCGAAGCCTGCACCAGGATGCGGGAGCCCGAAATGCAGCTCTGGCCGCTGGCGCTGAAGATGCCTGCGATGATCCCGTCAATCGCGCGGTCGAGGTCGGCATCCTCGAAAATGATGTTGGGCGACTTGCCGCCCAGCTCCAGCGACACGCGGGCGCTGCGTCCCGCCGCGACCTTGCCGATCGCCTGGCCGGTGGAGGTCGCGCCGGTGAAGGCGATCTTGTCGACCAGCGGATGGTTGACCAGTGCCGCGCCGGTCGCGCCACCGCCGGTCACGATATTGACGACGCCCTCGGGAATGCCCGCTTCCATGCACAGCTCGCCGATGCGCAGCGTCGAGAAAGGCGTGACCTCCGACGGCTTGATGACGATCGTGTTGCCGGCGGCGAGCGCGGGAAACAGCTTCCAGCCGAGCAGCATCAGCGGGCTGTTCCAGGGCGTGATCGCGGCGACGACGCCGATCGGCTCGCGTACCGAATAGCTGGTCGTGTCGGCGACGTTCGAGGTGGAACTGTGGCCTACCGTGGTTTCCGCCAGCCCCGCCATATAGTGGGCGAGCCCCGCCATGCCCTGGCCGGTGAAGCGCAGATCGCTCAGCAGCTTGCCATTTTCATGCACCTGCAACAGACCGAGCGTGTCGGCGTCGCGCACGAGCAGATCGGCCAGCTTGCGCAGCAGCGTCGCGCGTTCGCCCGGCCTGGTGCGACCCCAGCCGCCTTCGAACGCGCGGTGCGCCGCCTGGACCGCGCGTTCGACATCGTTCGCCGTCGCCTGTGGAGCCGCGCCCCAGCTTTCCCCGGTGAACGGATATTCGCAAGCAAAGGTCTGTCCATCCTCGGCGGCGGCGAAGCGCCCGTCGATCAACAGGGAATAGGGGCGGTCGGAGGCCAGTTCACCCTGCCAGGGAGACGTCACGGCGGTATCGGGATTGGTCATGGAAGATCCTCTCGAAGACGTGCTGACTGGGGTTTACCCCTGCCCGTTGGTCGCCACCACTCCTATTCAGCGAGGGGGTGGCGCATGGCGAATCGCAAAAACCGACTTGCACTCATTTCTATCTG
The DNA here is from genome assembly GCA_035251955.1 of Sphingobium sp. GTDB lineage: Bacteria > Pseudomonadota > Alphaproteobacteria > Sphingomonadales > Sphingomonadaceae > Sphingobium. The sequence continues at coordinate 5,007 of DATFDS010000262.1, read as the reverse complement.
GTGCAAGTGAGGTTGTGGAGAAGGATCTTGGGATTGCAAACAGCCTGACCGCTCCAGGCGCGGTGGCTCGCCGCTCCCGGCGATCAATCATGATGGCGCCGCCTGGCGGACGGCGGCCAGGCTGTCTATCTATCAGAAGTTCGCCAAATACAGGCCGCCGCGTGACGGCATTGCCGAGAGAGGAACGATGTCCCAAAAGCTCGCCATTCCCGAGATCGAGAATGTCTCGCCCGCCTGGCTGACCCAGGCGCTCCGCAGCGGCGGGATGCAGGGTGCGACGGTCAAGTCGGTCTCGGCCAGCCGCATCGGCACCGGTCAGGGTGCTCTGTGCTACCGTCTCGCGCTGGAGTATGAGGACCCCGGCTCTTTCCCGCGCTCGATCGTCGCGAAATTCCCGCCGGAAGACGAGCAGCAGCGCCAGGTCGCTTCGCAATATAATCTCTATGTGCGGGAGATAAACTTCTACCGCCTGCTGCTGCCGCGTCTCTCGATCACTTCGCCCAAATGCTATTATGCCGATATCGAAGGCAACGGGCCGGAGTTCATCCTGCTGCTCGAGGACGTGTCGCCCGCCCGCCAGGGGGATCAGATCGCCGGCTGCAGCGTCGACTTCGCCCGCGCGCGCGTTCTGGACCTGGTTGGCCTGCACGCGCCCAGCTGGCGCAATTCCGACATGATCGGCTTCGAATGGCTGCACAATGGCGATGTCGACACCTACAACAGCTTCATCCGGGATGCCTACAAAAAGGGCTATCCGATCTTCCTGGAGCGATGCGCCGCCGGCCTCGACGCGCAGGAGCTGGATATTCTCAAGCGCCTGGCGGAAACGTCGATATTTCCGAGCGAGCCGCCCGAACTCAAGCCCTATTGCCTGGTCCACAGCGACTATCGGCTCGACAATTTCCTGATCGAGGAGGGTAGCGCGTCGCCCCGCACCGTCGTCGTCGACTGGCAGACGCTGATCGCCGGCAACCCGATGCGCGATCTCGCCTATTTTCTGGGTGGCTGCCTATTGCCCGAAGACCTGCGGCCGGTGGAGGAATCCATCGTGCGTGACTATCATGATGCGCTCGGGAAGGCGGGCGTAAGCGATTACGACTGGAAGGATTGCTGGGACGACTATCGCCGCGCGATCTTCCTGGGCGTGATGACTGCCGTTGTCGGCATGGTATTTGTGGAAAAGACCGAACGTGGCGATCAGTTGTTTTCGGTCATGGCCAAGCGCCATCTGCAGCAGGCGCTCGCATTGGGCGCAGCGGAGTTCATCCGCTAGGCGCGGCCCACCTGTCGGGATTTCCCCCGGAACGCCGGCCCGCCTTTGCGCGGGCGGCGGGGGGCAAGGATGAGGAGAATTTTCGATGCTGGTGAAATATGACGACCTTCCGCTGCAGCAGACGGTCGACTCGCTCGCCTATGTCCAGACCAGCGACCGCGACGCCTATGGTCGCTACTGGTACAATGGCTTCGCGCCTGACGGTGAATATTATTTCGGCATTGCCTTTGCCGTCTATCCCAACCGCGACGTGATGGATTGCGCCGTCAGCATCGTGCGCAAGGACGGCACGCAGGACAGCTTCCGCGCCTCGCGCCGCTGCCCGGTCGACCGCACCGAAATGCAGGTCGGACCGCTCAAGATGGAGATTACCGAGCTGATGCGGGTGATCCGCGTCACCATCGCGGACAATGACACCGGCTTCACCGCGGACCTGACCTTCACCGGCACTACCCCGGTGCATGAAGAGCCACACGACCGCGTGCGGCCGCATGTCCGCATGACCATGCACATGAAGCGCTATACCCAGTTCGGACGCTGGAGCGGGTTCATCGACGTCAAGGGCCGTCGGCAGGAAATCGACAATTGCTACGGCATCCGCGACCGCAGCTGGGGCTGGCGGATGAGCGGCGAGCCGGTCGGCGGCACCCATGACATGACCCCGCCCCAGGCCTTCTATCTCTGGGGTCCGATCATCTGGGAGGACCAGTGCACCCATTATGGCACCTGGGAAAACCAGCATGGTGTCAGCATGAAGGATTTCGCCCAGGTCTTTCCCCTCTACGACAAGGACGAGCCGTTCGACACGCTCGACCCGTCGGGTTTCCGGGAACTGGGGATCGGCAAGCATCGCCTGACCTTCGACAATCCGAACAACCGCTTCGTCACCGGCGGCGAGTTCGAACTGGTCGAGAAGGACGGCACGGTGCTGACCGTCGAGATCGAGCCGCTGCTGCGCTTCCATATGTATGGCATCGGTTACAACCATCCCGAATGGGGCCACGGCATGTGGAAGGGTGAAGAAGCCTTCACCACCGAACATTGGAACATCAACGAAATCGACCTTTCCGCCATCCCTTTCCAGCATGTGCAGCAGGTCATCCGCACCCGCATGGGTGACAAGGTCGGCCATGGCGTGCTGGAGCAGATGGTGATCGGCCCGCACGACCAATATGGCTTCACCGGCTACACCGACCCGTTGCCGCGTTGAGCGGCCCCGGGCGGAGGACCGGGGAGTTCGCATCGAGGGAGAGGCTGGCGCTGCCGCCCGCTCCCCTTCAGCGAAATAGAGCAATCGGAATCAGCTAACCTCCGTCCCCTCTGCAGCGCCGGCGCGGCAATCAGGCGGCCGGCGCGTCCCATTTCAGCAGCGCGCGCGCGGTGCGGCCGAGCACCCATTGCTTGTCGCTTTCCGACAGGTCGGGATTGTCGCGCATATGATAGAGCGTCTCCGACCAGGTAGAGAGCGGCCCGGTGCCCAACGCCATGCGCACGAAGGGCACGGCGCTGAAGTCGCTCGCCCACATGATCCGCTCGCGGCCATAAGCCTCCAGCGCGCGCAACAGCCAGGGCCGCACCTCCGGATAGGGATAGGTCTTGGCATCGAAGACCAGCGGGCCGTGGCTCCATTTGACATGGACAGTCTCATAGCGTGCCAGCCGCAGCAGGTCCTGGAAATGGTCTTCCGACTTCACGATGCCGCAATGGTCGAACACCACCGGCAGCGCCGGGCAGGCCTTGATATACTGTTCGAAATCGGCGACCCGACCGGGCGTGCCGATGAACACCGGTAGGCCGATCTTCTCCGCTGCCTTGAAGAAGGCCATACGATCGCCGCGCGCGCCCGCTTCTTCCTCGGCCGGGCCCATCGACACGTGGCGGAAGGCGCGGAACCCCGGCGTCGCGGCCACCTGTCGCATCCAGCTTTCCATGTCCGGATCTTCCGGATTGATCCGCAGCAGATAGCTGAAACGGTCCGGCCGACGCATCGACGCCTTTTGCCCGCCCGGCGAGATCGGGCGGTATTGGCCGGTTGGCAAGGGATAGGCGGGGTTGGCGGAATGCGGAACCTCATGATCGCCGAAATCCCATGCCTCGTCGATCAGCACGGATGCTATGCCCAGCGCGTCCATCACCTGCACCGCGCTGTCGTCGTCCATGGTCAGGAACAGATGGGCCTGTGTGTCGACAATGTCCAAAATCGCCTCCATCGGTTTAATCCAGTCGTGGCCGGGCGGGCGCCCGGCCGGCATATCAGCCGATCTTGTCGTCCAGATAGGGGCCGAACCACAGCCGCGTGTCGGGATAGCCGCTATGGGACCAGCCGCCGTCGACGACCAGGTTCGCGCCGTAGATATAGGACGCCTGATCGCTGCCCAGGAACAGCGCCGCTTCGGCCTGTTCCTCCGCCGTTCCCATCCGACCAGCGGGGATGCGATCCATGAAGGCGCCGAACATGGCCTCAGGAATGGCAGCGTTCACGGGCGTTCCCGTGAGGCCCGGCGAGAGCGTGTTCACACGGATGCCATATTCGGCCATTTCGATGGTGCAGGCCTTCGCGAGCATCACGATCGCCGCCTTGCCACAGGAATAGGAGCTGAGGCCCCGCGCCGGCACGTCGGCGTTGAGCGAGGAGACGTTGACGATCGCGCCCTTGATCCCCGCTTCAATCATCGCACGCGCCTGGAGCCGCACGCAGTTGAACGTGCCCATCACCGATATGTCGAAAGTCTTGCGCCATTCTGCCGAGCTTGTGCCCAGGATCGTCCCAAGGCTGGAGCCGTTTGCAACGTTGAACGCCACGTCGATCCGGCCGAACCGCTCCTTGGCGAATTCCACCATCGCCGCGATCTGCTCTTCCTCGCCGATATCGACCTTCATCGACACGCAGCGCTCGCCGAGTTCGGCGGCCAGCGCATCCGCGCCGTTGCGGCTGGTGGCGAGCACCTGCGCTCCTTCGGCGATCAACCGTTCCACGATCGACCGACCGATGCCGGCGGCCGATCCGGTGACGACGGCAACCTTTCCTTCGTAGCGTTTCATTTTGGCGTTCCTCTCTTTCGAATTTGTCTGCGCGATCAATGCAAAGCGTGCACCGCACTGGGTGGCGGCGGTGGTGCACCACCGGTAATCTGCTTCGCCTTGGCCGTTTCCGACTGGATGAACGCACGCAGGCTTTCGAGCTGTTCGTCCGTGAACTCACCGAAGGCGGGCATGCCGTTGGGCACAAGGAGTCCGTCGCGCACAACCTGGACGAAGGCCTTCGCCGTGCCCGGCACCAGCGAGCGGCGCAGGTCCGGCGCATGGGTGCCGCCGACCACGGCGATGCCGTGACAGGCCATGCAGTGCGCATAATAGAGGCCCATGCCGGTGCCGATCTTCGCGGGATCGGGGCGGAAGCCGGCCGTGTCCGCAAAGGGGGGCAGCGGCTGGTCGTTGCGCGGCAAAGTCGCCGTGCCGCCCAGCGCGAAGGTCAGCACGCGGCGCTTCTGGCTGCGCGGATCGACACGGAACCGCTCAAGGATCGGTCCCCAGATGCCCATGGTGGTGCCAAGGCCGGTGAGCACGCTCACATATTGCTTGCCATTGACCCGGTAGGCGATGGGCGGCGCGATGATCGGCGTGCCGGCATCGAACGACCACAGCGTTTTGCCGGTGCGCGCGTCATAGGCCTTGAAGGTGCCGTCGACCGTGCCCTGGAAGACCAGGTCGCCGGCGGTCGCCATGACCCCGCC
>DATFDS010000261.1:0-15670 GCA_035251955.1 Sphingobium sp. | reverse complement strand
GCTTTTCCGCCCTCCACCACGCCCACCCCTCAGATTCCGCGTGACTCGCCTCCTACAAATCGCTAAGCGCGCCCGCAGCGGACCCCCGGCAGCAATGTCGATGGTCTTCCGTCCGAGACAGTCGGTGAAGGGAATTTGCCCTTCTTAATTTCCGGCCTAGACGGGGAAAAGTTCTTTGCCGGCCGGGCCTTGAAGCCCCGTTCCGGGTCTGCCTGTTTTCCCATTGAGGATGCGGGCCAGTCGATCTCTCCCCTTCGGACCAATGCCCCGCGTTTCGGCGCGGGTTTTTGCCGTTCGCTCGGATTTTCCGGCGGACATGAAGTGGAGAATGGCATGGATCGTAATCAGAAAGCTGAGGTCGTTTCCGCGCTGAACGCACATCTGGCACAGGTCGGCGTGGTCGTCGTGACCCGCAACCTCGGGCTGACGGTCGCCCAGTCGACCCAGCTGCGCCAGAAGATGCGCGAAGCCGGCGGCACCTACAAGGTTACGAAGAACCGCCTCGCTCGTATCGCCCTTGAAGGCACCGACTATACCGGCCTCAGCGACCTGCTGACCGGCCCCGTCGGCCTCGCCTCCTCGGCCGATCCGGTCGCAGCCGCCAAGGTTGCGGTCGAATTCGCCAAGACCAACGACAAGCTTGAGATCGTTGGCGGCGCGATGGGCGAAGTGCTGCTGAACGCGGAGGGCGTCAAGGCGCTCGCCTCGATGCCGTCGCTGGATGAACTGCGTGCGAAGATCGTCGGGCTGCTCGTTGCACCCGCGACCAAGCTCGCGACCGTCACCCAGGCGCCGGCTGCGCAGCTCGCGCGGGTCTTCAACGCCTATGCGGAGAAGGACGCGGCCTGAGGGCCACGGCTTGATCCGGAATACACGTTTTCAACTCAATCTATGGGGCATGCGCCCCGCCCAGAAGGGAATGAATTAACATGGCAGACATCAACGCACTGGTCGATCAGCTCTCGGCCCTGACCGTCCTCGAAGCCGCCGAACTCTCGAAGGCTCTGGAAGAAAAGTGGGGCGTTTCGGCCGCCGCTGCCGTCGCCGTCGCCGGCCCGGCCGCTGCCGCTGCCGCTCCGGCCGCTGAAGAGCAGACCGAATTCGACGTGATCCTGACCGGCGACGGTGGCAAGAAGATCAACGTCATCAAGGAAGTCCGCGCCATCACCGGCCTGGGCCTCACCGAAGCCAAGTCGCTCGTCGAAGGCGCGCCCAAGGCGATCAAGGAAGGCGTCAGCAAGGACGAGGCCGAGAAGGTCAAGAAGCAGCTGGAAGAAGCCGGCGCGACCGTCGAACTCAAGTAATCGGGTTCGCCCCGCCGCGTGCGGGGCAACGGTCCGGCATCTGCTGGAACAGATCGGGGCGGTATCTTTACGATGCCGCCCTTTTCTTTGGCGCAGCGCACGGCCTGAGCGCCGAAGGATCGCAGCCGCCAAGGCGATGCGATCGACATCATGGGTCCGCTATGGTCCCGGCTGACCCACCTGCTCCAGCGCCGCGACCAGCGCAAGCGCGCGATGCGCCAGCCCCGCTTCGTCGAGGCCCGCTTCCAGCCCCTCTTCGACCGCGGCGGCCTGGGCGCCGATCTCGGCATGGCCGAAAATGCCCGCGATGCCGGCCAGGCCATGGGCCAGATAGAGCAGCTTTTCCCGATCCCGCTCCTTCAGGGCGACCAGGATGGATGCGCTGTCGGTGCGCGCGCGGGCGTGGAAGCGGCGGCGCAGCGCCTCCAGCTGCGCGTCGGCACCTTTCATGATCGCAGCAGCGCGCGCACCGTGCCCGCCAATGTCATCGGATCGAACGGCTTGGCCAGGACGGTGCGCGCGCCCAGATCCTTCAACTCGCCGACGTGGCGCGGATGGGTCTTGGCGGTGATGAAGACGACCGGGATGGCGGTCGTCTGCGGGTCGGCCTGCAAGGCGGCGAGCGTTGCCGGCCCGTCCATGCCCGGCATCATGACGTCGAGCAGGATCAGGGCGGGCTGCCACTGTCGGGCATGGTCCAGCGCCTCCGCGCCCGATCCGACGGTGCGCACGTCGAAATCCGGGTCCAGTTCCAGCGATATGGCGGCGATATCGCGTAGGTCCGCCTCGTCATCGACATAGAGGATACGGGTCATGCGCCGCTCTCCGCCTCGGTCGGCGGCGACAAGGGCAGTTCCACCAGGAAGGTCGATCCCCTTCCCGCCGACGGGTCGAGCCTGATCGCGCCGCCATGCGCATCGACGATCCCCTTGCTGATCGCCAGGCCCAGCCCGGTGCCGGTGTGGCCCTGCTGATGCGCGCCGTCCTCCTGTTCGAAACGCTTGAACAGCCGGGCGCGGAATTCGGGAGAAATGCCTGGCCCTTCGTCGGCGACGCTGATCCGCGCCATCGTTCCTTCCCGCTCCAGAGCGACGCGCACCGCGCTGCCCGCCGGCGAGAATTTGCAGGCATTGGACAGAAGATTGGTCATGACCTGGCAGAGCCGCCGCGGGTCGAACGTGGCGATGATGGGCTCGTCCGGCTGGGTCAGCAGGACATCCACGCCGAAGCGCTGGGCGAAGGGTTCGATCTGCTCGATCGCTTCGGCGAGCAGCGGTCCCAGTTCGCCCTTGCCGAAATGAAAGACGAGCTTGCCCGACTGCAGCTTGTCCATGTCGAGCAGGTCATTGACCAGATGGACCAGCCGATCGGCATTTTTGGCCCCGATCGCCACCAGCCGGCGCGCCCGGTCGGGCAATTCGCCCGCCGCGCCCCCCGCCATCAGCCCCAGGGCCCCGGAAATGGCGGTCAGCGGCGTGCGCAGTTCATGGCTGACGGTCGACACCAGTTCATCCTTCAGCCGGGCGATCTGCCGTTCCTGGGTCACGTCGCGCGCCGTCATGATGAAGCGCCCGCCGCGCAGCGATTCGCGGCGAATGTCGAGGATGCGGCCGTTGCGGCGCTGGATTTCGAGCCGGCGGCTGTCGGTCGAGCGGATCGAATTGACGAACGCCGCGACGATCGCATCCGGATCACCGGGCCCCAGTTCCCCGCGCACGGCGGTGAGGCGGATCAGCTTGCGCGCGTCCCCGACGCCCTCGACCATCGCCGGCGTATAGCCGAACAGGTCGACAAAGGCCCGATTCCACAGCATCAGCCGCAGATCGCCGTCGACCACCGCGACGCCGCCGCTGACATTTTCGACCGTCAGCTTGAGCAGTTCGCGTTCCTCGTCGAGCTCGTGGCGATGGTCGTCGGCGGCGAAGCGCTCGACCCGCAATTCGATCAGATCGACCACCGTGCGCGCCAATTGCGCGAGCCTTTCCCGATCGCGCTCGGAAAAGTCGCGCGGCTTGCTGTCGATGATGCAGAGCGTGCCGACAGGCTGGCCATTGGCCACCCGCAGCGGCGCCCCGGCATAGAAGCGGACATAAGGATCGCCCACGACCAGCGGATTGGCCAGGAAGCGCGGATCCCGGGTCGCGTCGGGCACGACCATGACATCGCGCTCCAATATGGCGAAGGCGCAGAAGGCGACGCTGCGCGGCGTGTCGGTCGTATCCAGCCCGCAGGCGCCGCGAAAACATTGGGTTTCGGAGCCGACGATCGACACCAGCGACATCGGCACGCCGAACAGTTCGGCGGCGAACTGCGTCACATGGTCGAAGGGCGGCTCTCGCCCGACCCCGGCCAGGCGATAATATTCCAGGGCTCGCAGCCGCTCCGCCTCGTCATCGGGAATGGGCGGCAAGGGGCGTTGGGTTGCGGCAGCCGGCCTGTCCTGCAATATCGGCATGGGCGTCGATCATCCTGATGGCTCTGCTGCCAAATCGACACCTTATTCCACCTGAAATCAAGCACTTCCTTCGCACGGCCATGCGGCCGGCGGCGGCGGGTCAAAGCGGGTCGGGATTCAGGTAGAGATAAGTGGGGTCGAACTCCGCCACCGCCTTGAGGCCGTTCAGGTCGAGTATCTGCGCCTCGCCCCGGCGATAGACCAGCAGCCCCTGGTCGCGCAGCAGCCGCAGCGTGCGGTTGATGTGGACCGCGGTCATGCCCAGGCTGTCCGCCAGCTCGGTCTGGTTCATGCCCAGGGCGAAGGTCGTGCCTTCATGGCCGATGATCTGCAGCCGCACGAGCAGTTCGCAGAACAGCGCGGCCAGCCGCGCGACGGCCGAGCGCTGGCCCAGCGACAATTCCCATTCGCGGTTGATGGAGGCGTCCAGATTGGTGCTGAACCAGTAGAGCCGACCCAGGCGCGGCCAGCGCTCGATCAGCTGGCGCAGATCGTCATGCGGCACCGACGCGATCGTGCAGTCGGTGAGCGCCAGGATATTATGCTCCAGCCGTTTCAGCGTGAAGGCGTGCAGATCGGCGAAATCGCCTGGAACATGCAATTGGGTGATCTGGCGATTGCCGCCGAGCAAATCCTTGTATCGGCACAAGATGCCCTTCAGCAGCAGCGTGCTGGCATCCAGATGCTGCCCTTCCCTGACGACCAGGCTGTGCCGGTCGACATGGCGCGGCGGCGGCACGATCGCGCGGATGGCGGCCTCTTCCTCCGCCGACAAGGCGTGGCGAAACCTAATCCGGGCCAGATGATGCTCGATCATGGGCCTCTCCTCGGTCGAGCCGCAGACGAGCAGCCTCGCCAAAGGTCACTTGCCCGATTTCAGCCCCGCTGTCGCTTCTTATGTCGTTCCGCGACGTGCAGTCGAGCCATGACTCGCCGCACCAGCCGGCCTTTGCGCTCGTCGCCGGAGGCGGTCAGGCGGGCTCGTGCACGGCGGCAGAAAGGCCGAAGGCCATGCGCGCCGCCTTGATGCTGCGGTCATAATGTTCCGAGCCGGGCAGAAGGTCGTGCCAGCTCAGATTTGCCGAGGATGCAAAGCCGTCCTGCCAGATCTTGCACGCGACCAGCTGAATCTCTTCTTCTGTGGGAAAGCGTTCCTGCGCGAGGCAATCGCGAAAGAGCGCGTGGAATACCTCGCCGCCAACCGGTGCGAATTTCATGACATCCTCTCCCGTGGCGACTATCTTGCCGCCTTCGGCAGAGGAAATTCCACAGGCGGCCGGAAGCGTCAATAACTCTTTTGAGCTATTGCCGCGACAGACTGTCCGCAAGCCGTTGGAACTTTTTCAGCGTAGCTGCGTAACGATCGCTGTGCGGAGAACCGCTTTGCGCACAGGGGGGAAATGAATGCGAGAGGCACGGGGCGTTTGCCGAGCGGCAGTGGCTGCGACAAGTCTGATGGCCCTGCCGGCCCCTTGGGCCTACGCACAAAGCATCGATGAATTGAGGGACATGCCGATCTCGGCGCTGTCAAAGCTGGATGTGACCTCCGTCACGCGCTCCTCCGGCCAGCTCGCCGAAGCGCCGGCATCCATCTACGTCATCACGCATGACGATATCGTCCGGTCCGGCACGCTCACCCTTCCGGGCATCCTGCGCCTGGCGCCCAACCTGCAGATCATGCGCGGCGGCCCCAACGACACCGTCATCACTGCCCGCGGCCTTGGCGGCAATGAGCAAGCGCAGAATTTCTCCAACAAGCTGCTCGTCATGATCGACGGGCGGAGCGTCTATTCGCCGCTCTATTCCGGCGTCTATTGGGACATGCAGGATGTCCTGCCCGAAGATGTCGACCGGATCGAGGTGATTTCCGGACCGGGCGCCACGCTCTGGGGCTCCAACGCGGTCAACGGCGTCATCAACATCATCACGCGCGATGCGGGCGCTTCGCAAGGCCTGTATGGCACGGGCGTGATCGGCAACAAGACCTATGACCTGGGCGTGCGCTATGGCGGGCAGGCCGGCGAGGCGGTAAATTACCGGCTGTTCGCCAAACGCCATGAGAATTTCGAAAGCACTGACGGCAGCGATGATGGCAGCCGTCGGACGCAGGTCGGCTTTCGCGTCGATTGGAACAGTTCGGCGAACGACGCGGTGATGCTGCAGGGCGACGCCTATTACGGGTCCCGTCGCCAAGGCACCGCGCCGAACGAGGATTATTATGGCTATGACATATTGGGCCGCTGGCGCCGCAGCATGGCGTCGGGTGCGGCGCTGCAGGTTCAGGCCTATTACGACCACACCGCGCGCGAGCTCGAGCATGATGGCGGGCGTTTCGCCCTGGACACGTTCGATATCGAAGCGCAGCACAGCTTTTCGCCTGCCCCCGCGCATGACATCGTCTGGGGCGGCGGCGTGCGCCTCAGCCGCTACGAGATCGAGAATATTCCCGGCCTGTTGTTCGTGCCCGGCAACCGCGACCTGTTTCTGGCGACCCTGTTCGCCCAGGACAGCGTTGCGCTGACCCCGTCCCTCACCGGCACCGTCGGCGTCAGGCTGGAACAGCGCAGCTATACCGACCTCATCGCCCTGCCGAGCGCGCGGCTGGCCTGGCGGCCGAGCGAAAACGCCCTGATCTGGGGCGCCGTATCGCGTGCCGTCCGTTCGCCGACACCCTTCGACGAGGATGTTGTGGAATCGATCGGGCAGCTCGTGTTCCTGACCGCCCTCTCCAGCTTCCGGCCGGAAAAGCTGACGGCCTTCGAACTTGGCACGCGCCTTATGCTCTCACCCAACGTCTCGCTGTCGATATCCTCCTTCTATAATGTCTATGACGATCTGCGCACGGTGGAGCCGGCGCCGATCAGCATCCTGCCGCTACGGTGGGGCAACGGCATCAAAGGCGACAGCTACGGCTTCGATGCCTGGGCCGATGTCCGGGTGACGGACTGGTGGCGGCTCAAGCCGGGCTACAGCCTTCTCATCCAGAAATTCCGGTTCGATGAAGGGTCCACGCCGCTGCTGGGTGTTTCCCAGGTTGGAAACGACCCGCGCCACCGGGCGACGCTGCGGTCCTCGATGGACATCGGGCCAGAGATCAATTTCGATTTCGACCTGCGTTATGTGAGCGCCCTCCCCGACCCGCACGTTCCCGCCTATGTCGAGTTGGGCGCCCGGCTCGGCTGGCAATTCAGCGATCGGGCCGAACTGTCGGTTTCCGGCTTCAACCTGCTCCATAGCCATCATCGGGAGCTGCCCACCTCGCAGGCCAATCCGCTCAGCCGCAGCGTCTTCGTGGCCCTGAAATGCACCATCTAGGGCCTTCTGGACCCAGGGATATCCAGCGACGCCGCAGGGGGATGGCAAGGCTGTGCCTGCCGCTGATGGCATTGCTCGCCGCGCAGCCGGGCATGGCCGCTTCGGCCGCCAGCCTGGAAAAAGCGGTCAAGGCGAGTTTCCTTTTCAAATTCGCGCCGTTCGTCGAATGGCCGCCGGAAGCCTTCCCCGCAGCGGACAGGAATTTCATGATCTGCGTCATCGGCGATGATCCGTTCGGCGCCGTCCTGAACGACGTGGTGCGCGGCCAGAAGATCATGCAGCGGCCGGTGAACGTCCGACGCCTGACGCCGGCCGGCAGCATCACCGGCTGTCATATCCTCTATGCCGGGCACTCGCCGGAAGCCGATTATGCGCCCTTCGCCACGCTTGACGGACAGCCGGTGCTGACCGTATCCGACAAAGACGGCGGCCCGCCCGGCGCGATGATCGCCTTCGTCATGCAGAGCGGCCGGGTGCGGTTCCAGATCGATGACAGCGCCGCCCGCACCAACGGCCTCAAGATCAGCTCCAAATTGCTTGGCCTTGCACTTGCGGTGAACCGGAAATGACAGACGCCCCCCGAGCAACAGCTGTAGATCGGCCCGGTATCGGCAAGATCATCGCGCAAATGGCCACCCCTCTTTCGGCCTCCGTCTTCGCCCTGCTGCTGCTGATCGCGGGGCTCGCCTTCGCCTTGCAGCTGGAACAGGTCGGCCGGGCCGAAAAGCTGCGGCAGATCACGGTCCAGGCCCAGACCCTGGCGAGCGGCATCGCCGCGCCCCTGGCCTTCGCCGATGACGCGGCATTGAAGGAATATCTGAACGCGCTGCGGGCCGATCCGCAAATCGTCGCCGCGGCGGCCTATGATAGCGACGGGCGCTTCGTCGCGGGCTATGCCCGGCCGCCGGCGACCTTCCCGGCAAATGCCGAAGTGGCACAGCCCGAAACGCTGCCGAGCGCGCTGACCGTCACGGTTCCCGTTATGCAGGGGAGCACGCGGCTGGGCACGGTCTATCTTCATTCGACCCTGGACAGCCTGTCGCGGCGCCTGACCCGCTATCTGGGGATCGGCGTGATCGTCGTCGTGGCCTCGCTACTGATCGTCATGCTCGCCGGCTCCTATTCCTCCCTGCGCGAGGCGCATCAGAAATTGCAGGCCGAAACGACCAGCCGCCGACAGGCCGAGGAAGCGCTGCGCCAGTCGCAGAAGATGGAGGCGATGGGGCAATTGACCGGCGGCGTCGCCCATGACTTCAACAATCTGCTGATGGTTGCGGCCGGGGGTCTCGACCTGATGGACCGCACCAGCGATCCGCTCAAACAGGAAAGGCTCAAGGCCGGCATCCGCCAGGCGGTCGATCGCGGGTCGAAACTGACGCGGCAGCTGCTGGCCTTTTCCCGCCGCACGCCGCTCAACCCGGAGGTCGTCAACCTGCGGGAACGGCTGCGCGGCATGGATGCGTTGCTGGAGCGGTCGCTGGGCGAAAGCATCGAAGTGGTCATGCACCTTCCCAGCGATCTGTGGCCGGTGGAAGTCGATGCTTCGGAACTGGAAGTGGCGATCCTGAACATCGCCCTCAATGCGCGCGACGCCATGCCGCGCGGGGGCATCATCGTGGTCGAGGCCGCCAATGTCGCGGCCAGCGCCGATGCGCCGGATCGGGTGAAGATCGCCGTGAGCGACAGCGGGACCGGCATCGCGCCGGAACTGGTCGGAAAGATTTTCGAGCCCTTCTACACCACCAAGGGCGTCGGACAGGGCACCGGGCTGGGCCTCAGCCAGGTCTATGGTTTCGCGCGCGCGTCGGGCGGGGAGGTTTTCGTCGACAGCGTCCTGGATGAGGGCACCGCCATCACCCTGGCCCTGCCGCGCACGCTGCTCTCCCCCAAGGCCAAGGACAACCCCGCCACCGCCATGGCATCGTTCAACAGGCAGCGCATCCTGCTGGTCGAAGACGATGATTCGGTGGCGGACGCGGTCGGCGGGATGCTGCACGAACTGGGCTTTCAGATCGAACGTGCCGTCAACGGCGAAGATGCATTGCAACGCCTCGAGCGGAACCCGGATTTCGACCTCGTTCTGTCCGACATGATCATGCCCGGCAATGTCAGCGGGATCGATCTGGTCCGCACGATCCGGCAGAAGGTGCCGGATGTATCGACCATGTTGATGACCGGCTATAGCGCAGCGGCCTCTTCCGCGGCGAAGGAGGGCGTTCCCCTGCTGTCCAAACCCTTTTCCATCGAGGATCTGTCGGTCCAGCTGGCCGCGACGCTCGAACAGAAAGGGGCCTGAGCTACACGCTACCGCGAGCCTTCGCGCCATGATAGTCTCGGCTGCCCGTTTCCGGCGGGCCCCCGAGTCTTCAGGGAGAGGGATCATGACACTCTCGATCGGCAGCAAGGCGCCCGACTTCACCGCTCAGACGACGCAAGGCGACATCCGCTTTCATGAATGGCTGGGCGACAGCTGGGGCATCCTCTTTTCGCATCCCAAGGATTTCACCCCGGTCTGCACGACGGAGCTGGGCTATCTCGCCCGGCTGGCACCCGAATTTGCCAGCCGCAACTGCAAGGTGATCGGCCTGTCGGTCGATCCGGTCGGCAATCATGACCGCTGGCTGGCCGACATCAAATCCGCGACCGGTGGCGAAGTCACCTATCCCATCATCGGCGACAGCGATCTCAAGGTCGCCAAGCTGTACGAAATGCTCCCCGCCGACGCCGGCGATACCTCCGAAGGCCGCACCCCGGCCGACAACCAGACGGTGCGCACCGTTTACCTGATCGGCCCCGACAAGCTGATCAAGGCGATGCTGAGCTATCCGATGAGCAGCGGCCGCAATTTCGACGAGGTGCTGCGCCTGCTCGACAGCTGCCAGCTGACCGCCAGGCACAAGGTCGCGACCCCGGTGAACTGGAAATGGGGCGAGGATGTCATCATCGTCCCCGCTATGTCCGACGAGGAGGCAAAGCAACGCTTCCCCGACGGCTGGAACAGCGTCACGCCCTATATGCGCGTCGTCCCCCAGCCCCAGGATTAGCGCCGATGTTCTTCGCGGTCTTCCAGGATGGCGAAGGGTGCAAATCCTATATCATTGCCAATGAAGACTGCTGCGCGGCGGCGATCATCGACCCCGCGCTGGACCTGGTCGACCGTTATCTGGGTGAGGTGAACCGGCAGGGCCTGCGCGTCCGCTACATCATCGACACGCACACCCATGCCGACCATTTCTCCGGCGCGCGCGCCCTGCGCGAGGCGCTGCACGCGCCCATCGTCATGCACCGCTTTTCCCCCGCTCCTTTTGTCGACATGCATGTGGAGGACGGCCATCTGCTGGCCCTGGGCAATATGCGGCTGCACATAATGCATACGCCCGGCCACACTCGCGATTCCATGTGCATCCATGTCGAGGATCGCCTCTTCACCGGCGACACGCTGCTGATCGGCGGCACCGGGCGCAGCGACCTTCCCGGCGGCGACCCGGTACAGCTGCATGACAGCCTGTTCCACAAGATCCTGCGGCTGCCCGACGACACGCTGGTCTTTCCCGCGCATGACTACAAGGGTCGGGAAGGATCGACCATCGGGCAGGAGCGGGCGAACAATCCCCGCCTCGCCAGGACGGACCAGGCCGAATTCGTGACGATGATGAACAGCCTCAATCTCTCTGCCCCGACCCACCTCACCGAAGCGCTGCGGACCAATATGTCGGGTGGGAAGACCGTCCGCCAGCTGCTGCAGGAGGCGAGCGCCAGGACACCCTTCATGGGCATGAACGAGCTGCGCCTGCGCCTCGACGGCCGGGCCAATGACTTCGTCATCCTCGACGTGCGGGAGAAGGACGCCTATGCTGCGGGCCATGTGCCGGGCGCGATCCATGTGCCGCGCGGCCAGCTGGAGCTGCGGGTGGACGAGGCCTTTCCCGATCCCGACGTGGAAATCCTGACCGTCTGCGAATTCGGCAAGATCTCGACCCTTGCCGCCGCGACCTTGCGCGAACTGGGCTTCCTGCGCGCCACCGCGCTGGACGGGGGCATGGCCGCCTGGCGAAAGGAGGGCCTTCCCATGGAGGGCGCGATGTCGGGGCACGCTGGTGCGGAGCGTGGGTGACGGATCAGCCTCTGTCATGGACGAGAGGAGAGTCGCCATGCGTGTCTTCATCCTGCTTGGCTGCGCGACGCTGGCGGCCTGTGGCCCCGGCCATGACAAGGCGCGGGAAGGCAGCAATGTCTCAACCGTCGGCAATGAAACGCCGCCCGTTGCCGCAGGCGAAACGCGTCCGCCCCTCCCCAGTCAGCCGCCCGCGCCCATCAGCGTCACCATGCCCGATTTCGCGCCGCAATATCCCGGCTCCACTGTCGGCGCGGTGAACAGCGCCCCAAGCGGCGATGGCGCCCATGAGGTGACGCTGAAGACACAGGATGATGCCGCCAGGATCGCGGACTTCTATCGGGCGAAATTCGCGGCGGCGGGCCTGGAGAAGACGTCGGACTTTCTGTCAGGCGGGACAGGGGTGATTGCAGCGGCGGGAAAAGGGCGACGGGCTTCGATCGCCATCGCCAAGGAGGATGACCATAATGCGGTCATCGTCACCTTCTCTGGCGAATGACATTTCCCGGGTTCCGATCGCGCCTCATCCTCCGTTCAGCCGGCAATATCCCGGTGAAGCGTCGCGACCTCCGTCCGCGCCAGACGACGTCCCGTGATCAGGGTCTGGCCGACAAAGAGCAGGATCAGGATTATCC
Source organism: Sphingobium sp. (assembly GCA_035251955.1). Lineage (GTDB taxonomy): Bacteria > Pseudomonadota > Alphaproteobacteria > Sphingomonadales > Sphingomonadaceae > Sphingobium. Next base: position 3,847 of record DATFDS010000261.1, on the reverse strand, counting down.
CGACCAACCCGACGAATAGGTCGAATCCGGACCATCCTCCGAACAGTCCCGGCCCCGAACCCAGGACCATCATCATGATCGTCAGCCCGATCAGAACGAAACGGAGTTCGGTCGGCCCCGCGGAAAGATAGGATAGTTTCAGCTCTCCCAGCACGCGGGCGGCCAGAAAGGCGTGGATCGAGAGCAGGAGATAACCGGCAAGCGCGATCATCGCGACATCCATCGTCACAAACGGACTGAGCCCCATCCCTCCCAGGATCAGGAGCGTCGCCAGCCCATCGCAACTATGGTCGATGAAATAGCCATAGGACGGACGCTCGATGCGACGATGGCGAGCGAGGCTTCCATCCATCGAGTCCCCGAACCATTGCAGGACATAGCCGCCTATGGCCAGCAGCAGCCAGAACGGCCCCCTGATGCTGGCGACATAGCCGGCAAATGTCATGGACGCGCCCAGCATGCCCGCGGCCGTCAACCGGTCGGGCGTCACCCAGCCAGGCATCCGGCAGCACAGCCAGTCGAGGATCCGCCGTTCCCTCTTGGCGAGCCAGTTTTGCTGTATCCGGGACAGCGATGGCGTGGATTTCAGTTGAACTGTCATACATTCCTACATGTGCGCCCCACGGGCGATTCGGCTGCGTGAGCGCGAATTCCAACCCCCGCCTTCCTTGCTCGCGCCGAAAAATACAAGCTGATAAAAATTAGCAGTATGACAGAAGAAATGACGTTTTCCTAAAAAGAGAGATAATAAGCCTTTCAAATATAATCACCACATTTGCGGGATCACTCAAGTTTATCGAAACGGGATATTTGAAATTATTAGCTGCCAATCGCCCCTGTCGTCGGTCTCCTTGCCTGCATAGGCGGTATTTTCCACGCGACCATATTTCGGACGACAGCATGTCGGATCCCTGATATATAAATAATATTGCACGGGATATGCTGCAGGCATCCGCTGTAACTGAGAGACCATCGCGCTCCCGCTTGCCAGCCGAGGAGCCTTATTGATGGAAGACCTGAATTTTCTGCTGCAGCGTGAGCAGGAAGAACTGCTGCGTTCGCAATCCGCCCCCTGCGCGGCGGCACGCGCCGCGCACCATGGCCTCGCGCAAGGCTATGCGCGCCGCATTCGCGATCATCGCCTTCCCTACCGATCGAAGAAGGCCGACGGGTCCATGCTCTTCAATCCCTTTCCGTTCGGGACTTGGGGTAATCAGGCATGAGCCGCGTCATCCACATCGACGACAACCCGGCCGCGGTCGAGGCGCTGTGCGCCAAACATATGTTCCGGATCTCCACGGTCGAACCGTTGCTGTCGGGTGGATCGCGGCTCGTGTTGCTTGATCCCAGGGAGGCGGAGGAATTCCGTATTCTCATGAAGCACAAGCTCATCCTTGGCGCGGTCAGGCGGTCGCCCTCCCATATCGCCCGGCAGTTGCCGCCTGCCAGTCGATGGAGGTAGGGCATGGAAAGATGTTATTATCTTGAACATCGAAGAACAGCGGCGCTCAACCTGGCTCATCTGACAGACTGTCCCCAACAAAGGAGCCTTCACGAGGAACAAGCCCGCGCCTATGCCAAGATCATCGATGTGCTAAGCCGCGAAGAACGGGAAGCTGTCACGCGCTTTCGTGTCTGATGATCCGGGGCCGACCTCCTTCGCTTCCCCCAAGACAAGGTCGCGTTTGTCGGCGTCGATGCATTTTCCTATAGCGCCGGAAAGATTCGACGGCAGGGCAGAAACCCGGCTTGCGCCCCTTCCTATCGAAGGCATTTTGGGAGGAAGCGATTTCGAAATTCGACCTGCGCTATACCTCATTCGTGCCTTTGAATGTAATCTCGCACGGAAGATTGCATCGGAAGCCAACATTCCTTATGATACTTATAAGTCGCATATCTAAGGAATTGGCATGGCCACTGCCCTCGCACGTCAGACAGCCCTGAAGCAGTATTTCACCGACGCGCCAGAGGTCAATTCCGCGATGGCTGAACTGCTGGGCAACGTGCAGAATCTCAGTTTGCTTGAGCCAAGCGTTGGAAATGGTGCTCTGTTAAGTCGGCTGGTCGGAATTCCCAAATGTGTTGACGCTATCGACGTGGACGTGCTTGTTCTAGCACACACCAAACAACGCTATCCATCGCTCAACATTGAGCCTCATCAGGCCGATTTTATTGACATATTTGTAGACGATGGGCTGTTTAAAGAGAGAGACATTTTAAAGACACAGTACGATGCAGTTATCTCGAATCCTCCATTCGGCCTCTTTTTTAGCGTTGATTATCGGAAGCGCCTAAAAACCATTCTTCCAGACATGTATGTTCGGGAGTCCTATGGCCTTTTTCTTATCTTCTCACTGATGAAGCTTGTGGACGGAGGAAGGTATGTATTTCTGCTCCCCGACACATTTTTGACGAGCAAAAACCATTCGTCGCTCCGTCGGTACTTATTGCAGTATGGAAAGCCCTCACACATCATCCGTTTTCCATCCAAGCGGTTCGAGACCGTCAACTTCGGCTATGGTAATCTGTGCATTATCGCCGGTAACAAGGCTTCAACATCCGATGATGCTTCGTTAACGTGGACCGAGGCCTTCTGTGATACTTCACCACTTTTACAACAGCCGGAGAGTTCGACTGCACGTTTCACTGGGGTGCAGTTGCGGGCCAACATAAGCAATGGGTGGCGATCCAGCATGGCAGAGATCCGCTCCGAGTTGCAGGACTGGACCACGCTCGGCGAAATCGCTGACTGCAAAACCGGCATTTACAGCGGCAACAATGAGCAATTCGTCGGATTCGATCCAAGCCGCATTAACAAGCGCATGAATGGGCACTCTATCGACTGGGAAATGGTCCATCAGGGACCATTAACCGCTGAACAGAAGCGGAACGGTTTAAGCGGGGACAAATTGTATGTACCCCTGATCCGGGGCGGGCACAGATCTTTCAATGCAAGAACGGCATGGGCAATTCGGTGGGACGCTGAGGCGATTAGCTTCTATAAAACCAACAAAAAGGCTCGTCTGCAAAATTTAGGTTTTTATTTCAAGACAGGATTAGCTGTACCAATGGTTACGGCACGACGGCTTTCTGCATCGCTGATGGATTCTGCCATCTTCGATCAAGGTGTCGTCGGCGTTTTTCCTTACAATACCGAAGCACGAGAAGCAGTATTAATCTATCTAAACTCATCTCTAGCAACGAACCTACGCAACGACATCGTAAATGGCAGTGCAAATAATTCTGCTAATTACCTCAAACGGCTACCAATCCCGATTTTCAGGGATTATCATCTTCTGGAAGCTAAGGGTCTTTTTGCGAATTCCGTCAGGGACGGCGTACTGCAGCTAGAAGTATGTGACGAATTCGTAAATCAATTTCTTACCAAGCGAGATAGGCAGTCAAGTCGGTCGGCTGCGATGTAAGATAGCTGTAAAAATCGGGGCTCAGGTCAGCTGACCAATCAACAACATTATCGCGGACCGAAGCTATATCGGTTCCGGTGATTTCTTCAATCTTCCTGTAAGTGTTAGCTCCGGTATGGACTTCCCATAAACCGGAACGTAGCAGAACCTTGAGATAATTATTGTTTTCGCCTTGACGAACCAGAAGCATCAGTTTTGTTCGGTGATCCCAGATCCGGTATGCGCGACCCACCGTGAGTAGTCGCAGCATATTGCCCTTCTCATTTGAGCCAAACCCACTTTTAGAGCGGTTTTCGACCGCTTTGAATCGATAGGGGATTCCTCTCGGGCCCGATTTCTGATTCATAATCCCTGCTGGTGAAGGAGGCTGGCGTGGATGGGTCACCCGCTCTCGATGGATTTGCGCACGCGGCTTCTGGCGG